>JABIRL010000072.1 GCA_018667855.1 Rhodospirillaceae bacterium
GAGCATTATCGGGGTTGGTCGCGGCAAAAATGCGCCCTTCACCATAGGCGACGTCTTCAGGCGGGACGTTCAAATCGGCGGCGGCGATCAAGGTGAGGCGATCCCGCAATTGCATCGCCGCCGTGTGGGTGGCCCCAGCGACGGCACCGGCGAAGCGTGACGAATAATTGCCTGACGCGATGGACCAAGCGTCCTTGCCGGTGTCATGTTCCGTCATAACGGCCACGTCTTTTGGTTCCAACCCAAAGACATCCGCCGCCACCTGGGCCAGGACCGTGCGGTGACCCTGCCCTTGCGGCACGGACGATACGGCCACGGAAATGGCCCCCGATGGATCGAAACCGACCGTGGCCGTGGCCAGAGCGCCGTTCTTGGGGCCGGAACGCTCCCGCTGCTCCGGGCTCAGCAACGTGGTGATGTAGCCCATGTTGGAAATGGAGGGTTCCACCACCACCGAATAGCCGATCCCATATTGGCGCCCCTCGGCCCTGGCGGCCTCGCGGCGGGCGACCAAATCGGCAAGACCGCCGTCCTGGACCGCACGTTCCACGCTGCGTTCATAATCCCCTGAATCCAGCAGCGCGCCTGGCGCCGTGCGATAGGGCATGGCCGTGCCGGGCACCAGATTGCGCCGGCGCAATTCCAATGGATCCAGACCCAGTTCCGCCGCCGCCTTGTCCAGCAGCCTCTCCAGCGGGAAATAGATCTGCGGGCCGCCAAAACCCCGCATCAGCCCGGTGGGCGTCTTGTTGGTCACCACGACCCGGTTATGGATCGCCAGATGATCGATGGCATAGGCACCCGTCATATTGCCATGCATGCGGTACAAGGTGGCCGGCTCCGGCGCCCGCAAATAGGCGCCGCAATCCTCCAACTGGTCCCAGTCCAGGGCCAGAATACGGCCATCAGCATCCAAGGCCGCTTTCAACGTGGTCTCCCGGTTGGTGGCGGAGGTCGCGGCGGTCAGATGCTCCAGGCGATCTTCCAACCATTTCACGGGCCGCCCGGCGATCCTTGCCCCCACGCCCAGGGCCACCACATAAGGAAACACCGCCTGCTTGACGCCATAGCTGCCACCCGAATGCGGCGGTGTCTTCAGGCGCATGCGGTTGCCCGGCACCTTCAGGGACCGGGCCATGATGGTATGTAGTGTATAGGGTCCCTGAAAGTTCGCCGTGACTTCGAAGGCATCGCCGCCCGGGTCGTAATCCGCGATGACGCAGAAGCATTCCATGGGCGTACAGGAATTGCGCGGATAGCTGTAATTGCCCGCGACCACGTGGGCGGCATTGGCGAAGGCCGCTTCCGGATCGCCATAGGAGAAACTTCGCTCGTGCAGGACATTGCTGTCCGTGCCGGGGTGCAAAGGCTGCGCGTCCACTGCGTCCGCCGGATCAATAACCGGCGTCAGCAGACCATAGGCCACATTGATCGCGTCCAGGGCATCCTCAGCCAGATAACGGTCCCGGGCCAGCACCATAACGACAGGTTCACCCACATAGCGGACCCGGTCCGTTGCCAGGGCATATTGCGGCGCATCCACCTTGACCCCGGTAATGAAGGGCGTGGAATGGGCTTTCATATCCGCCCCGGTAATGATCGCGACGACACCCGGCATGGCTTCAGCCCGCGTGGTATCGATAGCGGTAATGTCCCCATGGGCGATGGGCGAGCGCAAAAACGCCGCGTGACAGGCATTCGGCGGCGTCGGCAGATCATCGGCGAACCGGGCCTGTCCGCGCAACAGGGCCGGGTCCTCGACCCGTTCCATGGACCGCCCGATCCAGGTGCTATTTTCGCTCTTATTCACGCTGTTCAGTACGCCACAAAGGGTGGGAAAAGAGAAGGCCCGAAGCGATGTTGCCATCTCTTCGGGCCGTCCCCGGCGTCGGTTGCTAGATCCCGCGTCCATGCACTGACGGTTAGGGTCTTACGGGAGGGTTTTTGGACTGTCAACGACATTTTGTGTCCCAATCACTCTCGAACCGCAAAATCTAGTGTTGATCTTCCCGTTTCCAGGTTTCCAACAAAGTCGCCAACGCGGCCACGAAGGCCAGGGGTTGATCCAGAATAAGGTGATGATGAGCATCGGGAATAACCACCAGGGGCGCCTTCGGGCCCATCAGTTGGTTTGTGTAACGGGCCATTTCGTCCGTCACGAGGGCGCTTTTTCCAGCGCGAAACATGGCTGCGCGGCAGTTTGCCGCCGCTAGATGTTCATGAAACGGTTCGGCGAAACGCTTACCCGCCATGGCGTTGGTGTCAAATTTCCAGGTGAAGCCGCCTTCCACCTCCTTGATGGAATGGCGGGCGATATATTCGACGATAAAATCATTGTCGCAGGGCTGGCGGGGCCGCAGGCGGAAGCGGGCCACGGCCTCTTCGAATGTGGGATAAAGGCGGATGGCGCCCATGGGATTGGCCCGGCGGCGGCGGTCATCGTCGGTGCCGGGGGGATATAAAGGCGAATCAGCGACGATCAAACCGGCAAGGCTTTCGCTGTATTCTGCTGCATATCGCATGGACATGAAGCCACCAAAACTGTGGCCGACCAGGTGTGTTTTCGGTCCCAAACCGGCATCCTTGATGACGGCGCGAATTTCCTCCATGCGCAGGGTGGCGTTGTATTCATCCCGGCCGCAGCTATCGCCCATCCCCGAAAGATCCATGGCTGCGACCCGATAGCCCGATCTGAAAAATGGCGCTATATGGCTCCACCAATGGGCGTGCGCCCCACCGCCGTGTAAGAACAGAATGCTCCCTGGATCCTCTACCCCCTCGTCGGGCTGCCACAGCAGATAGTGAATCGAACAGCCGTCGGACTCGACGCGTTGCGAGAGGCCCTGCTGCCCGATGGCCCAGTTGAACCAATCCGGCGCCGGCGCCGTGACCTGCAATCGCTGTTCTTCATCCGTCATGAGCACACTCTAAATAACTTATCTCGTCCCGGTCATAGCACATTTGGCCTCGCCCCTTGATCACCCTCTTGGTAGGCCCTAGATTGGCTGGTGGAAGGGGAACGCATTCCGGTGTTGCGCGCGGGCTTCAAACCCGTTGAGGGGCGTTAGACGTGCCTGGTGGGTTCGACTCCCACTCTCTTCCGCCAATTTCTCATAAAAAATGGGCCCTTTGCCGCGCTGGCAAAGGGCCCATTTTGGTATCTCGATCCTATTGCGGAATTTCGAACAGGCCGGCGGCGCCCATGCCGGTGCCGACGCACATGGTCACCACCACATGTTTGGCGCCCCGGCGCTTGCCTTCGATCAGAGCATGGCCGGTCAGACGGGAGCCCGTCATGCCAAAGGGGTGGCCCACGGCGATGGAGCCGCCATCCACATTCAGCTTGTCATTGTCGATGCCCAGCTTGTCCCGGCAATAGAGCACCTGCACGGCAAAGGCTTCGTTCAGCTCCCACAGATCGATGTCATCCACGCTCAGACCATGGCGTTCCAGCAATTTGGGAATGGCAAAAACCGGTCCGATGCCCATTTCATCCGGCTCGCAGCCATGCACGACCATGCCGCGATAGATGCCCATAACATCCAGATTGCGCTTGGCCGCTTCCTCATCGCTCATCAGGACACAGACCGAGGCGCCGTCGGACAGCTGACTGGCATTGCCGGCAGTGATATGGCCGTCTTCCCGTGTCACCGCCTTCAGCCCTTGCAGACCTTCCAGCGTGGTACCGGCGCGAATGCCTTCGTCATGCTCCAACAGGGTGTCGACAAACGTGACCTCGCCGCTTTCCTTGTCCGTCACGGCCTTGATGGTCGGCATGGGGACGATCTCATCGTCGAAGCGGCCGGCCTGCTGTGCGGCGGCGGTCCGAAGCTGGCTTTGCAGGCCGTATTCGTCCTGAACATCACGCGAGATGTTGTAGCGGTCGGCCACGGTCTGCGCAGTTTTCAGCATCGGGTCGTAAAGGGACGGCAGGTTGCTATCCAGCCAGTCATTGACCCGGCGATAATCGTTGGCATGTTCGTTCTGAACCAGAGATACGCTTTCCAAGCCGCCGGCCACCGCGATGGGAACGCCATCGGCGATGATGTTGCGCGCGGCGATGGCGATGGCGTTCAAACCGGACGAGCAAGCCCGGTTGACCGTCAGGCCCGACACGCTGACCGGCATGCCGGCCCGCATGGCGGAGGCGCGGGCAACATTGCCGCCTGAGCAGCCCTCGGTCCGGGCCGCGCCCATAATCACATCCTCGACCTCCGCCGGATCAATGCCGGCCCGTTCCACGGCATGTTTGATCACATGGCCGCCCATGTCGACGATATGGGTGTCATTGAAGGCGCCGCGAAAGGCCTTGCCGATCGGCGTGCGGGCGGTTGAGACGATGACGGCTTCACGCATGGTTTTGTTTCCCTTTATTTCTGGCTTCACTGATTTCTGATTTTGACTATAGCGGCGTTGTCCATCTCTGGCCAACGACATAAACTGTGGTGATAAGAAACGAGGGAGGCAGGAACAAAGTGAGCGTTGTTGATCCAATTACCGCGTCCGTTATCCAACACCGATTGGTGGCCATATCGGAGGAGATGGGCGAGGCCATGTTGCGTACGTCCTATTCCCAGATCCTGAATTCCAGCCGGGATTTTTCCACCGCTATTTGCGGCGACGGCGGCCGTCTGGTGGCCCAGGCCGAGCATATCCCCGTGCATGTGGGCGCTCTGCCGTGGGCCGTTAAAGCCGTGGTGGAATTTTTCGGCGAGGACATCCACCCTGGCGATGTCTTTCTGCTGAATGATCCCTACCATGGCGGCAGCCATTTGCCGGATCTGACCGCCTTTGTCCCCGTCTTCGCGAATGAGAAGCTGGTGTTTTGGACCGTCAACCGGGCGCATCACTCGGATATCGGCGGCGCCACATACGGCGCCTACAACGCCGCCGCCACGGAAATCTGGCAGGAGGGGCTGCGCGTGCCGCCCCTGCGCCTGTATGCCCGGGGAGAGTTGCGGGAGGATCTGATGCAGATGCTGGTGGTCAATGTGCGTCACCCGCGCGATTTTCAGGGTGATCTGGCGGCCCAGATCGGCTCCGTCCGCCTGGGCGAGCGCCGCCTGGAAACCCTGATTGAAGAATTCGGCGCCGACATTGTGGTAGAGGCCGTCGATTTTATCCTGGACGCGGCGGAAAGTCAGGCCCGCGACGTCATTACCACCTGGGCCGATGGCGTCTACGAAGGCGAAGCTCTGCTGGACGATGACGGCAGGGGCAACCAGGATATCGCCATCCGCGCCAAGGTCACCATTCAGGGCAGCGATCTGGAAATTGATCTGTCCGCCACGGACGATCAGGTCACCTCCTTCATCAATTCATCCCACGCCAATATGCAATCGGCCGTGGCCATGGCGCTGGCGTTTTTGTTCGACCCGGAAACGCCCAAGAACGAAGGTTCCCTGCGGCCGGTGAAAGTAATCGCCCGACAAGGCAGCCTGGTCTGGGCCAACGAAGGCGCGCCGGTTACCCTGTCCACGTCGCATAGCGCGCAGGAAGTGATCGAGGCCATCGTCAAGGCCCTGGCGCCAGCCTGCCCCGACCGTGCCATGGCCGGCTGGGGCCGGCGTTTCCGTATTGCCATAAAGGGCGAGGATCCGCGCAACGGCAAGCCGTTCATCTGGCATATGTTTCATGCCCGCCCCGGCGCCGGTGCTTCGCCGGGCGGCGACGGCTGGCATGGTTCGGGGGAATGGCATTCCACGGGCGGCCTGAAATTCGGCTCCGTCGAAATCGCCGAGCAGCGCTTCCCGCTGTTCTTTCAACGCCACGAATATCGACCGGATTCGGGCGGCGACGGCCGTTTTACGGGCGGCTGCGGCGTGGATTTGGAATTGCATGTGGAAACCGAGACGGTCTGCCAGACCAACACCGCCGGTGATGGCGCCCGCCACGGCGCCTGCGGCCTGCTGGGCGGCGCCGACGGCGCGCCACACCGTTATCTGATGCGGGCGCCGGGCCGCCGCGCGAAAGTGTTGCCCACCAAACTGGAGGGCATTGAAGTGCTACCCGGCACGATATTCGAGGTTCATTCGGCGGGCGGCGGCGGCTGGGGACCACCCCAGGAACGCGACCCGGACGCCCGAACCCATGACCGCCTTAACGGCTATGTCAGTCGCCGCGCAGCCAAGGACGTTTAGCAAATGTATCGTATAGGTATCGACGTCGGCGGCACGTTCACGGATTTGGTGGCGATTGACGACAACGGCACAGTGACACTGGGTAAAGTGCCCTCTACGCCGGAGGATCAATCCATCGGCGTCATGCACGGCCTGGCCCAGGTCGCCGCCAGTTTGGAATTGGAATTGGGACCCTTCCTGGCCAATACCGACCGCATCGTACACGGCACCACGGTCGCCACAAACGCCCTGTTGGAGCGCAAGGGCGCCAAGGTCGGCCTGTTGACCACGGAAGGCCACCGTGATGTTCTGGAAATGCGCGAGGGGTTAAAACCGGAACGCTACAACCTGCGTCTGGCCCGGCCGGAAGCCCTGGTGCCGCGCCATCTTTGCCTTGGCGTGCGGGAGCGGATCAGGGCCGATGGAACAATTGCCCAGCCCTTGGACGAAGCCTCGTTAAACAAGGCGATCCGGGTCCTTCGCCGGGAAAAAGTGACCTCGGTGGCCATCTGTTACCTGCATGCCTATCGCGACGGCCGGCACGAACAAGCCACGCGGGATATCCTGGCAAAGGCCCTGCCGGATGTTCATGTCTGCCTGTCTTCGGAAGTGCTGCCGCAGATCAAGGAATACGAACGAGTCTCCACCACGGTGGTGAATGCCTATGTGGCGCCGATACTGTCGCGCTACCTCTCCCGCCTGGAACAGGCTCTCGCGGCGTCTGGCTACGATGGTCCGGTTCTGATCATGCTTTCCCACGGCGGCATCGCGCCTATCGCGGAGGCCATCCGCATGGCTGCGGGAACGGTGCTATCCGGACCCGCGGGCGGTGTTTCAGGCGCCCGCCATGCGGCCGGGCTGGCGGGCATTGATGATTTGATCCCCTTCGATATGGGCGGCACATCGTCGGATATCTCGCTGATCGTTGACGGCCAGGCCGCCCTGGCCAATGACCGGCGCATCGCCAATGAGCGCATCGCTCTGCCCAGCCTGGATATCGTCACCCTGGGCGCGGGCGGCGGTTCCATTGCCCGGGCCGTCAGAGGCGGTCTTTTGCAAGTGGGCCCCGAAAGCGCCGGTGCCGTTCCGGGCCCCGCCTGTTATGGCAACGGTGGCGTGGAGGCGACAGTGACCGATGCCTCCGTAGTACTTGGTTACCTGGACCCTGAAAATTTCCTGGGCGGCCGAACGCAGCTGGACGGTGTGGCGGCGGCAGTGGCTCTGGACCGACTAGGTGACGACCTGGGCATTGACGGCGTCGCGGCGGCCGAGGGCGTGCACCGGGTGGTCAACACGCAAATGGCCGAGGGCGTGCGCCTGGCAACGGTGCGCCGGGGCGTCGACCCGCGCCGCTTCGCGCTGCTGGCCTTTGGCGGAGCGGCGGGGTTGCATGCCACGGATCTGGCCCGGCAGCTCAACCTGAACCGGGTCGTGGTACCGCGCATTGCCTCCGTCCTGTCGGCTTGGGGCATGCTGGCCACGGAACTGCGGCTCGAAGTTACCCGTACCCATATCGGCGACACCTCCGATCTGGATATCGCCGCCATAAATCAGCTGTACAGGGAAATGGAGGCGGAGGGCCGCAACAGGCTGTCCAATTGGTTCGATGGGGATATTCACACGGCCCGTTCGGCGGACATGCGCTATGGCGAGCAGATCTTTGAAATCGACGTGCCACTGGATGAAGTCAATTTCGAGGCACCGGATCTGCTGGAGCAAATAAAGGCGGCCTTCGAACGCCGGCACGAGACGCTTTACGCATACAGCCTGAAAGACCAAGACCCGGTTCTGATCAATGCCCGTATCGCCACCATCGGCGCCCTGCCCGCCTTGCCGGAGGAACCCTTGATGGCGGCCGGCGCCGATACGCCGCCCCTGGGCCAACGGCGCATCTACCTCGGGCAATGGCTGGAGGCGCCAGTTTACGATTTCGACCGCCTGTCGGCGGGCCAGCAAATTACCGGGCCGGCGCTGGTGGTTTCCGAAACCACGAATGTCCTGCTCCGAGAGGGAGATCGAGCGACCACAACGCCTCACGGCTGGCTGGATATTCAGATCTCGGCTTAAGGCACCATTAACCATAGTTCCCGATACTGCCCCCTACGATTGATCGGGGAGAAATCGATGAACAACCTGGGTCCCTTGGTGGATACATTTTCCGGCCTGGCGCCATGGCGCGGCGACTGCGCGGAGGGCAGTTTTGCCAACTTCCTTGGCGTCATGACCGATCTGGAATTTGTCGAACGGCATCACCCATCCAATGTGCAACTTGACTGTGACGATGCAAGCACCGGGCTACGCCTGCCGACAGTGGCGGACGGCGAGACATTTTTTGAATTCGCGGCAATTCACGAGGCGGTACGGGCGGCCAGGGACCGCTTCGTGATGATCGAATTGGGCGGCGGTTATGCGGCCCGATCGGTCGATGCGCACCAGCTTCTACAGTCGCTCAATCCCATGCCCAGCCAATTGGTCATCGTCGAGGCCGAGCCAACCCATTTTCAATGGGCCAAGCGGCACCTTGCCGCGAATGGCATCGACCCAAAGGACCATTGGCTGATAAACGCCGCTGTATCCGTCGACACCGACCCGATATTGTTCATGCAAGGGGCCGGCGTGTACTTCAACGGCAACGTCACCCCCGAAAACCTTGACGTCATCATAGAGCGGATCATCGATATGGGCGCCAGCGAGAAGGTTCTGAAGAACCTTTTGATGGGCGGAAGATGCGGCATGAAAATCCCCTACAACAGCGATGCGGGGGAAGATTTGTTCGACTACGCTTATGTCTCCGCCATGCCGCTGAACGATATTCTGGGTCCCCTGACCCATGTGGATTTGATGGACATCGACATCCAGGGCGCAGAGGATAGTGTCATCGAACCGGCCATCGAAATGCTGAATGCCCGGGTCAAACGCCTGCACATCGGTACACACGGCGCCGACATTCATGCCGGCCTGTGGGATCTGTTCTTTGAAAATGAGTGGGCCTGCGAATTCGACTATCCGCCATTTCAGGAGAACGAAACGCCGTGGGGATCATTCAAGACCGTGGATGGCATCCTGCATCTTAGTAATATGCGCCTGACCGGCGATGGCGGTTAATCCGCGACGTCAAATTTGCAACGGCCATCGCTCGCCAAGGGATTTGCCGTTTTGCATTGGAACAATTCCCTAACATCATTTATCTGCTAGCATTCAATCAGATTGCGAATCCCTGACCGAGACGCGATGCCGCTGATCGGTTGCCGGATTGGGTGGAAAGATGACAGAGCCAAACAGCGTCGATGCTTATGCACCGCGGCAAATCGCGCAGCGGGTAGAGACCGCCGGTATCGCGAAGGCAAATCTTGCCACCATGCCCACGTTGGTACTGGGGGTCCTCGCAGGAGCATTCATCGCCCTGGGCGCGGTGCTTTACGAAGTGGTCATCACGAACAGCGGTCTGGGATTTGGGCCCGAGCGCCTGCTTGGCGGCATGGCATTTTCATTGGGCCTTATTCTGGTCATCGTCGGCGGCGCCGAATTGTTTACTGGCAACAATCTAATTGTCTTCGCCTGGTCCGACGGCAAAATCACGGCCGGGGCCCTGTTGCGAAACTGGGCGTTGGTCTATCTCGGAAATTTTGTCGGCGCCTCGGCCCTGTCGGTGGCGGTGCATCTGTCGGGGATCCACGGATTTGCCGATGGCGCGGTGGCGGCCACGGCCATGCGGGTGGCGGAGGCCAAGGTCGCCCTGGCGCCAATGGAGGCCTTCGTCCGAGGCGTCCTGTGCAACGTGCTGGTCTGTCTGGCGGTATGGCTGTGCTTCGCGGCTCGCTCGGTTGTCAGCAAGATTTTCGCCATCATTTTCCCTGTATCGGCCTTTGTCGCCCTGGGTTTCGAGCATTCGGTGGCCAACATGTATTTGATCCCGGCCGGCTGGTTCGCGGGATCGGAACTGATCACCCTGTCGGGTTATGGGGCCAATTTGTTTATGGTCACAATTGGCAATATCGTCGGCGGCGGGTTGTTGGTAGCCATGGTTTATTGGCTGGTCTATGGCAAAGATGGAAAGACCGGGTAAGCGCAGGGAAAGGGGCGGCGATATGGTTATGTCCCGTATCGTAATGGAAGCATGCTGTAACCGTACCTACGAAATTACCCGCCAATTTTGTACCGTCGAAATGAGGTAATAGAATATGCCCATCAAGCCGTTGCGGGCCAACCAGGTCAGTCGCCGCTGCGACCCTGCCTCACTGCGGTTTCAAACCACGTCGGAATTGCGCGACCTGGATACGGTTTTAGGCCAACCGCGCGCCGTGGAGGCCCTGTCCTTTGGCATCGGTATAGAGCAAGACGGATATAACCTGTTCGTATTGGGGCCACGGGCGACGGGGCGGCATACGGTCGTTCGCCGTTTCTTGGAGGGACAGGCCAAAAAGAAATCCCCGCCCGACGACTGGGCCTATGTCAACAACTTCGAAACAGCCCACAAGCCGATCGCTCTGCGCCTGCCCCATGGTCGGGCCGTAACACTGCGTCAGGATATGAAACGCCTGATCGAGGAATTGCTGATCGCCATTCCGGCCGCATTTCAGACCGATGAATACAAGACCCGCCACGAGGCCATTCAGGAAGAATTCAAGGAGCGCCAGGAAGCCTCCTTCGGCGCCATACAGGAAGAAGCGCGAAAGCGTGGCTTGGCGCTTGTCCGTACACCCATGGGGTTGGCCTTGGCGCCGGCCAAGGGCAACGAGGTCATGCCGCCGGAGGAATTCAACAAGTTGCCGCAATTGGCGCGAAAAAAATACGAAACCGATATCGAGGAACTGCAGGCCCGTTTGCAGGCAGCCGTGCAGCAATTGCCCGATTGGGAGCGGGAAAGGCGGCGGCGCATCCGCGAGCTCGACAAGCAAATCACCTCCATGGCCTATTCGCAATTGATCGGGCGGTTGCGGGATAATTATTCGGGATTGGAACCGGCCCTGAAATATATCGCGGCGGTGGAGCGGGATATTGGCGATCACGTCGATCTTTTTTTGGCCGGCGACGCCGCCCTTGCCGAAGCCCCGGCGCCAATGCCACAGATGCCCCCGACAACCGCCGGCGGACCGGCGATGGGCCCCTCCCCTGCCAGCCGACAAGCCGCCGCTTTGCGCCGCTATGCCGTCAACGTCATGGTCGGCGACGGCATTGGCCGCGGCGCGCCGGTCATCACGGAAGAATCGCCCAGTTACGCCAACCTGATCGGGCGGGTCGAACATCAATCCGAAATGGGCGCGCTGCTGACCGATTTCACCTTGATCAAGCCAGGCGCCCTGCATCATGCCAACGGCGGTTACCTTATCGTCGACGCCGTGCGCCTATTGCAGCAACCCTATGCCTGGGAAGCTTTGAAACGTGTTTTGCGCGGCAATTCCATCAAGATCGAATCCCCTGGCGAGATGCTGTCCCTGGTCAGTACTGTGTCCTTGGAGCCGGAACCAATCCCGCTTGATGTGAAGATCGTTTTGATCGGCGAGCGGCAGATCTATTACCTGTTGTGTCAAAATGATCCGGATTTCGACAGCCTGTTTAAGGTCGCGGTGGATTTTGACGAGAACATGGATCGTAGCGGCGGGGTCATGCAATTCGCCCGGCTGATCGCCATGGTCGCCCGACGCCATGATTTACGCCCCCTGAATAAGGGCGCCGTCGCCCAGGTCATCGACCGGGCCACCCGAATGGCGGGGGATGTAAAAAAGCTGTCCCTGCAAATCGGTCGTATCGGCGATCTGCTGAAAGAGGCCGACTATTGGGCCCGGCAGGGCGGCCGAATGACGATCACGGCGGCGGATGTGCAAACGGCGCTGGACGCTCAGGTTCGGCGCGTCGACCGGGTGGCCAATCGGATGCGGGAAGCGATCCTTCGGGACACCATTATGATCGATACCAAGGGGGCTAAGGTTGGCCAGATTAATGGATTGGCGGTCTATGACATGGGCGATCACGCTTTCGGCAAGCCCAGCCGCATCAGCGCCCGCGTGCGCATCGGCAATGGCGAGGTGATCGATATTGAACGGCGGGTCGATCTGGGCGGCCCGCTGCATTCAAAGGGTGTTCTGATCCTGTCAGGCTATCTGGGCGCACGCTATGCGGCGGACCATCCGCTGTCCCTGTCCGCCAGTCTGGTGTTTGAGCAGTCCTATGGCGGTGTCGATGGCGATTCCGCCTCGTCAGCGGAGCTCTACGTCCTGCTGTCCGCACTGTCCGAACTGCCAATCAACCAGGCTTTCGCGGTGACCGGTTCGGTCAACCAACATGGCGAGGTACAGGCAATCGGCGGCGTGAATGAAAAGGTCGAGGGTTTCTTTGATCTGTGCCAGGCACGCGGTCTGACGGGCGAGCAGGGCGTGCTGATCCCCAAGGCCAATGTGGATCATCTGATGCTGCGGGACGACGTGGTCAGGGCGGTGGCGGCGGGCCGCTTTGCCGTCTATGCCATCGCAACGATCGATCAGGGTATAGAGGTGCTGACCGGACGCAAGGCCGGCCGCCTAAGCCGGAACGGTCAGTTTTCCGCCAACAGCGTCAACCGTCTGGTGCAGGACCGCATCCATCAGTTGGCAGAGAAAAGGCGTCAATTTGCCCGTAGCGGAACCAACAACAAGGCGAATGGCGGCAAGATGCAGGCCAAAAAGGCGGCAGATAAGACATGATGGCGGAACAAAATATCGGCAAACGCCGCAGGCTGCTTGTCGCCATGGACTGTAACGCGGAAAGTCTGGCGGGTCTTCGCCGGGCGGCAACCTTGGCTTCGGGTATGCAGGTCGAATTAGCTGGACTGTTTCTGGAAGACGTAAACTTACTGCGCATGTCCGAATTGCCAGGTCACGAAATCAGCCTCGCCACCGGCAGTGGCATGGCCACCAGTCGCGCCGACATGGAACGCCAGATGCGTCGCCGCGCCAGCGCCGCGCGGGCGGAGGTGGAACGCCTCGCCCAGGCCTTTTCCCTGTCTTGGACGTTTGAAGTCCGCCGCGCCGGGCTGGAGCATGCCCTGCGGGAGGCCGCGCAGACCGAGGAGTTGGTTTGCAGCGCCCCGGCGCCGCCGTTATTTTCCCATTCCAAAGCGCCCTCGCCCCGAGTGCTTGGCGGCGAGCTTGTTCGCCGGCCCGGACCCGTGCTGGCGGTGTACGAGGGCGGGCCGGGCGGCGCCCGCGTACTTGAGTTGGCGGCCCGGGCCGCGCAGATCCATAAGCTGGATTTGCAGGTCCTGGTACCGGCGCGGGGAAGTGCTGGTGGAACCCGTGCCCTCGGCAAGGCGAAAGAGGCTTTGGCGACGAGCGACATGGATGCAACCATGCGCCGGTTGCCTTTGAGTGAACGGGCACTGCTGCAAACCCTGGCAACGGCCCGCGGACAATTGCTGTTTCTGGATGCGAACGGCAAGGCGGCCTCGGTCGAGCGTCTGGCCGCGGTCCGCGAGGCGGTAAATTGCGATGTCTTTCTGGTGTCGTCCCAATCATGATACACGGCTGAATTATTGGAGGGCCATTCATGGAGCGCAAGGTCCGCATTAACATCGTCTATGCCGCCATCGCCTTTGCCTGCATCCTGCTGCTGCAATCGTGGTGGCAGGGCGTCAGCAGGGTCGAGGTTATTCCGTACAGCGAGTTTCAGAAATTTCTGACCGAGAACCGCATATCCGAAATTGTCGTGACGGAGCGCCATATTCGCGGCACCTTGAAAAGCGCCCTGCCCGACGGCAATAAGACTTTCACCACCACAAGGGTCGAGCCGGTCCTGGCCGAAACCTTTTCGAAATACGGCATTAAGGTAACCGGTGGAACGGATGAAACCGTCCTCAAATCCGTGGCCTCATGGCTGTTGCCCATGGTGCTGTTCCTGGGCATTTGGATGTTCGTTATTCGCCGCTTCTCGGGCGGCCAGGGCCTGGGCGGCGGCATGATGTCGATCGGCAAGAGCAAGGCCAAGGTATTCGTAGAAAACGACATTCAGGTCAGTTTCGACGATGTCGCCGGTGTCGATGAAGCCAAGACCGAATTGCAGGAAATCGTCGCGTTTCTGAAAAATCCCGATACCTATGGCCGCCTTGGCGCCCGCCTGCCCAAGGGCGTCCTGCTGGTGGGCCCGCCGGGTACCGGCAAAACCCTGATTGCGCGCGCGGTCGCGGGTGAGGCCGGGGTACCGTTCTTTTCCATCAGCGGTTCGGAATTCGTCGAAATGTTCGTCGGCGTCGGCGCTGCCCGGGTACGCGATCTGTTCGAACAGGCGCGCAAGACGGCGCCGTGCATCATTTTTATTGATGAATTGGATGCCCTTGGCCGGGCGCGCGGGGCCTTTCCCGGCATGGGCGGACACGACGAGAAAGAGCAGACCCTGAACCAGCTGCTTATGGAACTGGATGGTTTCGACCCCTCGAAAGAGAACATGGTGTTATTGGCCGCCACGAACCGTCCGGAAATTCTTGACCCTGCGCTGCTTCGCGCCGGCCGGTTTGATCGCCAGGTTCTGGTCGATCGACCGGACCGTCTCGGTCGGGTGCAGATCCTTCGGGTGCATTTAAAAAAGGTTGAATTGTCCGGCGATGTAGATGAAGAGGCCGTCGCGGGCCTGACGCCCGGATTTACCGGCGCCGATCTGGCCAACCTGGTGAATGAAGCCGCCCTACTGGCGACGCGCCGGGGTGGCGATGCGGTCGCCATGGCCGACTTCGTGGAGGCCATCGAACGCATCATCGCCGGCCTGGAAAAGAAAAACCGATTACTAAACCCAAAAGAGCGGGAGGTTGTGGCCCATCACGAAATCGGCCACGCCATCACCGCCCTGGCCCTGCCGGGCACGGACAAGGTGCAGAAGGTTTCCATTATTCCCAGGGGCATCGGCTCCCTCGGCTATACCATTCAGCGCCCGACCGAGGACCGCTTCCTCATGACCCGCCAGGAACTGGAGAACAAGATGGCGGTGTTGCTGGGCGGACGGGCGGCCGAAATTCTCATATTTGGCAATCTTTCCACCGGCGCGGCGGATGATCTAAACAAAGCCACGGATATTGCCCATGCCATCGTCACCCGTTACGGCATGGATGAAACCCTGGGCGAGATGACCTATGAGAGCGAGAGGCCGCTGTTTCTAGGCGAGGCAGCCGGTGTCTACCCGGAGCGACGTGGCCATAGCGAGGTCACGGCCCGGGAAATCGATTGCGCGGTACGGGCCTTGGTCCATACCGCGTTCGAACGGGCGAGCAGTATCCTGACCGCCCATCGTGATACCCTGGTGGCAACGGCCAAGACCCTGTTGGAAGCGGAAACCCTGTCAGCGGACGATCTTCCCACGATCGCGCCCTGGGATGAAGTCGCCTAACGATCACGAGCTTGGAAATCGCTCTTCAAGAAAGCACCAGCCCGGAGAGAAATAGAAGCCCGCAGGAGATAAATCCCACCACCGGCACCCAGACCGGCACTCGAAAATAGGTGACTTCGCCGACCTGTCTCCGCCACTTGATGCGTAGCAGCGCCAGGTTGACGAAGGAAAACACCACCAGGACAATCATGGAAGTGGCGGCCGCCAATTCGGCGATGGGCAAGAATGCGGCCAGGAACAGAATGATGACGGTAATCAGCACGGTGGCGACCAGCGGTGTTCGGGTCAGGGGATTTACCCTGGCGATGAATGCCGGCAGGCTGCCCTGCGAGGCCAGGCCGTAAAGCACCCTGGCGGCCATGATCACCTGGATCAGGGCGCCATTGACCGTGGCGATGATGGCGATGATGTTGAACAGGCCACGCGTCGTGGGATTGGCGCCCTCGAATATCAGGGCCAACGGTGCCGCCGAACCTACCAAGGACGACATGGGCACCACCAGCACCACCACCGATACCACGATGAAATAGACCAGCGCGGCGATCACCAGGGTCAGAACGATGCCCCGGGGCAATGTCTTGCGGGGCTGCTTCACTTCCTCGGCGACGTTGGCGATATCCTCGAACCCGACGAAGGCGAAAAAGGCCAGCAGACCGGCGGCAAAAATTCCGCCCCAAACGCCCGCCTCCATGGGTGGGACAAGGCTGCCAATTTGGCGGATCGCGTCCGGTTCGTTGGCCAGGCCGGTCCATACAACCAGGCCCAGGCCGCAGATTTCAATCACCGTGAAAAGGGCGGCCAGAGCGACGGATTCCAAAATACCCCAGACCGCGACCAGGCCAACCAGCAGAATAACGGCGGACGATAAAATCCACGGCGACACCGGAATAAAGGCATGAATATATGCCGCCGCACCGATCGATACGGCCGCCGAAGACACCACCCCCGACGCCACGACCAAAAGACCGATGATCAGCGACAGCTTCCGCGAATTGAAACCTTCGCGAACATAGACCGCTTCCCCCGCGCTGACCGGGTATCTGGTGGCCAGCTCGCAATACGAAAATCCGGTAAATCCAACCCCGCCGGCGGCCAGCGGGAAGGAGATCGGTGCATGGATGCCCGCCTCTGCCGCCGTGGCGCCGACCAGCACATAAATCCCGGCGCCGATGGTCACGCCCAGGCCGTAAAGCGTCAGCAGCGGCAGGGTCAGGCTGCGTTTTAGTTTCGGGCCATCGTTGGCCCCCGCCATTGTGTGATTATCGCTGCCAGCCATGTCCTCTTCCCCTCAACAGCCAGTTAACAGCCTGGGCGGTGGATCAGGAAAAACAGCCTATGACCCAAGCGCCTATTCAGCCGGCAAACTCATTCGACGGCGGCGGCCCGCTATTTGACCGTCACACAGGTGCATTCGGCCTGGCTGCTGACTTTATGAGACGTGCTGCCAAGTAAAATACCCTTGAAATTGCTCAATCCCCGACTGCCCATGACGATCATGTCCGCCTTGTGCTTGGCGGCCAACTCGAGAATGACTTCAGCCGGATCGCCCTCGACCGTTACCGAGGAGATTTTTTTGACACCAGCCTTGGCCGCGATCTTCTCGGCCCGCTCCATCACCTGCTGTCCGATGGCCGCGACAAGATCCCGCGGCGGCGGTACGGTGATGAAACCAATGGCGCCGCCGGCGGCGGCAACTTCCATCTGGAAATCGGCCTCGTAAGTTCCCAGCAGTTCGCGCAGTCTCTTCGGCAAGCCGCTGCGCGTGGCAAGGGAGCGCAAGGTTTCCGACCGTGCGTTGACCAACAGAATATGAACCAAAACCAACCGGGCACCGTACTTGGCGGCCATATCGCTGGCCAGGGTCAGTGCCTTCTTGGCATGATCCGATCCGTCGGTTGCAACAAGAATTGATTTTATCATTTCGCTTTCCTTCCCCTGATTGGCTCGATCCGAATCTAACAACTTCGACCCACCATTCAACTGCGGCCAAATGACACTGGCCGTGCATCATGCCCCAATGTTTATGCGGTTGGCGACGAATAGGTAATTGAAAATTTCCATTGGATTGCAGATTATAGGCCCCATGAACAGGCGGGCCGGCGAGGCAACATATGATGTCGCCATACTTGGTGGCGGCATGGCGGGGTGTGCAGCGGCGCTGGCGGCTGGCCGCGAAGGTGCCCGTGTGATTTTGGCGGAGCGTGCGGGCTGCCTTGGCGGGGCGGCTACATCCGGCGCGGTGGCGCAGTTCATCGGCTGGTCGACCCGCGCCGGGCGGGTTGTTGTTCGCGGCATGGCGCAGGACATTACCGCAGCGCTGCAAGCCATCGGGGCTGCCGGTCGGTTAGATCATTTCACCATGTCCACCGGCAATATCATGGATCGCATCGAATACGACCCGGACGCCCTAAAGGTGGTTCTCGACCAACTGTTGATCGATGCCGGGATCAAGGTGTTGTTCCACGCCAGCTTTATGGACGCCGAGACAATTAGCGGCCGCATCGGCGCCATGAAACTGGCCGCGCCCGGGAAAATTATTGATATTTCGGCCAGCAGCTTCATCGATGCCTCGGGCGATATGGCCTTGTTGGCGGGGGGCGGCGCCGAATTCCTCGACCTAGATGATCGCGACCGGCAACCGGCGACCATGATGTTCGCCATGGCGCCGGTCGATTTCTCCCGCCTGGATGCGGTTGGAGGGGAGGAAAAGGCGGCCATCATCGTCCAAGGCCTGGAAACCGGCGCCCTGTCGCGGGCCGCCCTGCACTATTCCAGGGTGCCGGGCAGCGACGTGGCCTGGTTCAATATTTCCCGGGTCACCGTGGACCCGATGGATCCATTCTCGCTCAGTGCCGGCGAGATGGAAGGCCGGGCACAGGCCATGACGATTTCACGATTTCTACGTGACAGCCTGCCGGGCTGCGAAAACGCCCGCCTCAGTCAGATCGCGCCCAGTCTCGGCATTCGCGACAGCCGGCAGGTATGGGGCGATCATGTTCTGAAGGTCGAGGAATTGCAGGACGGCACTGTTTTCGAGGACAGCATTGCCTGCGGCGCCTATCCAATAGACATTCACCACAACGATGATCCGGCAATCACGTTCGTCGAATTCGGCGAGGATCACTTCTACCGTATTCCCTATGGTTCGATGCTGCCCAGGGGATTGGATAATGTGGCGGCGGCCGGGCGGGGGATTTCAGCCGATGCCATGGCCTTCGCCGCCGTCCGCGTCATGCCCAGCGCCATGGCGATCGGCCACGCGGCAGGTGTAGCGGCAGCCATTGCCGCCCGCGATCACGGCGGATCCTATCGCGAAGTTCCCATATCGGAATTGCAGAGTACTTTGCGTCGACAAAATGCATTTCTGGGAAATTGATGCCAGAATGAATCGATGGCAGCCACTTGAATGGCGCCACAAATGAGAGAGGGAGGCAGAAGATGCGTTTGAAAGATAAAGTTGCGATTGTTACCGGTGCCGCTTCGGGCATGGGGGCATCGACCGCGATAATTTTTGCCAATGAAGGCGCCAAGGTGATCGTGGCGGACCTGGCCGCTGCCGAAGGCGCCGCCGTGGCAGACGAGATTACCGCCGCCGGCGGCCAGGCCCGTTTCCTGAAGCTGGATGTCGCCAGCGAGGCGGATTGGGAGAGCGCGGTCGCCGAGACGATTTCCGCATTTGGTCAAATCGATATCTTGATCAACAACGCCGGCGTCAGCGGCAGCCACCCGGACCGCCTCAACATCAACACCTGGGACGAGCAGATGAACATCAATGCCAAGGGTGTGTTCCTAGGGATGCGGGCCGTTATCCCAACCATGCAAAAGGCCGGCCGGGGCTCCATCGTAAACATCTCGTCGATCTCCGGCTTCGTGGGCCAGGCCTATGTGCATATGGGCTACAACGCCGCCAAGGGCGCCGTGCGCCTGGCGACCAAGGCCGCCGCCGTACAGTTCGCACCGGACGGCATCCGGGTAAATTCAGTACACCCCGGCGTCATGCCGCCCATGAAGACCTCCATGATGAGCGCCGATCCGGACGTGCGCCGGGAAATGATCGCCGCCATTCCGGCCGGGCGCGAAGGCCGGGTCGAGGAAGTCGCCTACGCGAACCTGTTCCTCGCCAGCGACGAGGCTTCCTATATCACCGGTATCGAAGTGCCCGTGGACGGCGGCTATCTGGCGGTGTAGAGGCGTAAGCAAATCCGAAAAGTGCTCCGGCTAGGTACGACGGGGCGGACAGACGCGTAATTTATGAGGACGTCATGATCAAGCTGGAACGAGAAGACGATGTATTCATCCTGACCATGGATGCGGGTGAAAATCGCTGGAACACGAACTTTGTTCGGGCCTTTGATGCCCGGCTGGATGAAGTCCTGGCATCGGCTGGGCCGGCCGCGCTGATCACGACGTCGTCCAACCCGAAATTCTTCTCCAACGGGCTGGATATCGAATGGCGCCGCGGCGAGGGGGATGGAGACGGCGGCGACAAGGCAGTATTCGGCGAAGAGTTCATGAAAATGATGGGAAAATTGATCACCTTTCCCATCCCCACCATTTGCGCGATCAACGGCCATGGCTTCGGCGCCGGCTTCATGTCGGCGTTGTGTCACGATGTTCGCATGATGCGGTCCGATCGCGGCTACCTCTGCGCCAACGAATTGGAATTAGGGATGGCCATTCCGGATCCGGAATTAGCCTTGTTCCGGCACAAAATGTCCGCCAGCGCATTTTTCGACACCGTACAGCTGGCCCGTCGGTGGACCGGACCCGATGCCCAGACCGCAGGTTTCGTGAACGCGGTCGCAACCCAGGATGAACTCCTTCCCCTGGCAATGGATAGAGCCCGGCAATTGGCGCCCTTGGGTGCCAACCGGGAGCTCTTTTCGCAATCCAAAGAGCGTATTTTTGGCGACAGCCCGTCCATAAACGACGGCAACGGCGCGGCCTACCTTTTACGCCACATGGCCGATCATTGAGGATCGTTACCCCGGCAACTCGCGGCTAGGCGTCCCCCGCCCGGATCAACAAGACTTGTTTTGACGTCCGCGCAGAATGGGCGGTAGAGCGGTTCATGCTCACGTTCAAATGCACCTTATGCGGCAAATGCTGCGAGGCCGGCGGACCGGAACTAACCATAAAAGAAGCGCTGCGGTTTGGCGCCTCGTTCCCACTTGCCGTCCGTGTCGTGGCGGTGCGCCAGGGGCGAAATCCGGATGTTCTGATCAAACATGTGAAAGATCTGGGCTTTCGGATCAGGCCGGCGCCGCCGGGCAAAGAGAATTTGACCTATTTTGTCTACGGCAATGTATTTGTCACCGTACCGGAGGGGCGGCCCTGTCCGGCCTTGAGGCATGAAAAATGCTCACTGCACCCCGACAAGCCACTGGCCTGCGCCGCGGCGCCCTTCGCCGCCGGTCTGCCCCCGCAGCTGCAAAAGGTGGCGCTGGATCGCTGGTCGTCTTGGGAATGTTGCGGGCATGCGGAGGGCGAATTGATCTATGACGACGAGCGCATTGTCAGCAGCAGCTTTCGCCGCGACCACCGCCGAACCATCGGCGGCATGAAGTCGGAACAACATTTGTTCGCTTCATTATTGGAACGAATTCCGAAGGATATCCTGGTGGTCGGCCCCCATTGAGTGGTCCGGTTTGAATGTTAGTGCATGACCGGCCTGGTTGCCATCGGAACGATGGTTTCCGGAGCTGGTGGGCGGTAGCCCAAAGCACTGTGCGGTCTCTTCGTGTTGTAGTGTTTCCTCC
>JABIRL010000023.1 GCA_018667855.1 Rhodospirillaceae bacterium
CCGGTTTTCTTTTGTTGATCGGCGTTGTTTTCAGGTGCCTTGCATTCTGGATATGGGCCGCCAGCAGGCGCGGGCTGGCATGGGCGAACACCGCGTTGGCCGGCAGCTCAACCTGCAGAGCGCGGCGCAGCCGCCCCACCACCTGCACCGCCAGCAGCGAATGGCCCCCCAGGGCAAAGAAGTTGTCCTCGACGCCAACATTCTCGCGGCCCAGAACAGAGGCGAACACCGCGCAGCAAACCTCCTCCTCCGGACCCCGGGGGCGGCCCGACCCAACGCCCGTGCGCAGATCAGGCGCCGGCAACGCGCCACGGTCCAGCTTGCCGTTCGCCGTCACCGGCAAAGCATCAAGCACGACCCAGTCGCTGGGCACCATGTAATCCGCCAGACGGTCCCGCAGATAAGCCTCCAGATCCCCTGGCAGTACGCCACCCTCCGGCACGATGTAGCCAACCAGGCGCGGATCTCCCGCACGGTCCTCCCGCAACAAGACGGCGCCCGAGCGGATGCCACCATGGTTCAACAGGACGGACTCAATCTCCCCAAGCTCAATCCGGAAGCCCCGCAACTTGACCTGAAAGTCCCGGCGGCCAAGATATTCCAAGGCCCCATCCGCCCGCCGCCGCGCCAGATCACCCGTCCGGTACATCCGTCCCCCCGGCACCGGGCCATGGGGGTCCGCGATGAAGCTCTCCGCCGTCAGGCCGGGACGGCGCACATAGCCCCGCGCCACCTGAACGCCGCCAATCCATAGATCACCCGCCACGCCGACCGGTACAGGTTCATGGGCGCTGTCGAGCACATAAAGCCGGGTATTGGCGATGCCATGCCCTATGGGCAGGGGATCCGCCGAGGGATCGCAACAGGGCCAGTGCGTGACATCAATCGCCGCTTCCGTCGGGCCGTACAAATTGTGCAGCGAAGCACCATCGGGGGCAAAGCCATGAAAGCGGTCAGCCAGGCCCGGCGACAGTGCCTCGCCGCTGCAAATCACATAACGTAGCGCCCAGCAGTCGCCCAACAGCGCGGCGGATGGCTCATGGCCCAGAAAGGCCTGCAGCATCGAGGGCACGAAATGCAGCACCGTCACACCCTCGTCATGCAGCAGGCCGGCCAGATAATCGGGGTCCCGGTGGCCCTCGGGCTTGGCCACCACAATGGTGGCGCCCCTCATCAAGGGCCAGAAAAACTCCCACACCGAAACATCAAAGGTATAGGGCGTCTTCTGCAAGACCCGGTCTTCGGCGCCAATGGGAAAGGCATCCTGCATCCACATCAGCCGGTTGCGTAAGCCGCCATGGCTGTTCATCACGCCCTTGGGGCGGCCGGTGGAACCGGAGGTGTAAATCACATAGGCCAGATCGTCCGGCTCAAGGGCGATCTCGAGATCATCACTAGCCAAACCGCGCCGCCCCGAACGCGCGCCATCGTCAATGCAGATCGTCCGGCCGTCATGCAGGGGCAGGGTCTCCAGAAGACCGGTCCGCGTGACAACCACCGCCGCATCGGCATCCGAGATCATGAAGGACAGCCGATCGGCGGGCAGCTCCGGGTCCAGGGGCACATAGGCCCCGCCCGCCTTCACTACCGCCAGCAGGGCGACCACCAGCTCAACCGAGCGTTCAAGGGCGACGCCGACGCGGACATCACGGCCAACGCCCGCCCGCCGCAACCGATGGGCCAGGCCGTTGGCCCGGGTGTTCAGCTCGCCATAGCCGATCTCCATACCTTCGAAACGCACCGCCGGGCGCTCCGGCTCTGCCCGGGCCAAGGCCTCGAAGGCGCCATGCACCGGGACAAACGGGCCGTAATCGCGGGCCCGGTCATTGACTTCGTCAAGCAGCCAGGCACGTTCCGAGGGCGCGACCAAAGGCACCGCGCCAAATCCTCCAACCCCGCCACAAGACAGCCATTCCAAGACACGCAGATAACGCGACGACAGGGCTTGGGCCGTCTCGGGTGTGAAAAGATCCGCCGCATATTCAAGCGCGCAGACCATTTTGCCGTCTTGTTTCAGGATTTGAAGTTGAAGATCGAATTTCGCCGTGCCGGGATGCACCAGCAACGGTTCGGATTCCAGGCTACCGAACAGGTTCCCGGTCTGCGCTTCCTCGTTAAAGGCGATCATGGCCTGGAAAAGCGGCGTATGGCTGGTGTCCCGTTGGATGTCCATTGCCTCGATCAAACGATCCAAGGGCGCGGGTCTGGATATGGCGCGGGTCAGGCTGTGATACAGGCGGCTGACAATTTCCACCGCATCCGGGTCATCGTCCAGCTTTGCCCGGACCACGGCCGTATCGGCAAAGAATCCGACCAACTCACCGGTCTCAAGGCTGTCCCGTCCATCGAAGGGCACACCGAAAACAATATCTTCGGCGCCCGTGGTGCGGGCCAGCAGCACGGCGTAGGCCGCGGCCAGCAAAACAAACGGCGTCGTGGACAGGTCGCGGGCACGGGCGTTCATGGCACACTCCAGCGCCGGTGCAATGGCGAATGTCTCCACCCGGCCTTCATGATTGCGCTGGGCCGGACGCGGAAAGTCCGCGGGCAAATCCAGCATGTGCGGCGCGCCGGTCAATGTCTCTTTTGCTTCCGCGATCGCGGCGTCATCCTGTTCGAGCCTTGCCTGGCTTTGCCGCCAGGCAGTCCAATCGGCGTAGCGGAAGGGCAGGGGAGGCAAATTTCCAGCCTCCCCCGTCAGGGCGGCGTCGTAGAAAGATGCCAGATCCCGCAACAGTATGGGAATGGAATGACCATCGACGGCGATATGATGCACGATCAATATCAGGGCCGAACGTTCGCCGCCAAAGTCGAGAAGATATCCCCGCAGGGGAGCTTCCGTCGCCAGGTCAAAGGGAATGCGCGCCAGGCGCCGGGCCGCATCCTCGGTGAAAGTCCGTGCCGCGTCCCGGTCCATGGCCGGGTGGTTTTCGACCTTCAGCCAGTTTCGGTCGGCCGATAACAGAACGCCGCGAATATCCTCGTCGATCCTGACGACGCAGCGCAGGGTTTCGTGACGATCCGCCAATGCCTGCAGAGCCGACCCCAGTGCATCCCGGTCAAGGACACCGCCGAACAGCGAAGCGATGGGCACGGCGTAGGCCAGACCGGAACCATCGATCTGATCCATCAATGCCAGGCGCGCCTGCATGCTTGAAACCGGGCGCTCATCGCCGGGCCAATCGTTGGCCTGGATTTCATCCAGGTCCTGATCCCCGCCGCCGGCGTCCTCGATGGCCTCCTCAATGGCCTTGGCCATCTGGCTTAGAATTGGTTTCTCGAAGATCTGTCTGAGCGGGATGGCGACCTTGAAGCGTTGACGGATCAGCGCCAGCAGGCGGACACCCAGCAGGGAATGGCCGCCGGAGGCGAAAAAGCCATCCTCGGGACCATGCACGCCGCCGCCCAGCAGCTCCGACCAGATCGCCGCCAGCTGCCGCTCCGTCTCCGTGCCATAGACAATATCGACGGCGGTAGTGCCGTCCAATGGGTCATCCCCCACCGGCGTCATAAGCGCGGCCTGATCCAGCTTGCCGTTCGGGGTCAGTGGGAAAGCATCCACAACACCGATCCGGCGTGGCGTCAGCCATTCGGGAAGCCGCGCCATCAAGGCTGTGCGCCAGCCCCGTATGACATCATCATCTGGCGCCGCCGGAAGCACCACCCAGGCATACAGCGCCCGGTCTTCTCCGCCGCCCGGCAGCGGCGTCGTCCGCGCCGCCACATGGACCTGATCAACCCCCGCGACCGCCCGCAACGCCGCCTCGACCTCCCCCGGCTCGATCCGGAAGCCCCGCAGCTTAAGCTGCCGGTCAACACGGCCCAGATAATCCACCGCGCCGTCCGGCCGTCGCCGCGCCAGATCGCCGCTGCGGTACATCCGCGAGCCCGGAACGGGCGAGAACGGATCCGCCGCGAAGACCGACGCCGTCTGCTCCGGACGGCCCACATAGCCGTCCGCCAGGCCAACGCCACCGATCCACAGCTCCCCCGCCACCCCACGGGGGACCGGGCTCAAATGGCGGTCCAGAATATAAAGCGCCGTGCCCCGGATCGGATGCCCGATCGGCACCCGCGCCGCCGCCGGTGCCAGCGAAGACTCCTCCACCCCATGATGGGCCGCGAAGGTCGTGGTCTCCGTCGGGCCGTAACCGTTGATGAAACGCAC
>JABIRL010000092.1 GCA_018667855.1 Rhodospirillaceae bacterium
GGCGGCCTGGTCTGGGACCAGGAAAACCCCAACGTGCTGACCCATTCTCCCCTGGGCGAAGCCCCCCGGATCTTGCGACGCGGGGGTCCCGGTTTGGGCGCCGCCGCCGAGCATGCAAGCCGCACTCCTCCCGGACACCCTGAAGGCTATCTGGAGGGCTTCGCTCAACTTTACACAGATCTGGCGGAACAGATCGCCGCTCGCATCACCGGCGGCAAGCCCGATCCCCTGACCCTGACCGTGCCATCCGTGGCTGACGGGGTCGACGGCGTACGGTTCATTACCCGGGCCGTGGAATCCAGCCAGGCGGGTGCCGCCTGGTTGCGGTTTTAGGAGAGGCGGGATCATGACAACCAGTGCGGTTTATCCCAGTTTGCGCGATCGCGTGGTCTTCATCACCGGCGGTGCCTCGGGCATCGGTGCCGCGATCGTGGAGCAGTTTTGCGAGCAGGGCGCGAAAGTCAGCTTCGTTGACATCGATGCGACGGCGTCGGAGGCCCTGGCCGACAGTATCGCCGACCGAAATCTGCCCCGGCCAAGGTTCATCGCCTGTGATCTGAAGGACATCACCGCCCTGCAGAACGCCATCGGCCAGGTTATCACGTCCGATGGGCCCATTACGGCGCTGATCAACAACGCCGCCAATGACCAACGCCACACTCTGGACGAGGTGACGCCGGAATATTTCGATGACCGTATCGCCGTTAACCTGCGGCACCACTTTTTTACCACCCAGGCCGTGCATGGCCCCATGGCGGAAGCCGGTGGCGGCGCCATCGTCAATATCGGCTCCGTGACCTGGTTGATCGGTCAGGGGGGCATGCCCTGCTACTCCGCCTCGAAGGCGGCCATAGCCGGTCTGACCCGTTCCCTGGCCCGCGACCTTGGGCCAAAGAATATCCGCGTCAATTCGGTGCTGCCCGGATGGATCATGACCAAACGCCAGGTGGACAATTGGCTGACGCCCGAGGGCGAAGAGGAATTGATGCAACGCCAGTGCCTGAAACGGCACCTGATGCCCGAAGACCTGGCCAAGGTGGTGCTGTTTTTCGCCGCCGATGACAGCGGCATCTGCACCAACCAGAACTACATCGCGGATGGAGGCTGGGTCTAACCCGTCATGACAACGGTACGCTGCATATGGGACGCGGGCGCCACACTGGGCGAGGGACCGGTATGGGTCGCGCGGGAGCAGGCGCTGTACTGGGTCGATATCAAGGGTGGCCAAATACACCGCCTGATGCCCGAAACCGGTGCCCGGCAATCCTGGACGACCGCGCATCAGCCTTGCAGCCTGGCCCCTGCGGCCAACGGCGACTTCGTCGGCGCCTTCCGCAACGGATTTGCCAAAGTCGCCCTACAAGACAATGTCTTGCAGCTTGAGGCGATTGCCGATCCTGAACAGGATCTGCCGGACAATCGCTTCAATGATGGCAAGGTCGATGGCCAGGGCCGGTTCTGGGCCGGCACCATGGACGACAACGAACGGGATGCCACCGGTGTGCTGTATCGGTTGGACCCGGATCTGACCTGGTCGCGCCAGGATGATGGCTATGTGGTGACCAACGGACCTGCGTTTAGTCCCGATGGCCGCACCCTTTATCACACGGATACCTTCGCCGGTCTGATCCATGCCTTTGATCTGGGCCCCGACGGCGACATCACGAACAAACGGCCCTTCGTTAAGATTCCAGCTAGCCAGGGTTATCCGGACGGCATGACCGTGGATGGCGAGGGTCATCTGTGGGTCGCCCATTGGGGCGGCTGGGGGCTCAGCCGGTTCGACCCGGCGGGCGAATTGTGCGGACGGATCGATCTGCCCGTGGCCCAAGTGACGTCCTGTGCCTTTGGCGGTGCGGATCTAAAACAATTGTTCATCACCACGGCGGCGATTGGCCTGGACACCGAAGCCAGAGCCCAACAACCCCTGGCCGGTGGTCTGTTCATCTGCGAGCCCGGCGTTGCCGGACTGCCCACTCCCCTATTTGGCGAGGCGGCGTGATGGCGATGTTAAAGCGAATGGGGCTGAAAGATCACGTTGGTCACGGTTTCGTCGCCGGCGGCCAGGATAGTGACGCCGCTGCCATCGGTGCTGTTGAAGGCGTCAGTGCAGTGGGAAACAGGTTCGGCGCAAAAGAAGTCTTCGCCGCTGGGGGCATAGACCACCAGGAAGTCGAGGTTGCCGCCGCCACGCATCGTCAGGCCCAGACCGCGTTCCGGCCAACTGATGCGGGCCGTGCCGTCCCAGCCGGTGAACAGATTATCGCAAGCCATTCCGGCAACTGCGCATCCCTTGGGCAGGTCCCATCGGGTTGGTATTGGTTCCCACGCCGTGGGCATGACTTCGCTGTCAGTCAGCCAGACACCGTCGACCTGGGCCTGAATGCGGGTTTGCGGCGTGGCCGGAAAATAGGGGTGCAGACCCAGGCCGCAGGGCATGGGCCCGTCGCCCAAATTGACCAGGCGCAGTCCGATACTCAATCCCTCGTCATTCAAGCGGAAGCTTTGTTCTGCAATGTAGGAATACGGCCATTGGCCGGCCTCGTGGCGGTATTGCAAGGTCGCATGGTCGCTGCCCTGGGAGACAAGTTCCCAGGCGTTTTGCCAGCCATGGCCGTGAATGCTGTGGGGATGATCGCCGAAATTCAGCGGCAACTGAATATCCTTGCCGGCAAATTGAAAACGGCCGTCGCGGATGCGGTTGGAGTACGGCACCAGGGGAAAACAGCCGAATTGCAACGGATCGGTCGCGCCGGGCGCGGCCGGGCGGACCAGATCGTGACCAAATCCATCGTGGCGCCAATAGGCCAGGCTGCCGCCCACGCTTGGGTCAATGCCGGCGCGCTGTTCACCATGCTGGATTTCAATACGGGCCATTGCGGTCGTGCCTTCGCGGTTGGCGGGGTCACAGGATATCAGGATTGGCGGGATTAAACCCATGTCGCATTTAATCATCCAGGACCTGCACAAAAGCTTCGGTGATCTTCGCGCCCTGCAAGGGGTCGATATGGTTGTCGAGAAGGGGGAATTTTTCGTCCTGCTGGGCCCTTCCGCCGCCGGCAAGACCACCACCCTTCGGATGGTTTGCGGCATCGAACGGGCTGATCAGGGGCGTGTCGTCTTCGATGGCGAAGACGTCACGGGGGCCGAGGTCCGGGGCCGCGATATGGCCATGGTTTTTCAGACTTTCGCGCTCTATCCCCATATGACGATCTTCGACAATCTGGCCTATCCCCTGCGCCAGTCCGGCATGGCCAAGGCCGATGTCGTCCAGCGCGTGAACGAAGTGGCCGAAATGCTGCGCCTGGGCCATACCCTGGCGCGCAAGCCCGGCACGGCCTCGGGCGGAGAACAACAACGGGTGGCCATTGGCCGGGCCCTGGTGCGCCGGCCTTCGTTGTTGTTGCTGGATGAACCCTTGACCAACCTGGACGCCAAGCTGCGTTTTGATACGCGGGCGGAATTTAAGCGCCTGCACCGGGAATTGGGCATGACCATTGTCTATGCCACGCCCGACGAGTTGGAAGCTTTGTCCATGGGCCAGCGCATTGCCCTGTTGCGCGGTGGCCGGATTGTGCAGACCGGTACCCCGGACGAGCTCTATACCAAACCGCAGGACACTTATGTGGCCGGCATGGTCGGCTCGCCCAAGGTAAATTTGATCCCCGCCATCCGCCGGGGCGCCGATGACGCGCCCTTGGTCGAGATGCCGTTCGGCGCAGTTCAGAACGGGCCCTGGGCAGATGCCTTGAAGCCGTTCCCGGTCGGTTCTGAACTGATCTTTGGTTTTCGTCCCCATGATGTTGCGCCGGCCACGGATACCGGCGGCGACGACGGTGACGGCGGCGGGACCATGAGAATTGCCGCCAAGGTGCATTTGATAGAGCCCCTTGGCGACGTCGTCATCCTGGACCTAACAGCGGGTGAAACCCAATTGAAGATGGTTTTGCCAGAGGAACAGGCCATTCGGTACAGCGTCGGTGACGATGTGCCGGTCAACCTGCGCGTCGAGAACAGCTTTTTGTTCGCGCGCGAAACCGGGACGGCAATTTGCTGATCCGGTCAAACATAGGGGCCGCACGGGGCGGCGCCCGATCTCCAGACATGAAAGAGGAGGTTTTTCGATGAAACATAAATTGAATATCTTGGGCGCCCTGACCGCTGGCATTTTCGCCACCGGTCTGGCGGTCACCGCGACGGAAGTCTCGGCCAAGGATATCGTCATTAACATGGCCGGCCCGGATTGGGGTCCGACCCGTTTCCTGCAGGAAAAATTCAACAAAACCTACAAGGCCAAATCTGGCAACAACGTCAAGCTGGTGTTTGATTTCATTCCCTGGCCCAACTTCTATGACCGGGTGGCGGCTTCCCTGACGTCCGGCGAGAAGAAGTACCAGATGGTGGTCTCGGACAGCCAATGGATTGGCACCTTCATCGAAGGCGGCCATTTCCTGAAGTTGAACAAGTACATCGACGCTGATCCCACATTGCAGGCGATCATGAAGGATACCCATCCGGCATTCGTCGAGGCCTATGCGACTTATCCCCATAAGTCGAAGAACTATTATGGCTTCCCGCAATTCCCGGATACCAAAATGACCTGGTTCCGTAAGGATCTGTTCTGCCACGCCGGCGAAAAGGCCGCGTTCAAGGCGAAGTTCGGCGGCACTCTGCCCTGCACTTATGCCGAGTGGAAAGATACGGATTGGAAGACATGGGCCAGCATTGGCGAGTTTTTCCGCCGGAACAAGGGCGACAAACTGGGTGATGGCGTTGCCGCCGACGATTTCTACGGCATCGCTTATCAAGCCGGCAAAGGCCTGGATTTCTCCTCCATGCAAATTAATGCCTTCATCTGGCAGCATGGCGGCAGCATCTGGGACGAAGCCAACGAACCCAAGGCGCAAGCCGTCGGTGTCGTCAACAATGCCGCTTCCGTCAAGGGCTTCCAGCATTATCTGGACCTGCTGAAATGGTCGCCGCCTGTCGCCAAGACTGGTCAGATGGACATCTTCGTGATCCAGGAACTGATTATGCAGGGCAAGGTTGCCGCCATCATCAACTGGGCCGGCCTGGCGCCACCCGCCTTGGATCCCAAGAATTCCAAGCATGCCAAGCAGATCGACTTCGCCCTGACACCGGGCCTGCGCGGCAAGGATGGCAAGATCAGCCGTTGGGACAACATCGGTGGTCAACCCTTCGTTCTCACGACCTGGAACTCCGACGAAGTCACCATGGAGGCCTTGGAAATCGTGAAATGGTGGATGTCTCCCGAAGTACAGCTCGACTTCGCCAAGAACGGCGGCGAAAGCGGCCTGATGAGCGTCATGGCGCGGAGCGACTACAACTCCATCCGGCCTTGGAACCGGGCCCATGTGGAACTCTTGGATTGGCAGAAGGACGTTTGGCACGTGCCTGAGTTCTTCGAGATGCTGACCCAGCAACAAGAAGAGTTCGACAAGGCGATCACCGGTCAAAAGACCGCCAAGCAAGCCTTGGATGCGATTGCCAAGTTCCAACAGGACCTGCTGACGGAAGCTGGACGTATCCAGTAGACGCCGACAGTCCTGTAACGGCATAGGGAAAGGGAGAGGTTCGATGAACAAGCCAGTGACAAACGTCGCCAGTGCGTCCGCCGACCTCTCCCGGACCCCAGCCGCCTCCAACAACGTTACCGACAATACAATTACGCCCGCCGGAGGAAAAAGTATGCGCGATTTTTGGCAGTGGATGTTCAGCCCCGAACGTCGTGGTGCGATGCTGGTGGCGCCCGCCCTGATCATGCTGTTCCTGATGAACATCTTTCCCTTGATGTGGTCGTTCGGGCTTAGTTTTTTCCACTACAAGGCCTCTTCCATTCGGCCGCCCCGGTTCGCCGGATTCTATTATTATGAAAAAGTGCTCACCGACCCAGTGGTCTGGGAGCGCCTGCAGACGACCGCGCAGATTGTCGCCTTGTCCGTGTTACTGCAGATGGTCATCGGCTTCGCCATGGCTTTGATGTTCGAAAAGAAATTTCCCTTTCGCCGCGAGCTTTTGATGCTCGTGCTGACGCCGATGATGCTGTCGTTTGTCGCGGTCGGTGTATTCTTTAAGCTGTTTTACGAACCTACTTTTGGCATTTTGAGCCAAGGCTACGCCTATTTCTTCGGCGAGCCTCTGACCCTGCTCGCCACCAAATGGGGGGCGATCTGGGCCATTGTCATCGCCGATGCCTGGATGTGGTCGCCGTTCGTTATGTTGCTGGTGCTGGCCGGCCTGGTCAGTGTGCCGGACTATTTGTACGAGGCCGCGGCCGTTGATCGGGCTTCCTGGTGGCGGCGCTTCAAGACGGTGACGTTTCCTTACGTGCGCGGCCTGCTGTTGCTGGCCCTGTTGTTTCGCACGATCGAGACTTTCAAGATTTTCGATGTGGTCTACATCATCACCGCCGGCGGACCCGGCACCTCGACAGAGACAATTGCCGTCTATGTCTACAAGGTGGCGTTCCAGTTCTTCAAGACCAGCCAATCTTCCGCGCTCAGCTACATATTGTTGTTCGTGGTGATCGTGCTGACCAATCTTTATCTCTACTTCGTCAACCGGCGCAACGAGGAGATCTGACCATGTTCGGCAAACGAAAAGAACGCGGTCTGCGCGAGGCCGGCTGGGGCCAAACCCTGTTTGCCGGCGCGATTGGCCTGATCTATTTCTTCCCCGTGCTGTGGATCATCATGACGGCGTTCAAAACCCGCACTGATGCTCTGGCCACGCCGCCGAAGTTTATCTTCACGCCGACGTTGGACAATTTCGTATCCGTGTTCTGGCGGGTTTCCCAACAAGGCAACGAAGCGATTTCCACCGGCTTTGGGCTGTATTTTTTCAATTCCGTATTCGTGGCGGCGTCCGGCGTTTTGCTGGCATTGATTATCGGCACCTTGGCCGCCTACGGCTTTTCCCGCTATCCCCTGAAGGGTAACGACACCTATCTGTTCGTCATCCTGACGACCAGGATGCTGCCGCCCATTATCGTTATCATTCCCATATTCCTGATGTTCCGGCTGACGGGGATGAGCGGCAGTTATTACGGCGTCATTTTGTTATATGCTGCTTTCAACCTGCCGTTTTCCATTTGGATGATGAAGAGTTTCTTCGATGAATTGTCCGGGGATGTGGAAGATGCGGCGCGTCTGGACGGCAGTTCGGAACGGGGCGTGTTCTTTCGCATCTGCCTGCCGCAATTGAAGGCCGGTTTGGCGGCCACGGCGGTGTTCGCCCTGATCCTGACCTGGAACGAGTTCCTATTTGCCCTGCTGCTGACAGGCTCGGACACACGCACCGTGCCGGTGGCCATGGCGCGGACCATCGGCGGTGAGTTGGGCGTGGATTGGGGCCTGTTGGCGGCGATCATCACGCTGTTTCTGATCCCCGTGTTTGGCGTGACGTATCTGTTGCAGAACCATTTGCTGCGCGGCGTCACCTTTGGCACCATCAAGAAATAGGGGTTGCAGTCATGTCCACCATTGAAACCAGCAATCTGACAAAACGTTTCGGCGATCTTACGGCCGTGGATGGCGTCGATCTGGACGTCGCGGCGGGCGAGGTGTTGTGTCTGTTGGGGCCTTCGGGCTGTGGCAAGACCACCACGCTGCGCATGATCGCGGGCCTGGAAAACGCCACGGATGGCGACGTTCACATTGCCGGGCGGCGGGTCAATGATCTGTCGCCGGCTGAACGGGACATCGCCATGGTGTTCCAGTTTTATGCCCTTTACCCCAGCCTGACCGTGGCGGAAAATCTGGCCTTTCCCCTGCATGCGGAAAAAATGACCAAGGCGGAGATCGACGCCCGGGTCGCGGTGGTCGCCGGGAAACTGGCGCTGGGCGATGTCCTGCATCGCCTGCCCAACCATTTGGCGGAAGGCGAAAAGCAACGTGTGGCGGTGGCCCGGTCAATTGTTCGCGACCCCAATTGTTTCCTGTTCGACGAACCCCTGAGCCGCCTGGATGTGGAGCTGCGCATGGCCATGCGTGGCCAAATCAAGGAAATCCTGTCTGAATTATCCAAGGCCACGGTGATCGTAACCCACGACCAGTTGGAGGCGTTGACCATGGCCGACCGTATCGCGGTGATGCGGGATGGCCGGATCGAACAGATCGCCACGCCGCATGACATATTCGCCCATCCCAAGAACGTTTTCGTCGCCGGCTTTATCGGCACGCCGCAGATGAATTTGTTGGAGGGACAATTGCTGCGTCAGAACGGGCAGGCCAGCTTTGCCTTGGCCGGGCAGGAAGTCAGCCTTGAACTACACGATGCCCATGACAGGCTGCATGCCGGCGAAAGTTATACGGTGGGCATTCGCCCCCGGGGCCTGGAACCCCTATCCGAGGCCGCGCCCGGCTCTCTGGCTGCGACGGTTGATCTGGTGGAACCCATGGGCGCGGAAACCCTGTTGCATCTTCAGGCCGACGATCAGGATATTCGCGTCGTCGTTGACCGTCATCGGGTGGTCCGGGAAGGGGAGCGCCTGCACCTGGGCCTGGCGGCGGATAAACTGCATCTTTTTGGCCAGAATGGCGGGCGGATCGAATTATGAGCCAGCAATCCCAATCTCTTGACGATCAAGATGGCGCCGCGCCGCGCGGCATGACCGTAGCCCAGGCCCGGCGCGCGGAATTCTCCATCATCGGGCTGTGTCTGCTCGCCCTGGTTCTAATCTTCCAACCATATTCGGTGACATTGTTCACCATTGGTGCGTGCCTGGTGGTTTTTGGCGGGCTTGCCTTCAATCTGGTTCCGTTCTGCCGTCCTGGCGTGCCGGTATCCACTCTTGTCAGGGTGGGATTGATCGTTCTTGCCGTATTGGCCGTGGCGATCGGGTTGGCGATTGGTTCCGCCAAGTTGTACGCGATCTATTTGACGAACTAATCCTGCCGTCTGTCGCGCCGATCCCCGGCTAAAACGCCGCCATACGCTGGAAATTAGGGCCCGCCGCGCTGACGGATTGGCCCGAGACGGGAAGGCCGCCCTTGATCACCAAGCGGTGATTTTCCAACCGCGAGGCCATGGAGATATCCTCCGCCGGATTGCCGTTCACCACCAGAAAATCGGCCGCCGTGCCCGCCGCCACGCGGCCCTGATCCGGTAAATCCATCAAATCGGCGCTGTTCGCCGTGCCGAAGCGCAAGGCGTCGATAGGCTTGATGCCCAGATCGGCCATGAACTCCAACTCCATGGCATTGGCGCCGTGCTTGTTGAACGGCGTGCCCGCGTCCGTCCCCATGGCGATGTTGCCCCCCGCCTTGTAATACATCTGGATCGAGCGGCGATGGTTCTCCGAGACCCGTTCGGTTTTCTCGACCACATAGTCGGGAATGCCGTTTTTAACATTATCCAGGATATTCCGCAGGGCCGCGACGGTGGGCACAAGATAAGTGCCCTGGGCCAGCATTTCCTGGACACAGGTTTCGTCCATGAATATGCCATGCTCGATGGACGAGATTCCGCCGCGTACCGCATTCAGAATACCATCTCGGCCCTGGGCGTGAGAGGCCGAACGGCGGTGAAAGCGGCGCCCCTCGGCAATGCCGGCGGCCATTTCCTCAGCCGTGTAATGGGCATCTTCCGGATTAACGCCCGGTGTCATGACGCCCCCCGTGGCCATAATCTTGATCAAGTCGCTGCCGGCGTGGATCTGCTCCCGCACGGCGCGGACGACTTCGTCAATGCCGTCGGCAATCCGGCCCGAGCGGTTGCCATGGCCCCCCGTCATGCAGATAACCCGGCCCGAGGCACGAATGGTGGGGCCCATTTGCTGGCCGCCATTGACCGCGTCGCGTACCGCAAACTCCAGATAATCCCGGCCGCCGCAATCGCGGATCGCGGTGATGCCGCCGGCCAGGGTGTTTTGTGCCCGCTCCAAGGCCTTCATGGTGACCTGCCCCGGCAACAGTTTGTCGGCGGCGGTTCCCGGATCGCCTTCCGCGCCAAGACACAGATGCACATGACAATCGAACAGGCCGGGTATCAAGGTGCCGCCGGTGGTGTCGATGGTGGTTCCCTCGAAACCATCGAACTCGCCCGCCGGCGCCACTTTCGTGACCTGTCCGTCCTCGACCAAAACGCCCTGGCCGTCGATGACCTCCGTCCCGCCGTCGTACAGCAGCCCACCGGCATATAATTCCGTCATCTCATGTCCCCTTCATTCGCAAAATCAATAATAGCCGGGCGCCTCGCGGCCCATGCCATCGAACAGGTCACCGACCCTTTTGAACCAGGCAAAAACCGGATCGTCATCCGTCAGTAGCCGGAAATCGCTGATCGTACGGGCCCATTGCAGGGCGCCGAAGACGATGTAGTCCGCGTAGTTTGATCGTTCGCCGCCCAGAAATTCCTGGCCGCGCACGGTCAGGCGCAGGGGGTGGAGACTGGCGCGAAAGCTTTCGACCCGGTCCTCACGGCCCGCCTGCACGTCCTCCAGCGGCATACCAAAGATTTTCTCCCGGCTGGCCCGGATATAATCGCGATCCTGGTCGCAAACGTGGTTGTAGATATCCAGCAGGACCAGATTGGCGACGCCCGGATGGACCACCGAGTTGGTCCAGCTATGGACGAATTTGCACAAAGCCAGCCCCATATCACCGCCGAACAGGGACGGCCGGTCAGGATATTTGTCTTCCAGATATTCGGCGATGGCGAATGAATCGCCGATCATATGGCCATCATCCTCGATGATGGGAACGGTACGAAAATTCTCTCCGCCAACCTCTTTGATTTCCGTGAAGGCAGTGCCCCGGTGGTCGAAGTCCAGACCTTTGTGGGCCAATGACAGGCGCGTGCGCCAGCAATAGGGGCTGAAATTGCGTCCGTCCCGTCCCATCAAGTCATAGAATACAATTGCCATATGGCCGGTCTTCCTAACGCTGCCGTTGATATCTTGCCGGCAGTCTAGACCAGGTTAGCCTGCCGCGCCATTGGCGGGTGGCGTCCATAGGGTGCTCATCTGTCGCATGACCCGGCGCTCCGCCGGGTTCCAGGCATCACGCCGGTGCAGGGTGCCCAGGGTATCAAAAATGACCAAATCGCCAACCTGCCATTCATGGGCATAGACATATGCCGAATCCGTGGAATGGGTCGCCAGCTGCTTCAGCAAATCGTCGCTTTCATCCTTGGGCAGGCCGATGATCCGCCGCGTAATCCCCCGGCTGACATAGAGAATGTCTCGTCCCGTATCGGGATGCTGCAACACCACCGGATGGTCAGCCTCGGGGATGTCCGGGCGGCTTAGACCGAGATTACGGTTTCTTTCCCGCTTGGCCTGGAAATCATCGCGGAAATCGTCGCCCTCCCGGGGCGTGCGCCTACCGCCGGCCGCATAATTGGTAATGCTGTGATGGGCCCGCAGGGTCCGCAGTCGCTCCACCATGGCCGGGTCCAACCGGTCGAAGGCATCGTATTGGCTGCAAAAATAGGTCTTTGGCGGATCAATGGTGGGAATTTCCACCGCTTCCAAAAAGCTCTCCTTGCCCACGGTGCCGACATAGGAATAATCCGAATGCCATTCCAATGAATCCGATGCGCCCGTACCTTGCGGTACGCCGTCATCGTCGAGCAGATTATTGACGCGTAGAATTTCCGGCTTCGGCGCGATATCGCCGAACCATTCCGAACCCTTGACCAGTTCTCCGAAGGTCTCGGCCAGGCGTACCAATTGCTCATCGCTGGGCTGGTCATGGCCGCGAAATACCAACACGGCATGTTGGTGCAAACCATCTCGGATGACGGCCTCGTCATCGGCCGAAAGGGCGGTTGCGGGCTCCCATCCCTGCACCATCGCGCCCAATGGTTCGTCCAGCGGTGTCACCTGTAAAGTCATGTCTTTCCCCGGGCATCGTCAGAATTGCGGAACGGCTATTTTAAACCAAGTTCCGCCGGGATGCTAACGTCAGGAGTCGACAGAAGGGGCGATGGAACTTTGGCGGCGGGCGTTTCGGGCCTGACTACAAGAAACGCCTTGATACGGGCCAGATAGTCGGGGTCCTGTTCGGCCCAATCCAGATCAAGTTCGCCGATGATCATCGTGCCACTCCCTTGGTGTTCGATCAGCTTGAAAGACTGGAGGCTCAATGGGGCGCGGTTAGGACGATATTGCGGCCATTTGATGGCAATCAGCCTTGCCCTGATGGGCGTTCGGGGTTAAAGCGGTTGCATGTCTGTCTTCCTGGCGCGGCGGTTTCTGTCCTTCCTGATCACCGTATTCGGTGCGTCGGTGATCATTTTTCTGTTGCTTGAAGTTCTGCCGGGGGATCCGGCGCTGACCATGCTGGGCGTGGATGCGCCGGACAGCGCCATCGCGGCGATCCGACTGGAACTGGGCCTGGATCGCCCCGCCTTCGTCCGCTATGTCGACTGGATCGCCGGCTTGTTTCACGGCGAGATGGGGCTTTCCTATGTCTACAAAGTGCCGGTCACGGAATTGATCGGCCAGCGCCTACAGGTCACATTGCCGCTGGCCATCGGCGCCATGGTGGTGGCGACACTGGTTTCTCTGTCTCTGGGTATTTTCGCGGCCACCAATCACAATCGCATCGGCGATTACGGCGTCATGGGATTTTCCCAGCTGGGTTTGGCCATTCCCGATTTCTGGTTCGGCATCCTTTTGATCATCCTGTTCGCGGTGATCCTGCACTGGCTGCCGTCGGGCGGCTTTCCCGGCTGGGATGAAGGCATCTGGCGCGGGATCAGATCGTTGATACTGCCGGTCTTCACCCAGGCTTTGGGATTGACGGCCATTATGACGCGGGTAACCCGTTCATCGGTGCTGGAAGTGGCGCGGGAAGATTATGTACGCACGGCAAGGGCCAAAGGGTTGAGCCGCCGCGCCGCCTTGTGGGGCCATGTGCTGCGCAACGCCCTGGTGCCGGTCCTGACCATTGGCGGATTGCTGGTGGCCACGGTGGTGACCGGTACCCTGATCATCGAGAACGTTTTCGCCTTGCCGGGCGTGGGCAAGCTGATTTTCGATGCTATTTCCAACCGTGACCTGATGGTGGTGAAGAACGTTGTGCTGTTGTTTGCCGCCATCGTTGTCGTGGTCAATTTCATCGTCGACATTCTGTATGCGCTGGTCGATCCGCGCATCCGGATCCATAGTTGAGGCCGGCAGTGGCACAAATTGAGACAACCGCGCCCGCGCCCGCAACTGCCCCTGGGGGGCCATCGGGCTTCATGCATCGGGCCTTGCGTCACCGGGCTTTCATGATCGGCTTGGTCTTGACCGGTACGATGATCCTCTTCGCCCTGGTCTCGCTGGTCTGGACACCCCATTCCCCGACCGAAATCGTCATATCCCAGCGTCTAAAATCGCCAAGCCTGAGCCATTGGTTCGGGACCGATCAGTTCGGCCGGGATATCCTGTCCATGATCATGGCCGGCGCGCAGACTTCCATCGTCGTCGGTTTGATCGCTGTTTGCCTGGGCGCCGTTGCTGGTGTCAGCCTTGGTCTATGGGCCGCTGCCCGCCGTGGCTGGACCGAGGATGTGATCATGCGCCTGAGCGATCTGAATATGGCCTTTCCGGTCATTTTGATCGCCATTCTGCTAACCGCCGGGTGGGGCCCCGGCATTACCAATGCCATCCTGGCGCTGGGGATCTTCAACATTTCCGTATTCGCGCGGCAGGTTCGGGGCGCCGCGATCGCCATGTGGGAGCGGGAATTCGTCCTGGCCGCCCGCGCCGCCGGCAAGGGCGATCTGTCCATTACTTTTGGCCATGTCCTGCCCAACATCATTTCCGTCATCGTGGTGCAGGCAACGATCTCCTTCGCCATCGCGATCCTGGCCGAGGCCGCCTTGAGTTATCTGGGCGTTGGCTCCCAACCCCCCGACCCAAGCTGGGGCCGGATGTTGAGCGAAAGCCAAAGCTATATCTTCCTGGCGCCCATCATTGCCGTCTGGCCCGGCCTGGCCATTGTCCTGTCCGTGCTAGGCCTGAACCTGATCGGTGACGGTCTGCGCGATCTGGTTGACCCGCGGTTGGCGCGGCAAAGGTAGACGGATATGGCGCTGTTATCCGTAGAAAACCTAACTGTCGAACTACAGACCAGCCGTGGCATGGCGGCCGCTGTACGGGGCGTTTCGTTCGCATTGGAAAGGGGGGGCACCCTGGGCATCGTGGGTGAATCCGGTTGCGGTAAATCCATTACCGCCCTGGCCCTTCTGGGTCTGCTGCCGGACGGTGCGCGGGCCAGGGGCCGGGTTGATCTGGACGGCACCGATCTTCTAACCTTGGACGAGGATGCCTTGTGCCACATTCGCGGCAATCGCATTGCGATGATCTTCCAGGAACCCATGACGTCACTGAACCCGGTGCACCGGATTGGCCGCCAGATTGCCGAGCCGCTGCGTCTGCACCGGGGGATGCGCGGCGCGGCCGCCAGGGAAGAAGTCCTGCGCCTGCTGGACCGGGTTGGCTTGCCCGACCCCGCCCGGCGCATCGATGCCTATCCCCATCAACTGTCCGGCGGTCAGCGCCAGCGGGTTATGATTGCCATGGCCTTGAGTTGCGCCCCGGATATTCTATTGGCCGACGAACCCACCACCGCGCTGGATGTTACAATTCAGGGCCAGATTCTGGACCTGATCAGCGAATTGGTGGAAGACAACGGCATGGGCCTGATCCTGATCAGCCACGATCTGGGCGTGATTGGCGAAACCGTGGACAATGTGGCCGTCATGTATGGCGGCGCAATCGTGGAGGAGGGCGCCGCCGACAGTTTGTTCGCCAATTTGGCCCACCCCTATAGCCAAGGCCTGTTTGCCGCAGTCCCCCGGCCTGGCCTATCACGCGGTAATCGACTGAATACCATTCCTGGCACGGTGCCGGAATTGACCGACCTTCCACCGGCTTGCACCTTCGCCGACCGCTGCGCCAAGGCCACTGATATCTGCTGGGCGCAAGTGCCGGTGATGAATCGAATTGACCCGGATCATCGAACCGCCTGTCATCATCTTGGGGGATCGGTGGAATGAGCGACATCGTTCTTCGGGTGGAAAACCTGCGGCGACATTTCGTGCTGCCCCGGGAGAGCCTGTTTCGATCAGCGGAAACGGTTTATGCCCTGAACGGCGTCGATCTGGAAATCAAGGCTGGGCAAAGCCTGGGCGTGGTTGGGGAGTCCGGCTGCGGTAAATCCACCCTGGCTCGTCTGTGCATGGCCTTGGATAAACCGACCACGGGGCGGGTTGAAATACTGGGCCAGGATGTGAACAAACTACCGGCGCGTCTGCTGCGCCGGGCCCGGGCCCGGTTTCAGATGGTTTTTCAGGATCCTTACGGCTCTCTGGATCCGCGTCATACGGTGCGCCGTATTGTCGGTGAGACCCTGGATGCGCTGCCGGATCCTGAAAGGGTGGGAAGCCGCGACGAAGCCGTTGCCAGCGCCATTGACGCCGTCGGCCTGCGCGCTGCCGATCTGGGCAAGTACCCGCACGAATTTTCCGGGGGGCAACGGCAACGCATCGCCATTGCCCGCGCGCTGGTGACCAGGCCAAGTTTAATCGTGGCGGATGAACCGGTTTCGGCCCTGGATGTGTCGGTACAGGCCCAGGTCTTGAACCTGATGCAGGACCTGCAGCGTGATTATGGCGTCACATATATGCTGATCAGCCATGACCTTGGGGTGGTGGACTATGTCTGCGATGAAGTGGCGGTGATGTATCTGGGTCGGGTTGTGGAGCGTGCCAGCAGGGCGCAACTGTTTGCCCGGCCGGCCCATCCCTACACCCAAGCCTTGTTCGAGGCGGTGCCGCGAATTGGCGCGGGGCGGCGCAAGCGTGCCTCGCTACAAGGCAATGTGGGCAGCCAAACCGAACAAAATAGTGGCTGTGCCTTCGCTGAGCGCTGCCCAATCGTGCAAACGCGCTGTCGGGCGGAAATACCGGAATTACGTAAAATTGACAACGGACATATGGCATCTTGCCATTTTGCATGACAGAATGGACACAGATAGAGTGAAGCAGGCTGGAGAATAAATAACTGATGACCGAGGTTGTCACTTTCGAGCAGGCCCGTCGTCGGCACCACCCCAAAGCCGGCGGCTCCCAGTCCAGGGGAAAATCAGATTTCTTCAACCGCCAGGAACTGCGTGAAATACTGCAGTCGTACAGCCGTGGCGTGATTGCCGGTGATTGGTTGGATTATGCGGTCGATTGGAGCGATGGCGTCGCGATGTTTGCCGTTTATGGTCAGGTATCCGCGGTGCCGATGTATTCCATTGTCAAACGCGGCAAGCAGGGCCGGCGATCGGCTGGGTATCAATTGCTCGGCCGCGGCGGCGTTTTGAAATCCGATCGCACCCTCGGCGCTATTTTAAAGCTGCTGGATAGCCGGCGCACGGCACTGGTCAAATCAGACCGGTAAAGTTTAATATAGACGCAGCTAATATTTTTTTGGTGGCGCTGCTTGCCGTGTCGGCTCGTAGTTTGCTTGCAACCTAATATTCACTTGTTTCTTGTATAAGCACAGACATGTCATTGATATTCAAATGTATCTGTGCTTCAGGACGAGGAAGCTTTGTCAAAAGACGGAACCATATCATCTGTTGAGCCCGGCTCAATCGAGATGGGCAGAATGGATCAGGCGATCTACATTTGCTCAGCCGATGGTATCGTTCAATATTTTAATCAGCAGTTTCTTGATTTCCTGGGTTTGCCCGATGATGTCGCCTACATCGGTGCACGGCGTGCCGATATCTTCGAATATATTATTGAACGTGGCGATTTGGGCCCGGATGATCCGCAAAAATTGATCGCGGAAAGGATGCAAATTCTCGATCGTCAGGGAACCTACCGTTTGCAGCAGGAAACGCCCGGCGGCGTTATTTTGGATATACGTCAACAACTCGCCCCGGACGGCCAGGTTATCTCCACTTTCACGGACATCACGGATGCTCGCCGATTGGAAGCCGCTGTGGCGACCATTGCCGAGGCGGTATCCCATTCCGTAGGCCAGGGGTATTTACAGACCTTGGCCAACGCCCTGTGCCGCGCGGTCGGCATGGAATGGGTTATCATCGGCGTCCTCGATACAGCCAATTCCGATAGCATAACGACCCTGGCGGCCAGTCATGACGGCACGAGCATTGAAAATTTGAGTTATCCCCTAGGAGGCAGTCCCTGCGCGGAAGTCATCGGTCAATCGACCTGCGTATACCCCCAAAATGCCCGGTCGCTATTTCCTGATGATGAGATGCTGACCGAACTTGGAATTGAAAGTTATGTGGGTGCGCCATTGTTCGATGCGGACGGTACGCCATTGGGCATTTTGGCGGCATTTGATACCCATCCGTTGCGGGATGACCCCATTGCCGAGCCAGTGCTGGAGATTTTCGCCTCTCGTGCGGCGGCTGAGTTGAACAGGCTGCGGACTTCAGAAAAACAGCGCGTCAGTGAACAGCGGTTCCGGGACTTTGCCGAAATCGGGTCTGACTGGCTGTGGGAAATGGATGCCGATCTGCGGTTTAGTTGGATTGCCGATAAAGTTGAAGACATCACTGGTCTGGCGCCGGAATCATATGTCGGGAAAAGCCGTGACGAAATGCGGGTGGGCGACAACGACCCCGAAGTGTGGGCGCGGCATATGGCCGACTTGCGGGCCCGAAAGTCATTCAAGGACATGGAAATCCGGCGCGACCTTCCAGATGGCCGGACAATGTGGATCAGAAGCAGCGGCAGGCCGATTTTCGACCAGGATGGTGCATTTCAAGGTTATTTCGGGTCCAGCACGGACATTACAGATCAGGTCAACGCGCGCGAAGAGGCGCAATCCGCCAGCGAGCGCTTGGCGACGGCCATCGGCGGCACCGAAGAACCCATGGCCCTTTATAACGCCGATGACCGTCTGGTGATTTGCAATGATGCTTATCGCGGATTTCATCCGAGATTTGCCGAGGAACTACAACCTGGAATTTCGTTCCAGGAGGTCGCCAAGATTTATTCAGATATTGGTGATGGCGAGACCGTCTATGATTTCGAATCTAGAATGCGTCATCATGGCAGTTCGAAACCAGGCCGTGGAGAGGCCGGTTTCCCCTTCGAATTTGCCCATCCGAACGGCCAATATTACCAGGTCCTGGAGCGCCATCTGTCGGATGGCAGCACTATAATTCTCGGTGTGGATGTCACCGAACGGAAGGAATCTGAGGCCGAACTACGCGATGCCAGAGACCGCGCCGAAGATGCCAACCGCGCTAAATCGCGTTTCTTGGCCAGTGTCAGCCATGAGTTGCGGACACCGTTGAATGCCATCATCGGCTTTTCCGAGATTATCGGTTCCGAGTTGTTTGGTCCGATCGAGAACCGTTCCTATGCGCAATACGGCAGGGATATACAGATCAGCGGACAATTATTGTTGGGCCTGATCAGCGATATTCTGGATTTGAGTCAGATTGATGCGGAGGAAGTATCACTGAAAGAGAAGCCGGAGGACGTGGCCGACTTGGTTGACGAATGCGTTCGTCTTTTCCAGAAGCGTGCGGAGGAAGCCAGAATAGATCTTTCCGTGGATCTGTCCAATGCGCCCGCTTCAATCATTGTCGACAGCCGCCGGATCAAGCAAATCCTGGTCAATTTGATCGGCAATGCAATGAAGTTCACGCCGGCCAACGGGTCGATCATGGTGCGCGCCGGTTTCAACCAGGAGGGTTGGCTTGTTCTGGCGGTGCAGGACAGCGGTGTCGGCATGGCGGCGGAAGATATCGACCGGGCCATGCAACCCTTTAGCCAGCTGGAGAACGATATCAGTCGTGACCAGGAAGGCGTCGGGCTGGGCCTGTCCATCGCCAGTCGCCTAACGGCGCTGCATGACGGTGAACTACGGATCGATAGCGAACCGGGCGCCGGCACCTTGGCCCAGGTTCTATTGCCCGCTAGCCGCATCACCGGCCAGGATGGTCAGGCGCCAACGGCGGGCGGCGGTTAGGAAACCAAAAACGACCCTTCTATTTGCAAAGCAATTCTACTTGAGCAGAATTTGCACGAGAGCATTTCCGAACTGGAAATGCTCCGACCTTTAAGAATAGAGCAATTTTTCCAATCACTTAGAATCGCCCCAGTTAGTTTGGGCGATTCACAATTGAACGGAATTGCACTAAGCTTTCAGGTAACTGTCGAGCCATGAAAGCCGCCAATGCAAACCAGCCAGAACAGAATATTGACCACCCACGCGGGCAGCCTGCCCCGGCCGCCTGTTCTGCGGCACCTGTTATCGAGCGGCGACAATGCGGATCAGGCGGAACTTGCGGCGGCTGTGGCGGAGGCCACGGCCGATACCCTGGATAAACAAATCGCCGCCGGGCTGGACATCATCAACGATGGCGAAATGGGGCGGGAGAGTTTTTTTACTTATGTGAGATACCGCATGAGCGGTTTTGGCGGCCACAGCGATCGCAAATTAATGGCCGATATGACCATGTACGAGGGCTACCGCAAGAAGCTCCTCGGCATGACGACCGAGACGGACCGGGTTTCATTGATGAAAGCGCCAAAAGCCATCGCACCCGTCAGTTACGGTGATACCGGCACGATTGCAGCCGAATGCCGACGGCTTAACGATCTACTGCAAGGGCGGGTGTTCACGGAAGCATTCATGACCGCGCCTTCGCCCGGTATTATCGCCGCCGCCATGCAGAACGATTATTATCCGGATATGGCAAGTTATGTTGACGCCCTGGCGACGGCGCTATCGGTGGAGTATCACGCTATCGTCGATGCCGGCCTGTTATTGCAGATCGATGCACCGGATCTGGCCATGGAACGCCATGCCTTGTTCCAGGGACAACCCATCGAGACGTTTTTGGAATTTGCCGACTGCGTCATGGCTGCCATCAACCGGGCCCTGGCGGATATCGCCACTGATCGGGTGCGTCTGCATGTCTGCTGGGGCAACTATGAAGGTCCGCACGTTTTCGACGTCTCCCTGGAAGAAATTTGGCCGACCATTGCCCGGGCCCGGGCGCAAGGGCTGTTGCTGTCCATGGCCAATCCACGGCACGAGCATGAATATCGATGCTTTGAAAATTTTGATCTGTCCGACAATGGCGTCCTGATCGCCGGGGTGATTGATACCACGACGAACTATGTCGAACATCCCCGCACGGTAGCGGATCGCATCTGCCGTATTGCCGGCGCGGTCGGCGATCCGCGGCGGATCATTGCCGGTACGGATTGCGGCTTCGAAACCGCGGCCGGCTTTGTCGCGGTGGATGAGCAAATCGTCTGGGACAAGCTTGAAGCTTTGGCGGAGGGCGCCGCCCTGGCCTCGCAGATGCTGTATTCGTAAGAGGGAGCACGGCTTGAGAATGTGCCGGTCTTTTCCAAAGGCACGGTCGCGGGCACCATGACGGTTGCCGCTGGCACGGGCGTCGATGCCCTATTTCATAGATATGGCAAGTCCTATCGCTGGCTGGTCACCTTGACCGTCATGACCGGCGCCATCGCCATGGGGCTGGCGTCTTCCATGGTGAATGTGGCCGTGCCCTCGGTGATTGGTGCTTTTGGCGTCGGGCTGGATCAGGCCCAATGGATGGCGACCGGTTTTCTGGCCACCATGTCGGCGACCATGCTGGTCTCTTCCTGGCTGATTGAGGTCCTTGGACAGCGCATAACCTTCATCGTGATCCTGACGGTGTTTGGCATCGGCTCCTTCCTCAGCGCCACGGCACCCAATATCGATATCCTGATCCTGGGCCGGGTTTTGCAGGGGGCAGCGAACGGCATTGGCCAGCCCCTGGCCATGTACACGATGTACAGCGTCTTTCCCGCCGACAGGCGCGGCACGGCGATCGGCATATATGGTCTGTTCAGCGTACTGGCGCCGACCTTCGGGCCCATTGTCGGCGGCATCGCCATCGACAGCATCAGTTGGCGCTATCTGTTCTTCCTGCCCCTGCCGTTTTGCGTGCCGGCGCTGATACTGGGTATGGTTTTCATGCCGGGCAAGAAGCTAGCGCCGAGGTTGCCGCCCTTTGACTGGCTGGGCTTGGCGCTGGTCCTGTTGATCCTGTTCAGCGTTCTCAGTGGGTTGGCAAACGGCCCAAGAAGGGGATGGGATTCGGATTTCGTCGTCTACCGCCTATTGGCCGGCGCGACGGCGCTCTTTGTCTTCATTCTATGGGAATTGCGGGCCACCTACCCCCTGCTGGACCTAAGCCTGTTCCGGAACCGGCAGTTCGCCCTGACCATGATAGCGGGTTTCGTGTTTGGTACCGGATTGTTCGCTTCCGGTTATTTCATCCCGATTTTTGTCCAAACCATCCAGAACTACAGCGCCACCCGGGCCGGTCTGTTGTTGGCACCGGGCGGTCTGGTGATGATGCTGTTTTTTCCCTTGGCCGGCCGCATCACCGATACAATTCCGGCCCATATACCTATTGCCGTGGGGTTGTTGATCTTCTCCATCGGTTTCTTTTTGATTCAGGCTGTCGATGTGAACACGACGTTTTTCGTTCTGGTCATCTATACCGCGATCAACAAGGTGGGACTTAGCTTGGCCATCCCATCCCTCAGTATCGCGGCGCTTCGCGCCGTCCCGCCGGATAAGCTGGCGCGGGCTGCCTCCGCCTCAACATTTTTCCGAAATCTCGGCGGCGGCATTGGTATCACCATGCTGACGGCATTCTTTCAACATCGCACCCAATTCCATGCCGAAGCCCTGACCGAGACCCAGACCTGGGCCAACCAGACGACGCGGGAGTTGCTGGGCGGTATTCAGCAGTTGCTGGCCGGAACCGGCCTGACGGATACCACGCAAATGGCCGGTGCGATCAATTACCTCTCTCACATGGTGCAGGCCCAGGCCAGTACCATCGGCTTCAAGGACACCTTCCTTGCCATAGCCGTAATGGCGCTTTTCGCCGTCGGCCCGGCCTGGATGATCGGCCATGGCATAAAACGGCAAAGGGCCTGATGACTGGCAAAATGGCTGGTAATCAGATGCGGTTCCTTTACCATCAATGCCCAAAATACGAACAGTCTCAACTTGAAATCGCTGCTTGCCGCACGGGTATTTAGAACCCGAGTAGGGCGTTTCCACGAGCGAGAGGATTAGAAATTGGATCAGTATGAAACATTGAGTATTTCCCGGACCGATGGCCTGATGTGGATCGCCTTCAATCGGCCGCAGGTCCTGAACGCCTTCAACCTTGCGCAGTGGCGGGATCTTAAGGCGGTGCTGGATAGCGCGGCGGGGGATGATGATGTGCGGGTGGTCGCCATTCAAGGTGAGGGCGAGAATTTTTCCGCCGGTTACGATCTTACCGCGGCGCTGGGCGGCGAATTAGCCGAACCCCTGCCCAATGCCTTCCGCGACTATGCCGATGTGGGCAATACTGCCTGTTGGGCAGTCTGGAACCTTAAGAAGCCGGTCATCTCCGCGATCCGGGGTTATTGCCTGGGCGGTGCGTTCGAGTTGGCCATGGCCTGTGACTTCGCCTACGCCGATACCACTGCCCAACTGGGCGAGCCGGAGGTACTTTTGTCCGATGCGCCGCCCTTTCTGATCAGCCCCTGGGTGATGGGCATGCGCCAGGCCAAGCATATTCTGTTGTCCGGCGAACTGATATCGGCTGAAACCGCCCTGTCGTACGGCATCCTCAACAAGCTGTGCGAGCCCGATGATCTGGAAGCCACCGTTACCCAAATGGCCAAACGCTTGATGGGTTTCGCGCCCGAGACCTGGCACCAGAACAAATCGGCGGTGAACCGATCATACGAGATCATGGGCTTCCAGTCCTGCGTCGAAATGGGCAAGGAGGCTTTCGTTATGGCCAACGTGACGCCCAATGAGATCAAGTCTGAGTTTTTCGAGCGTTTCAATCGGGACGGTTTTTCGGCGGCCATGAAGTGGGTACAGAACCGTTACGCGGTTTAGATCAAACAGCCTAGTGGTGCCTTGCGCACCACGATTCAATAGAAGCGAGATCGGCGGCAGGAACCTTGGAAAATTATACGCCCTACAGCATTCCGGCGTTGGTGCAAGCGGCGGCCAACGGCTATGGCGACAAGGTCTGTGCGATTACCCCCGAACGCACGGTTACCTTCCGCCAGTTCGGCGCCGATGTGGCGGCAATCGCCATTCATCTGGAAACCCTGGGAATCCGAACGGGCGACCGGGTGGCGATCCTTGATGTTAACAGCTTGAATTTTCTAGAAACCCTGTGCGCGGTTGGCGTTTTGGGGGCGATCGCGGTGCCGCTGAACTATCGCCAGCGGCTGCCGGAATATCGCTTTCAGATTGAGGATTCCGGCGCCCGGCTGCTGCTGGCCAGTTTCCGCTACGGGGAGGAGGCGGCCCAGTTGGCGCCGTCGCTGGCGCTGGGTTGGCGGGCCATCGATGATCCCAGCAAGATCGGCCTGCCGGGGGCGACGGCGGATGGGTTGCTCCGATTGAGCAACCAGGACGCGGCAACGCCGCTGGCTATCTGTTATACCTCCGGCACCACCGGCCGGCCCAAGGGCGCCGTGATCGATCAGTTCACAGCCAGCCTGCGGGCCTTCATGTTGATGTATGATCTGCGGCTGGGGCCGGATGACGTCATGCACATGACGACGCCGATGTTCCACATTTCCTGCCTGATGCTCTCTTTGGCGGCGCTGCAGCGGGGCGCCGCGCAATTGATCCTGCCGCAATTCGATTACGAAAGCACCATGGCCGCCGTGCGCCAACATAATGTCACGTTCATTAACACCGTGCCGACGATCCTTAGCATGGCCCTGGCCCGGGATGATTTCACGCCGGATGTTCTTGCCGGTCTGCGCTTGATCATGTACACGGCGGCGCCCATGAGCCTGCCGCTGTTGCGGAAGCTGATGGCGGTTTACCAAGGCGATCTGGTGCAATTTCTTGGCCAAACCGAAGACCTGCCGCAGACCGTTCTGACGCCGGAGGATCATCATAACGCGCTGGCCGGTATCGCTCCCGGGCGGCTCGAATCCATTGGTTTGCCCAGCGCCGGCGTGGAACTGGCGATCTGTGACGATGCGGGCGATCCGGTGCCCCGTGGTGAAATCGGCGAGATTGTCACCCGCGCCGGCGCTGCGATGTCCGGCTATTGGAATTTGCCGGAAGAGACCGCCGCGACATTTAGGGATGGCTGGATCCATACCGGCGATCTGGGCTATCGGGACGCCGACGGATACATCTACCTGGCCGGGCGCAAGAAACACATGATCATTCGCGGCGGTGAAAATGTGTACCCTTCGGAAGTGGAGCCTGTTCTGCTGGAGGCCCCGGGCGTGCGCGATGCGGTCATCCTGGGCTTACCGGACGAAACCTGGGGCGAGATCGTGGTCGCGGCTGTGGTCACCGAGAATAACGATGGTGATGGCGAGGCGATCATCGCGCATTGCAAACAACATCTGGCCAGCTATCGATGTCCGGAACGTATCTACTTCGTCGATGAAATGCCGCTCAACGCGGCCGGCAAGGTCCTGCGCCATCTGTTGCTGGAAAAAATCGCCGCTTCAACGTGAGATTACGCCCATGCGCCCCGATTGGTAATCGTCGAAGGCCTGGACCAGTTCCTCCCGCGTGTTCATGACGAATGGGCCATAGCGGGCGATGGGTTCGCCGATGGGCAGGCCGCCGAACAACAAAAACCGCGCCGGGTTGTCGGCATTCCCATCAAGGGACAAATCGATGGAGTCCTCTCCATCGTTGGCGAAGATGACCAATTGCCCGTCATCGACCCGCTGCCCCTCCGGTCCCACGGCAAGGCTGCCTTGAAACAGATAAATAGCCATCTGCTGCTCCCGGGGCGGCGTCGGCCTCGCCTGACCGCCGGGCTGCATGGTCCAGTCCTGCAAGGTGACCGGGGTGTAGGTATTGATGGTGGCCTGGGCGTCATAGGCCTCACCCGCGATAACGCGAACCTTCACAAGGCCGTCGTCGCTTTCCCCCAGGGGGATTTCGTCACGGGCGACGAATTGATACCGTTGGGCGGCCATCTTGTGTTCGCTCGGCAGATTGACCCAGATCTGAAAAGAATGTGACCGCCCGCCCGCGGCCCGCATGGCGGGGCTGGGCATTTCCGAATGCACGATACCGGAACCCGCCGTCATCCATTGTACATCGCCGGGGCCGAGGATCTGGTGATCGCCGGTGGAATCCTCGTGCAGCTTTTCGCCCGCCAGGACATAGCTGATGGTTTCAAAGCCACGATGGGGATGATCCGGCGCGCCCACAGCCTCGCCCGGGGGCCAGTCCACGGGGCCGACTTCGTCCAGCATCAAAAACGGGTCCAGGTTATCCAGTTCCTGGGTGGGGAAGGGCCGGCGTATGGGAAAGCCGGCGCCTTCCGTGGCATGTTGCGCGGTGATGATCCGCGAAATTTCTCTACTCATAGGCGTTTCGCGACCTCCTCCAGCATGACTTCCGTGGCGCCGCCGCCGATGGGCAGCAAACGGGCATCGCGGGACATACGCTCGATTGTGCTTTCGCGCATGTAACCCATGCCGCCATGGAACTGCACGCAGTCATAAAGCGCCTTGTTGGCCACTTCCGCCGACATGGCTTTCAACATGGACACTTCGGCGACACAATCCTGCCCCTGGCTGTCCAGCCAGGCCACATGATAGGCCAGTTGCCGGGCCGCCTCGACCTCAGCCGCCAGCATGGCCAGGCGCTGTCGGATAGCCTGTTTGTCCCAAAGCGTAGCGCCAAAGGCCTTCCGTTCCTTGAGATATTCCAGAGTGATTTCCAAGGCCTTGCCGGCCTCGCCAACGGCCATGCCCGAAAGCACCAGCCGTTCATTCTGGAAATTGTCCATGATGGCGTAGAAGCCTTTGTTCTCCTCACCTAACATATTGGCGGCTGGGACACGACAATCCTCGAACACCAGCTCCGCTGTGTCGGAGCTGCGCCAGCCATGCTTGTCCAGGCGCCGGCTGACGGAAAATCCCGGCGTGCCTTTTTCAACCATGAATATGGAGATGCCCCGGCTGCCTTTGACATCCGGGTCGGTCCGGGCGGCGACGAAGAACAGATCACCGTGAACGCCGTTGGTGATGAACATCTTGGCACCGTTCAAGATGAAATCGTCGCCATCGCGCACGGCCCGCGTGGATAGCCCGGCCACATCCGATCCCGCGCCCGGTTCCGTCACGGCGACGGCGGTGATGATCTCCCCCTTACAGATGGCGGGCAGGTATTTCGCCTTTTGCGCATCGGTGCCATAACGGGCCAAATGGGGTGAGGCCATGTCGGTATGTA
>JABIRL010000122.1 GCA_018667855.1 Rhodospirillaceae bacterium
CCGCCGCCAGCGTTCATCCAGCAGGATCTGGGCCGCCGCCGAACCGGCGCCCGCCAGTTCCAGGCGCAGGGCGCGGTTGCGCAATTCGCCCGGCAGCGGGATATCGGCCACCGCGCGGTCGCCATTGATGGAAAATGTAGCCCTGGCCTGCCCCAACACCCGGCCCCGTTCACCAAGGGCCCGAACCTCGACCGTGCTTGGTCCCTCACCACCCGCCCGCAGCACCGTGGCGGCCAATCCGCGCCGGGTCAGCACCGGGGGCAGCAGGGCCATGGCGCGCCGGGCGCTGGGCTGCTGTAACAGGTGAATGGGTCCCAGGGCGGACAACGCCGCCGCCAATTCGTCCCGGCCCCGGCTTGCCTGTTGGCCGTCAAGCATCTGATCATCGATGCCGTCGCTTAACCAATAAACCGTGGCCGGGCCGTCCAATGACAGCGCCCGGACCGCATTGGCCGCCGCGAGACGATCAGTGGACCATGGCTTAGGCTGCATGGCGCGCAGGATTGGTTCCGCCTCCGCTGCCTGTAACAGACCGCTCACCTGGATCGGCTCACCCCCCACCGGTGGCGCCGTGGCCAGAATAACTACCGGGCGCTGGCGCCGTTTGGCCCGTTCCACCAGGGTCATGGCGGCTTGTTGGCGCAGGGACCATTCGGGTGCCGCGGCCCAGCCGTCGTCGATCACCACCACCACGGCGCCATCGCCCGATAAATCGGCGCCCGGATGCAGCAATGGATGCGCTAGGGCCAGAACCGCCAGGGCCGCCAACAGCAGACGCAACAGCGCCAACCACAAGGGCGTGGTTGCCGGCGTTTCTTCTTCGCCTTGCAGGCCGAACAGAATACGAATGGGCGGAAAGGGAACCCGACGGGGCATGGGCGGAGTGATCCGCAACAGCCACCAGATCACCGGCAGGGCCAGCAATCCCAACAGCATCCATGGTGCGATCAGTGCAAGGGGGCCGAGCGATAACATCAGGGTCGATATTCTGGTGACGGGCCCTGGCTTGCGCCGCTGTCCAGACCGCTGCTCAAGGCCTGATATAGGCCCATCAGGGCGGTTTGCGGCGGCCGGTCCGTACGGTGCTGGGCAAAGCCCCAACCGACTTTGCGGGCGATATCCAAAAGCGCTTGCCGTCGGGCCGCCATGCGGGCCAGATAACCGTCACGCAGGCTTTCGACACGGCCGATTACCAACCGGCCTTCGTCTTCCAGACCTTCGAACTCCGTACGGCCGCGAAACGGCAGGTCCGCTTCCGCCGGATCGAGAATTTGCAGCAAATGGCCCCGCGCGCCCTGGTCGGCGAAGCGTTGAACCATGGCCTCGATTTCCGCCATGGGTGAAAGAAAGTCGCTGAACAGCACCATTTGGGCAAAACGCGGCAGCCGGCCCGGGCTCGGCAATCCAGTGCTTTCATCCACGCCGCCGCGGCCATCGTGTAACAGCGCGCCTAATCTTGACAGGGTGGCCCGCCCGCCCGTGGCGCTGCCATCGCGGCCATATAGTCCCACATGCTCGCCGCCGCGCAGCAATAACGAGACAAGGGCCAGCAGTAATAGTTCCGCCCGCTCTCTTTTTCGCTCCAGCCGGTTGGCGGAACGGTATGTCATGGATGGCGAACCATCCCGCCACAGCCAGACACTTTGCGCCGCCTCCCATTCCGTCTCCCGGACGAAAATCTTCTGGCTTTTGGCTGATTGCCGCCAATCGATCGTGCTGGCGCTGTCGCCGCCCTGGTAGCGGCGAAACTGCCAGAAGGTCTCTCCGCTGCCGACCCGGCGGCGGCCGTGCACGCCCTGAACGATGGTCGCGGCGACTCGTTCGGCGGCAACCAGCAGCGGCGGCAGGGTGGACGCCAGTTGTTCCGCCGCATGCCCCGCGCCATGCCCGGAACCGCGGCCGGCTTTGTCTGAAGCGGCCCCAACCATGGTGGTCTAGGCCAAGGGCTCGCACAGGCGGTCAATGACCTGTGCCAGGGTGATGCCGTCGGCCCGGGCCGCGAAGGTCAGGGCCATGCGATGGCGCAGCACCGGCTTTGCCAGGGCCAGTACGTCATCGATTGAAGGCGCCAGGCGGCCATCCAGCAGCGCCCGGGCGCGGACCGCCAGCATCATGGCCTGACTGGCCCGCGGACCCGGTCCCCAGGAAACCTGATCCTCGATGCCGGCCAGTTCGCTGTCTTCGGGCCGGCCGTTGCGGACCAACGTCAGGATCGCTTCAACGACGCTTTCACCGACCGGCACATGGCGGATCAGGCGCTGTATCGCCTGCAACTGTTCGCCATCCATGACCGCCTGGACGGTTACTTCCTCCGCCCCCGTGGTGGCCATCAACATACGCTGTTCCGATGCGCGATCAGGGTAACTTACGTCGATCTGCAGCAAGAAACGGTCCAGTTGCGCCTCGGGCAGGGGGTAGGTGCCTTCCTGCTCCAACGGGTTCTGGGTCGCCAGAACATGGAATGGCTCCGGCAGGGGGTGCAGCTGCCCGGCGATGGTGACGGAATGTTCCTGCATGGCCTGTAACAATGCCGATTGGGTGCGCGGGCTGGCGCGGTTGATTTCATCCGCCATCAGCAACTGGCAAAACACCGGGCCGGGGATAAAGCGGAAGGCGCGCCTGCCGCTGTCCGCTTCCTCCAGCACTTCCGAGCCGAGGATATCGGCGGGCATCAGATCCGGCGTGAACTGCACCCGTTTGTCGTCCAGCCCCATGACCGTGCCCAGGGTTTCCACCAGGCGGGTCTTGGCCAGGCCGGGCACGCCGATCAACAGGGCATGACCGCCGGCCAGCAAAGTGATCAGGGTTTCATCGACCACCTCTTCCTGGCCGAAAATGACCCGGCCGATCGTGGAGCGAACCTTGGCGATTTGTTCAACGGCGCCTTCGATCTCGGCGACCATTTTCTTGTCCGTTTCGCTGACGGATGGCATGTTGTCCACTATAATGAAGACTCCCCATCTTTGATGTGGCCCTAGCGTAGCGTTTACGCGCGCTCAGGGCTAGCCGAACAAGGGGTCAATTTCCGGTGTAGTGCCGGGGTAACAGATGACCATAGGGTGACCGATAGATGCTAGATCCGGCGGCAATCGCGGCCCAACTGCCTCGGGGCAAGGTCCCCCCCGTGGACAGCTGGCATCCGGAATTCAGCGGTGATCTGGACATGCGCATCGCCCGGGACGGCACCTGGCACTATTTGGGTTCACCCATCAAGCGCCGGCGCATGGTCAAAATGTTCGCCTCGATCCTGCGCCAAGATGACGACCAGCGCTATTATCTGGTCACCCCGGTGGAGAAATTCGCTATTACGGTCGAGGATGCACCCTTTCAGGCGGTCGCCATGGATGTTCATGACAGGGGCCCAGACCAGGTGCTGACGTTCCGCACCAATGTGGATGACGAGGTCATGGCCGGCCCGGATCACGCCATACGGATGGAGATCGATGCCGCCACCGATGAACCATCGCCCTATGTCCATATCCGTGGGCGCTTGGAAGCGTTGATCAACCGTGCCATCTTCTATGATCTGGTTGATCTGGCGGTGGACGAAAAGCGTGATGGCGAAGTCAGTTTTGGTGTCTGGAGCGCCGGCGTTTTCTTTCCCTTTGGACCGGCCGGGACAGTATCATCGGGCGAAACATCATGAAGCCTGAAATGGAGCCCCAGTTGCGCGATCAAATTGTATCCAAGCTACGTCCCATGGCGGCTTCCCGCGCCCATGACGATTTGCGCCCCTCGACCGGCGACCATGAACTGAACCCGTTCATGCAGGACTGGGTGGATCCCAAGGAGCGCCTGAAACCGGCCGCTGTTCTGGTCCCGCTGATCGAACACAATTCCGGTCTGACGGTGCTGCTGACCAAACGTACGGATCATCTGCATCATCACGCCGGTCAGGTCAGTTTTCCCGGCGGCCGGGTCGAGGAAGAAGACCTCGACGTCGTCGATACCGCCCTGCGCGAGACCGAGGAAGAGATCGGCTTGAGCCGCGATTACGTCGAAGTGGCTGGCTATCTTGATGATTACGAAACCGGAACGGGATTTCATGTCACCCCGGTCGTCGGTTTCGTGCGGCTGGGTTTTGATCTGAACGTGGACGATTTCGAGGTCGCGGAAGTCTTTGAGGTGCCGCTGGAGTTTCTGTTTGATCCCGTCAATCATCAACGCCACAGCCGGGATCTGAACGGCCGCAAACGGCAGTATTATGCCATGCCGTACGGGGATTTTTACATCTGGGGCGCCACGGCGGGGATGTTGATGAACCTCTACCGTCGCGTTCACGACCTGTTATAGCCATGCTGCGAAATTTCCTTTTCCACGTCGTTCCATTCCTGCTGCCGTTCATCGCCTATGGCCTGTATGTCTTTGCCACGCGGCGGGCCCGGGCCCAGGGCGCAGCTTTTGACGAGGCGCCGTGGTACTGGCTGTTCAGTGTCGGTTTGGCGCTGACCGGGGCCTCATTGATTGCGGTCTGGGCCTTTACCGGTGCGCCGGCCGGTGGTGAATATATCGCGCCCCATATGGAAAACGGCACGGTCGTACCCGGAAAATTCAACTAAACGGTAAGTGAGCGGCAATGGCGATGCGGCCCCTATCCCGGCAAACCTGGCTGACAGCACAGTCCAGCCAGGCGGTTCTGGCGGCCCTGGCCGGGTCGGGCGCGACGCCGCGGTTCGTGGGTGGTTGCGTGCGCGACGGCCTATTGGGCCAAACCAGCGCCGATCTGGACATCGCCGTCGATCAATTGCCCGGGGACAGCATGGCGTTGCTGCAGGCCGCCGATATCAAGGTCATTCCCACGGGTCTGAAACACGGCACCATTACCGCCGTGATCAACGGGCAACATTTTGAAATCACCGCCCTGCGGGTGGACGTGGAAACCTTCGGGCGGCATGCGACAGTCGCCTTTACGGATGATTGGCAAAGGGACGCTGACCGGCGGGATTTCACCATCAACGCCATCTATGCCGATGGCGACGGGCAAGTGTTCGATCCCACGGACGGTATGGCAGACCTCGCCGCCGGCCGGGTGCGGTTCGTCGGCACGGCGGCGCAGCGCATCAATGAAGATAAGCTGCGAATTTTACGGTTTTTCCGTTTCCAGGCCCGCTTCGGACAAGGCGCGCCCGATGCCGAAGCGCTTGCCGCCTGCACTTCAGCCGCGCCGGGCATCGCCGGCCTCAGCGGCGAACGGGTGCGCGATGAACTGTTCAAGATCCTCGCCCTGCCGACGCCCCGGCCGAGTCTGGAGCTCATGGCCGGCGCCGGCGTGCTGCAACAAATCCTGCCCCAGGGACATGATCTTTCCCAGCTGGATCGATGCGACGACGATCCCCTGCGTCGGCTTTCCGCCATTGCCCGGGGTGAAAGCGAAACCATCGCGCAAGGCCTGCGCCTGTCGAACAGACAGGCCGAGCGCCTGGCCTTTTTGATGACACCACCCAGCGGTTTCAGCGCCGCGCTAACCCGCCCCGCCCTGCGCCAACTGCTCTACGACCACGGCCCCGACGCCATCGCCGATCTGACCCGGCAGCAAGGCGCCCACGATCTGCTGCCCCGCATCGCGGAAGCAACGCCCCCCGCCTTCGCTCTCACGGGCCGCGACGCCATAGCCCTGGGGATGCGCCCCGGCCCCGAAGTTGGCAAAATACTACGAAGACTGGAGCAGACCTGGCGTGATACCGATTTCGCGGCGGACCGCGAACAGCTGCTGGCAAGCCTGAAAAATACCTTGATTTGAGCGACCCGGCGGAAGAGTTTAAGCCCCCATTTCCCAGATGAACTCGTTAATCGATGCCCTGAGATGGAGATTATGCTATAAGAATCAATATGTTGAGGAGTTGATGGAGTGGTTGGCATGGCACACCCGATGGGTGAATCGAAACGGGACGGACTTCGGGTCGA
>JABIRL010000069.1 GCA_018667855.1 Rhodospirillaceae bacterium
CGCCGAACGCGCCTTGGGCGATGCGGTACAGCACGATGGCTTCCAACGACTCGGCCAGACCGCAAAATATTGTTGCTATCGTAAAACCCAGGGCCGAGACCAGCATCACCTTGCGCCGGCCAAAGCGGTTGGCCAACCAGCCGGAGATCGGAGTGACGACGGCTGTTGCCACCAGGTTGAACGTCACGACCCAGGCGATTTCTTCCGGCGAGGCGGAAAAGGCGCCGCGCATCTGCGGCAGCACGACATTGGCAATGGTCAAGGTCATGGCATAGAGCATCGTAGCCGACGACAACGTGGCCAAGACCATATAGCGCTGGCCGGGTGACATCTCGGCCCCGGTTATATCTGCGATCGCCATGGTGGCACTATAGCGGGGCGGCGTTGATTATGGCGAAACCCAAATGTTCGGCTAAACGGCTCGCCAACAACAAGGTTGGGAGATCGAGTGGTGACGAAACGTCTGTCCGAAGCCGAAGTTGCGCATCCTTGCTCGGTCCATCGCTGCTCGGCCTTTGGGGCGTATCGTTCAGTTTGCAATGCGCACAAGCGTGTCCATGAATTGGTCTAACTCGGCCTCGGTATTATAATAATGCAGGCCCAGGCGGTTCATGATCGGGATACCGCGCTGTTCCATGTCTATCAGGGTCGCGCGGTTCGACGAGGTGGAGGTGTTGATGCCCGCCGCCGCCAGCGCTGTCGCGACACCTTCGGGGTCCCGGTCAAGCAGGGTGAAGCTGATGATGCCGGATTTCTCCACGCCCAGGTCATGCACCGCGACGCCGGGCAGGGCGGCCATGCGGAGCCTCAGGTCGTTGGCCAGGTCCTGGACCCGTTGGGCGATTGCGTCCAATCCGATATCCAGGGCGTAATCCACGGCGACGCCCAGACCGATCTTGCCGGCCACATAATTTTCCCAGTTTTCGAAGCGGCGGGCGTTGGGCGCCATCTCGTATCGATCGGGCGCGGACCAGCTTGCGCTATGCAGATCCAGGAATGGCGGGTTCAGGCGGTCCAGCATGTTGGACCGCACATACAAGAACCCGGTACCCCTCGGCCCGCGCAGATATTTCCTACCCGTGGCCGACAGCATATCGCAGCCGATGGCCTGTACATCCAGCGGCACCTGCCCGGCGGACTGACAGGCGTCCAGCAGATACGGCACGCCGGCCTTGCGCGCCACCTGGCCAATGGCGGCGGCGGGATTGATCAGGCCGCCGTTGGTGGGGGCGTGGGTGATGGCGATCAGCTTCACTCGGTCATCGATCATTCGGGCCAGGGCGGCCGGATCGGTCTGGCCGTGATTGTCGTTGGGCACCACGCGCACCTCGATCCCATCCCGCTCAACCCGTTGCAGAAAGGCGATGTAGTTGGAGGCGTATTCGGACACCGCCGTCAGGACCACATCACCAGCACTGAGTGGAAAGCCGTAAAAGGCCATGTCCCAGGCCACGGTGGCGTTTTCCACCACGGCGACCTCATCCGTGCCGCAGTTCAGCATGGCCGCGATGGCGTTGTAGGTGTTGGCCAGGGCGTCGGCAGCTTCCTCCTCGGCCTCGTAGCCGCCGATTTCGGTTTCCCGCCGCAGATGGCCGATCACGGCGTCCAGCACCGGTTGCGGCATCAGCCCCGCGCCGCAATTGTTCAGGTGGATGACGTTTTCGGCGCCGGGCGTCTCGGCCCTGATTTTGTCCATATCCATGTTGCTCTCCGAAAGATTGCTTGCCGCGAGGAAGGCGCTGATCCCAAGATGTCTCAATACCTATGTAAAGTGGGGGGAGGAAGCGATGACGACAACACATTTCAAGGACGTTGATTGGATTGTTGCCTGGGACCAGGACCGCCAGAGCCATTGCTATCTGAAGGGCGGCGATCTGGCTTTCGCAGGCAATGAAATTACCTTCGTCGGCCCGGATTATGACGGCCAGAGCGACAATGTGGTCGATGGTGCCGGGATCTGCCTGATACCGGGCCTGGTCAATATCCATTCGCACCCCTGTACCGAGGTGCTGTATCGCGGCATCCGCGAGGATCACAGTGTGCGCGAACACCACATGACCGGCCTGTACGAGCGTTCCTGTTCCTATGCGGCCGACAATGACGACAAGAAATTCGGCGCCGAGGTTTCCTACGCGGATTTGATGTTGTCGGGCGTCACCACCTTGGTCGACGTAACCTTCCCCTATCCCGGCTGGGTGGAGGTGATGGAGAAAAGCGGCCTGCGCATGTACGCCGCACCCGGCTTCAATTCGGCGCAATGGCAGCGGCATAATCACCATGAATTGCATTTCGCAGAGGATCTCGCCAAAGGACGCGCCGATTTCGAAGCTTCCCTGGAATTTATCGACGCCTTGGGCGCGCATCCCTCGGACCGGCTGTCGGGTATCGTTTCGCCGTTTCAGATCGAGAACAACACACCGGAATTACTGACGGAAAGCTACGCCGCCGCCCAGGACCGCGGCATACCGTGGACCACCCATGCCGCCCAGGCGGTGATCGAATTCAACATCATGGTCCAGCGCCACGGCATCACGCCGATCCAGTTCCTGGCGGAGCTGGGTGTTCTGGGCCCCGGCACGATCATCGCCCATGCCATATTCATTGACGAGAGCTCCTGGATCCAATGGCATTCCAAGACCGATCTGAAATTGTTGGGAGATAGCCACACGGCGGTGGCCCATTGTCCCACGCCCTTCATGCGCTATGGCGCCATCATGGAGGACTTCGGCCGTTACAAGGACGCCGGCGTGGTCCTGGGCATCGGCACCGATACCATTCCCCATAACCTTATCGAGGACATGCGGTCGGCGGCGGTGCTGGCCCGCATCGCCAGCAAGGATGGGCAGGTTGCCACCACCTCCGATGTCTTCCACGCCGCCACCATCGGCGGCGCATCGGCCCTGATGCGAGACGATATCGGCAGACTGGCGGTCGGCGCCAAGGCGGATATGGTGGCCCTCGACCTCAATAATCCAATCATGATGCCGGTGCGCGATCCCATTGTCAGCCTGATCCACCACGCCGCCGAACGGGCGGTGAAAGACGTCTATATCGATGGCCGGCAGGTGATCCGTGATCATCAGGTTTTGACCCTTGACCGTCCCGGCGCCGCGGCCCGGCTGGCCGATGCCCAGGCCCGCATGGAGGCCGGCGTGCCGGAGCGGGATTTTCTGGGTCGTTCGAGTCAGGAGATCGCGCCGCTAAGCCTGCCCATGGCGTTTCCCTCCAACGAATAAATCTCTTCGCGTGACAAACCCGGCAAAGCGGCCTATATCATCCGCCATGAACCACATGAGCGCATATTATTTTTGGTATTTTGCGTATCCGATGCCGCTGGCGGAGGACGGGGTTCGTTTGGTTTAAAGACAAGATCAAAACAAATTCTCGGAACCGCCAGGCAGCTGGCGGTTTTTTTTATGCCGTCGGTCTGGCTTCAATAAAAGGGAGACCCGGCAGATGCTGGACACCACGGACGACATACGCATTCGCGAAATCACCGCTCTTGATACCCCGGCGGAGATTATTCACAGCCACCCCCGTACGAAAGCTGCGACAGACACGGTCATCGCCGCCCGTCTGGCCTTGCAACGCATCGTGCATCGCAACGACGGCCGCCTGGCGGTGATTATCGGCCCCTGTTCCATACATGATCCGGAAGCGGCGATGGATTACGCCAACCGCCTAGTGGATATGCGCGCCAGACTTGGTGACCGGCTGGAGATCATCATGCGGGTTTACTTCGAAAAGCCGCGCACTACGGTGGGCTGGAAAGGCTTGATCAACGATCCGGATCTCGATGGCAGTTTCGATGTGGAGCGGGGCCTGCGCATCGCCCGGCGTCTGTTGCTGGATATCAATAATCTGGGCGTTCCGGCGGGGTGCGAATTCCTCGATACCATGATGCCGCAATACATCGCCGATCTGGTCTCCTGGGCCGCCATTGGTGCGCGCACCACGGAAAGCCAGATCCATCGCGAGATGGCTTCCGGCCTGTCCTGCCCCGTGGGCTTCAAGAACGGCACCGACGGTAATGTGAAAATCGCCGTTGATGCGGTTGCCTCCGCCGCCGCGCCGCATCACTTCCTGGCCGTGACAAAGGATGGCCGGGCGGCCATCGCTAACACAGCTGGCAACAGCGATTGCCATATCATCCTGCGCGGCGGTAAGGCGCCGAATTTCGATGCCGACAGTATTAATGCGGCCTGCGATGTGTTGCATCAGTCGGGTTTGATGCCCAGCGTCATGATCGATGCCAGCCACGCCAACAGCGCCAAGAAGCCGGAAAACCAATCCCTCGTCATGGCTGATGTGGGCGCCCAGATCGCCGCCGGGGATGAGCGTATCGTCGGCGTCATGATCGAAAGCAATCTGGTTGCCGGACGCCAGGATCTGCTGCCCGGTCAGGCATTGACCTATGGCCAAAGCATCACGGATGGCTGCATTGATTGGGATACTTCAGTGGCGGTCCTGGAAGAACTGGCGACGGCCGTGACACGGCGTCGGCGGGCGGCTGCCGCCGCCGGTTAGGTGAAGGGACCGCAAAGATAGTAAGGTGAGCAAAACAACAGGAGGCGTCATGTCGCGTATCTTTGAGTATTGCCACTATCGTACGGGGCCACGGGTGGTGCAGAGCGATCCGCCTCTGGTGCGGGCGGAATTCGAGCGGCGCGCGGGCGATCATGGCGGCAAATTGTTTGGCTGCTGGCGCAACATGGTGGGCCTGGGCATGTCCCGCGACGAAGGTATCGCGGTTACTGCCTGGCCGGACGAGGCCACGGCCCGGCAGGCGCCCGCGCCAGGTGGGCCGATCACGGGTTCCCAATCCCATATCATGGAAGCCACTGTCCGACCCGTAGACGATACGCCCCCGGTCTACGAAGGCATCTATGTTTTTCGCTGGTTCGATGTGCCGGCGGCGGACTGGCAGCCGTTTTGCGATCTGTCGGATGCCGCCTGGCCGAACATGGAAGAGGTTTTCGACGTCAACGTCTGCGCTTTCTGGCGCAGCCTGGATGTCGCCGCGCCCGACAGCAAGACCTTGTTGTTGACCCGTTATGGCGATCTGTCTGTCTGGGAGGCTTCAAGGTGGTGGAACAACCCGGTCAAGGAGGCGGAGGCCGCCATGTCCCGCTTCAAAAGTCGGACCGAACTGGTCACGGATTCCATCGCCTATCCGACCCTGCCGATTTTCTAGACGGCGGCGTATAGAGTTACCTAAATCATGTCGTTCAGGTTTTTTTACGGTTGGGTCATCGTTGCCGCGTCATTCACCATTTTGACGTTGGCTTACGGCGTGCAGTTCAGCTACGGCGTTTTTCTGCCCCATATCATGCGGGATCTTGAGCTGGATCGGGTCGCCGCGACGGCGCCGTTTTCGCTGTATGTGCTGGTCTATACGGTCACGGCTTTTATTTCAGGCCGGGCGACCGACAGATTTGGACCCCGGGCCGTGGTGCTGACGGGCGCCGGTATGCTGGGTCTGGGTTATGTTCTGTTGTCCACCGCCAAGGCGGAATGGCATATCTTTCTGTTTCTCAGCCTGATAACGGGCATCGGCATGAGTGCCGTGTTCGTGCCCGTGAACGCGACCGTGGTTCGCTGGTTTCTCCGGCGTCGCGGCTCGGCCCTGGCTATCAGCGGCACTGGCGTCAATGCGGCGTTGTTGGTGGGACCCATGCTGGCCGCGGTGATCATCCCCTGGCTTGGCTGGCGCACCGGCTTGATGACGATGGCTATCGCCGCCGCGGTGGCCATCGCCGCCTGTGCGCTGACCCTTGTCCGCGACCCTGAATTGAGAAACCTTTCGCCGGATGGCGAGGGCCCCGATCAACACGGCGGCGACGGCGCTGTTTCATCGGAGGTTTCTCGGACCCTGGCCGAAGCTGTCTCCAGCTCCGCCTTTTGGGTCATTACGGGAGTTTACATTCTAACCTGGATCATGCTGTTTTTCCCCTTCGTGCACTTGCCGATCATGGCGGCGGAACTTGGTTACGATGCCACGCGGGCGGCCTCTCTGGTTGCAGCCATGGGGGCGGGCGGTATCATCGGGCGGGTATTTTTCGGCTGGCTGTCGGATCGGATCGGCCGCGTGCCCTGTCTTTACGTCTCGTTGGTGACAGAGGTAGTAGCGTTCATGCTGTTTACCCAGTCAGCGTCCCTGACAACGCTTTATATCGCCGCCGGCCTGTTCATCGCCGGCAGTTCATCCGCCACATCGCTCTACCCCGCCGTCATCGCCGATTGTTTCGGCCGCGGGCACATCGGTGCCATCTCGGGCGTCAGTTTCTCCATCGCGGGTGGTGCCGCCGCCGTCGGGCCGCTTCTGGCGGGCTTGATCAGGGACCTGACCGGAACCTACGAGATGGCGTTCGTGCTGGGCGCCGCCCTCAACATCACGGCGATAATTTTCCTCGTTTTTCTGCGCATACCGCAAAAGAATTGATTTTACCCGGCCTGTTGGAACATTTCCTGATATCAGACCCAATTTTTCATCAGGCGAAATCAGTTGGATGTGGTGAAGATTCCTGATTTTCAATCATCGCCAGAACCATATCGCCCAGCAGCTTGCCCTTGATCTCGGCATGGCCTGGCTCATCCCAAAGGTTTTGCATCTCATTGGGATCGTTTTGCAGATCGTAAAGCTCCCCGAATTCCGAACCCATGTAACGTGACAGACGCCAGCGCTGGGTCAGATAGGTCCGCGCCTTGATCGGGCCGTCAAAGTGGAAGTTGGGGCGTTGGGCGTCCTGTTCCACCATCATGCCGTCGCGCAACCCATCGACTTCACCGCGCATCAGGGGACCCAGGTCGTGGCCCTGCATGCCGTTGAAGGGCGCCAGCCCGGCCCGGGCCAGCACCGTACGGGCGATATCGATGGTTCCCGCCAAGCCATCTTGGCGGACGCCGTTCAAGCCGTCGCCCGGGTCGGACCAGATGAACGGCACCTTGACCAGACCTTGATAGTGCAAGGGGCCTTTCAGCATGATGCCATGATCGCCCATGAAATCGCCGTGATCGGAGGTAAACAGAATGACTGTGTCCTGTTCCAGACCAAGCGCTTCCAGTTTCGCCATGACCCGCCCCACGCAATCATCGATCATGGCGATCATGCCGTAGGTCAGGGCTATAATTTCCTTGGTTTCCCGCTCGCTGGCGGCGAAAGGTTGGATCGTATTGCGGTCCACGTCACCCGCGGCGGTGCGGGCCTGGATATAGGCCGTTGTGGGTTGCGGGCTGGAATTGTGGTAGCTGGCGGGCAGTTCCATTGCATCCGGATCATACATGCGAAAATACTTGCCCGGCGGGTTATAGGGGTGATGCGGATCCGGGAAGGAACATTGCAGAAAAAACGGCTTGTGGGGGTCCTGCGCCTCCAAAAACGCTTCGCTGCGGTCGGCGACGTAGCTGGATGTGTAATGTTCTTCCGGAATAGCGGTATGCCAGGATTGCGGCGCTGAATAGTCCGGCTCTGGAATGGCATTGTCGGGTCCGCGCAAACCATCGGCATCGCTGTGCCGCTCTTTTAGCCACAGATCGTAATGGCCGCGCACCCGGTCGCCATGAAGGGTGCATAATTCCACGTGATCGAAACCGTAGAAGGGCGTGGCGAGATCCAGATAACCCCGGCGTCCGTCCGCCGGCATCTTCTCGTCTTCGTATTCCGAGCCACTAATGGTGCCGCGGCGGGCCTCGGACAGATCCGCGGGTGGCGCGTCGCCGTCGCCGCTGACTGCTGATACGGCGGCCGGCATATTGGTGAAATTCTGCAAATGTGATTTGCCCACAAGGCCCGTGCTGTAGCCGCCCGCGCGCAGCAGATCGACGAACGTCACGGCGTCGCGGCGAAGTGGTACGCCGTTGTACCGCACGCCATGGAGTGACGGCATGCGCCCCGTAACCAGAGTGGAGCGGTTGGGCATGCAGACGGCGGAGGCCACGTTGAAACGATCGAACCCGACGCCGCGCGCAGCAATGGCGTCAATGTTCGGGGTTTTGAGTATTTCGTTGCCGTTGCAGCCCAAGTGATCCCAGCGCTGTTGGTCAGTCATGAACAAAATGAAATTCGGTTGCTTTGCCATTTTTTGGCTTTCTCGATATGCAATGTCATGTGAATTGAAATCCTACGAGGAATCTTCAGATATGGCGATAAGCGAACAGCTGTCCGAAACCGTTGCCTGGCTGCATGGGACAAATCCATTGGCTGACCAAGCGGTGGAACAACGCGCCCGGTTGCTGTTGCTTGATACCCTCGGCTGCATGATCGCCGGTTTGGCCAAGCCGGAACCACGCACCCTGGCACGTTCTCTCGCAGCGTTGGAACCAGGCCAGATAAAGCTGCCCAACGCCCCGCCCCTGACGATGGGCTCCGCAGCCTATGTGGCGGGTCTGGCGGCTTGCTGGGACGAGGCTTGCGAAGGTCTGCCGCGCGCCCATGGCCGGCCCGGCCTGCATGCCTTTGCCGCCGCCATCGCCCTTGGTTTGGCGGGCCAACATACCTTGGACGAAACCCTCGGCGCGCTTGTCGCCGGATTTGAAGTTGCCGGCCGCTTGGGCGAGTTACTGCGAATCCTGCCCGGCATGCATGTGGACGGCACCTGGGGTACATTCGGCGCGGTCACGGCTGCCGCCCGACTGTTGCAGCTATCGCCCGAAGATACGCTTTCGGCCCTGGAAGGCGCGGCCTGTCAGTTGCCCTGGAGTTTGTATCTGCCCATTACCCACGGTGCCACTGTGCGGAATACCTATGTGGGGGAGGCCGGGCGGCGCGGTATCGGGGTTGCCCTGGCGGTTCAGGCCGGGGTGAGCAGCCCGTCGGGGGCCATTGCGCAATTCCACAAGCTCGCCCTGGGGGGTAATCCGGACGATGGGACCTTGGCGCCGTCCGGGCAATGGCTGCTGCTGGAAGGTTATCTGAAACCATTCGCCGCCGTCCGTCATGTGCACTATGGCGCCCAGGCCGCGATTGACTGGCGGCGGGGCCGCGAACGCCCGGACACCACGAAGATCGAGGCGCTGGAGCTGCAAATCTATGGCGAAGCGCTGACCTATTGCGGCAACCGCGCCCCACGCACACCGATCCAGGCCCAATTCAGCCTTAGCTACGGCCTGGCCTGGGCATTGTATCAGGGCGATCTGGGGCCGGAGGCCTACCACGACGACAGCCTGACCAACGGGGAGGTCCGCCGTCTGGAAGCCCTGGTGACGATTGTGGAGGCGCCTGAATTCACCGGCGCGAACAAACGGGCCGCCAGGTTGAAAGTCGGTTCCGAAATTTTCGCCGTCGACGCGGTGCCTGGTGAACCTGATCTGCCCCTGCCGGCGGACGCGGTGGAGGCCAAGTTTATCCGCTATGTGGGACCCATCATGGGCGAAGGGCCGGCCAGGGACGCCGCATCACGAATAATCCAGGCGCCGCTTGCAACTTCGCTCGCGGACCTATTAAGTGCCCTTGATCAATAATTTTATGACGACGCGTCGCAGGGGAAAATAATGAACAAACATGTGGGTAGTATTGACCGGATCGCGGAATGGCATTCTGATTTGACGGAAATCCGCCGTGATATTCATGCTCATCCCGAACTGGGGTTCGAGGAAAACCGCACCTCCGACATCGTGGCGGAAAAGCTGGCGGACTATGGCTGCGAAGTGCACCGGGGCCTGGGCAAGACCGGCGTCGTCGGCACTTTGCGGGTCGGGAACTCAACCCGCTCGGTCGGCCTGCGGGCGGATATGGACGCTTTGCCGATACTGGAGGGCAACAGTTTCGCCCATCGTTCCACCAGCGACGGCAAAATGCATGCCTGCGGTCATGACGGCCACACCACCATGTTGCTCGGCGCGGCCCGCTATCTGGCCGAAACCATGGATTTTGACGGCCAGGTGCACTTCATCTTTCAACCGGCCGAGGAAGGCATCGGCGGCGCCCAGGCGATGATCGCCGACGGCCTATTCCAGCAATTTCCCTGCGATGTGATTTACGGCATGCACAACCGGCCCAATCTGGAGGTCGGCAAATTCGCCGTGCGCCCTGGGGCGATGATGGCGGGGGGTGGCTTTTTCGATATCAAGATCGAAGGTATCGGCGGCCACGGCGCCCGGCCCGAAACCGGCGTCGACCCGGTGGTCGTGGCCTCGCAAATGGTCATGTCCCTGCAGACCATCGTTTCCCGCAATCTTTATTCCCAGGAGCAGGCGGTTCTGTCCATCACCCAAATCCACGCCGGTGACGCCTATAACGTGATCCCACAGACGGCCCAATTGGCTGGGACGGTGCGTACCTTCTCGGAAAAAACCATGGTCATCGTGGAAGAGAATATGCAGCGGATTGTCGATGGTGTTGCCGCCAGTTTCGGTGCGAAGGCGGAATTTGATTTCCGCTATCTATTCGCCCCAACCGTGAACACACCCAGCGAAGCCGAATTCGTGTCCGACATATGCGCCGGGTTGGTGGGCGAGGAAAATGTCGACCGCAACGGCCCCCTGATCATGGCCTCGGAAGATTTTTCCTGGATGCTGCGCGAGGTTCCCGGCGCCTATTTCAACATCGGCAATGGTGGCGAGGAAGGCGGTTGCGAAGTGCACAACCCCGGCTACGACTTCAACGACGAAGCCCTGCCCTTGGGCGCCTCGGCCTTCGTCAAGATTGTCGAGACGCGCCTGGCCCGCGAGGATTAGTCTTAAAGCTTGTTATGGGCGCCGTTGCAGAAGGGTTTGCCGTCGTTCTGTTTGCAGCCGCATAGGGAATAGGACTTTGTCTTGTCCACGCTGAACTTGACCGGGGCGAAGTCGGAACCCTTGTGAGAGCCGTCGCAGAACGGCTGCTTGCTACTTTTGCCGCAACTGCACCAAAAATAGTCTTTGCCCTCTTCCAAATCAGTGAAGTAGGGGAATTCTTGGGCGACCACCGCGTCGGACATTTATTTGGCTCCTGATTGGATTTGCATTGCTTTGACTTATTTAGGTTGAGAATCGTTCTCAAACAATTAAAACGTCGTGAACAAATTTGTTTCCATGTAGCGACAATCTATCAGGAAACTCATAGCGAAGCGCCAAGTACCGTGATCAAACGGTCAATGTCGGCATCGTTGTTAAACAGATGCGGCGTGACCCGCATGGATTGGCCCCGAACAGAGACAAAGACGTTTTCCTGACCCAGCCGCTCCGGCAAACCGTTTGGCACATCGCCTGGGAAGCCCAGGCCCAGAAAATGCCCGGCCCGCTGACTGGCATCGGAGGCACTTAAACCCAGGGGCGCGGCACGCTCGGCTATTTTCGCGGTCATGGCCGCCAACGTCGCCTGGGTATTCGCAACCCCCCATTCGAGCAACTGCTTCAGCGCGGTGACGGCCATGGTCATAGAGGTGAAATTTGCCCCTTCGCCCATGTCGAAGCGCCGGGCGCCCGGTTGAAACTCTGTCTTGTAGTCGACCAAACCCGCGAAATCCTTGCTGTCGCGACGGGCGATCCAGTTATGCTCCAACGGCCGGCCGTCATGGTGTTGGGGCGCCACATAGAGGAAGCCTAGGCTGTAGGGACCCATCATCCACTTGTATCCGGCGGCCACGGCGAAATCCGGCTGCACGGCGGCGGCGTCAAAGGGCAGGGCGCCGATCGATTGGGTCAAATCCAGTACCAACCCGGCGCCAACTTCGCGGCAGCGCCGGCCCACGGCCTCAAGGTCGATCAGGCTACCGTCGGTCCAGTGACAATGGGGCAGGGCGACAACGGCGGTATCAGCATTGATGGCTTCGAGAATGCGCGGTGTCCAGCCGTCATTGCCGCCCCGGGGAATGGTCACCACCTGGGCCTCTCGCTCAGCCGCCAGCTCCCGCCAATGATAGACGTTGGAGGGGAACTGATCCTGCAGCACCACCAGGTCCTGCCCTTTGGACACGGGCAGATTTAGCGCGGCTGTGGCCGTGCCGTAACTGCACGAGGGGATGATGGCAATGTCGTCGGCCCGGGCGTTGATCAGCCGGGCGAACAGGGCGCGGGCCTGCTCCGGCGTCGAAAAGAAATCGGGAGGTGTAATCTGCCAGGGCCGCGCCTTTCGTTTCACCGCCTCCTCCCCCGCCGCGACCACTTTGTGCATCAGGGGTGACATGTAGGCGCAATTAAAATAGGCGATGTCTTCGGGGATATCGAACAGGTGACGCTGGCACGGGATTACTGTGGGTATCATTATTGAAAATCCGCAATCTGTTTCGTACTGTTTCGCGCGGGGCATGTGTAACCGACTGCTTTTCGATGTCAATTGCGACCTTATGTTGCAGTGCGGTATTAGCGGTTGACTTGGACCGGCGCGCACGTAGACTCCCGCCTCCGCAGCAACCCAGATACTGGTTTCAAGCCAAAATATTGACAAGGACCCGGCGCCATGCAGCCCGACCGCAAACCCGCCACGCCCAATTTTTCCTCCGGCCCCTGTACCAAGCGGCCGGGCTGGAAGCCGTCTGTTTTGGCAAACGCCTCCCTGGGCCGTTCCCATCGCTCCGCCGAGGGTAAGGAGAGGCTGCTGTCGGCCGTTGAAGGCACCCGCGAAGTTTTGCAGGTGCCCGACGATTACCGCATTGCCATCGTGCCGGCGTCCGATACCGGGGCCGTGGAGATGGCTTTGTGGTCCTTGTTGGGCGCGCGCGGCGTGGATGTGCTGGCCTGGGAGAGTTTCGGCGCCGGTTGGGCCAATGACATCGTCAAGCAGTTAAAATGGGACGACACCCGACTGTTGGAAGCGGACTACGGCCTGTTGCCCGATTTGGGGTCGGTGGATTTCGACCGCGACGTGGTGTTCTGCTGGAACGGCACCACCTCCGGCGTGCGGGTACCCAATGGTGATTGGATTTCCGATGACCGGGCCGGCCTGACGATCTGCGATGCGACGTCCGCGGCCTTTGCCATGGAATTACCTTGGGAGAAGCTGGATGTGGTGACCTTCAGCTGGCAAAAGGTTCTTGGCGGCGAAGCGGCCCACGGCATGTTGATCCTCGGCCCCCGCGCCGTTACGCGCCTGGAAAGCCATACCCCGCCGTGGCCGCTGCCGAAGATTTTCCGGCTGACCAAGGGCGGCAAACTGTCGGAAGGGCCCTTCAAGGGTGAGACCATCAACACTCCATCGATGCTTTGTGTCGAGGATTACCTCGATACCCTGGCCTGGGCCCGCACGGTGGGGGGGCTTTCGGGACTGATCGACCGGGTCAACGGCAATGCGGCCGTTATCGAGGAATGGGTCGCGCGAACGGCTTGGGTTGGCTATGTGGCGCAAGACGAAGCCAACCGCTCGACCACATCCGTCTGCCTGTCGATCGTGGATGACTGGTTTACCTCGTTGTCCGCCGATGACGGCCGCTCCGTTGCCAAGCAGTTAGAAGCGATGTTGGCGGCGAAGGGCGCGGCCTATGATATCGGCGGTCATCGGGATGCCCCGACGGGTCTGCGCATCTGGTGCGGTGCGACAGTGGAACAATCTGATCTGGAAGCGCTGATGCCGTGGCTCGATTGGGCCTATGGCGAGGTGAAGGCGACATACTCTCCGGCAGCGTGAATGCCGAACAGCGGTAGGGATACCCACACGACATGGTCAAAGTACTGATTTCCGACAAGATGAGCCCCCGGGCGGCGGAAGTGTTTCGCGAGCGCGGCGTGGAAGTGGACGAAAAACCCGGCCTGACGCCCGAAGGTCTGGCCGAGATCATTGGCGAGTACGATGGCCTGGCGATCCGTTCCGCCACCACCGTGACGGCCGAGATTTTGGCCGCCGCCAAGGGCCGTCTGAAAGTTATCGGCCGGGCCGGTATCGGTGTCGATAACATCGATCAGGAAGCCGCGACGGCCCAGGGCGTATGCGTCATGAACACGCCGTTCGGCAATTCCATCACCACCGCCGAACATGCTATTTCCATGATGATGGCCCTGGCCCGCCAGATCCCCGCCGCTGATCGTTCGACCCATGAGGGTAAGTGGGAAAAGAACCGCTTCATGGGTGTGGAGCTGTACGGCAAGGTGCTGGGCGTGATCGGTTGTGGCAACATCGGCGCCATCGTCTGCGACCGGGCCATCGGCCTGAAAATGCGCGTCGTGGCCTATGATCCTTATCTTTCCGAAGAACGGGCCCGGGATCTGGGCGTGGAGCGGGTGGAGTTGGATGCTTTGCTGGCCCGGGCCGATTTTATCACCCTGCACACGCCACTGAACGATGCTACACGCGGTATTATCAACACGGATTCCATCGCCAAAATGAAACCCGGTGTGCGCATCATCAACTGTGCCCGCGGCGGCCTTGTGGTCGAGGAAGACCTGCGCGCGGCTATCGATGCGGGTCATGTGGCGGGCGCGGCGGTGGATGTGTTCTCGTCCGAGCCGGCCACGGAAAACGCGCTGTTTGGCTCCGACGCCGTGGTTGCGACCCCGCATCTAGGTGCTGCCACCACCGAGGCCCAGGTCAATGTGGCGGTGCAGGTGGCCGAACAAATGGCCGACTATCTGTTGACCGGCGCCATCTCCAACGCTCTGAACATGGCGTCCGTGTCAGCCGAGGAAGCGCCTCGATTGCGGCCCTATTTTACCCTGGCGCGGGAACTGGGCAGTTTCGCCGGGCAGTTGACCCAGAACGCCCTGAAAGCGGTACATATTGAATTTCACGGCCATGTCGCCGGCCTGAACACCCGGCCCCTGACGGCAATCGTGCTGGAAGGGCTGCTGCGGCCGTTGATGGACAACGTCAATATGATCAACGCTCCCGTGGTGGCTAAGGAGCGGGGCATCGAAATTCGTGAAACCCGCGACGAGGGCACAGGTGATTATCAGACCATGATCCGCATCTCGGTCACCACGGAAAGGCAGAGCCGCGATGTGGCCGGTACTTTGTTCGCGGATAGCCGCCCGCGGATCGTACAGGTCAAGGGCATTAAGCTAGAGGCCGAGTTGGTTCCCCACATGCTTTATATCACCAACGATGATAAGCCTGGACTGATCGGCGCCCTGGGAACGGTGCTGGGCGACGGCGGTGTGAACGTCGCCACTTTTCATCTGGGCCGGGCAGAGCCGGGCGGCGATGCCATCGCCCTGATCGGCGTCGATCAGCCAATTGACGATGCGGTCTTGACGGCGGTCCGTGCGTTGCCCCATGTAGCACAAGCACAAGCGCTCAATTTCTAAAACCACGACTTCAATGAGATCATGACCGACTACGCTGAACTGGCTCTGCTGCCCGAAGGTTTGCACGACGATCTGCCCCCCTTTGCCGGGCACGAGGCGCGTTCCATCGAGCAATTGGTGGCGCAATTTGAAAGCCATGGTTACGAGCGGGTCAAACCGCCCCTGATCGAGTTCGAGGAGAGTTTGTTGTCGGGACCCGGCGCCGGCGTGGCGCGGCATATGTTCCGCCTGATGGATCCAATCTCGCAACGCATGATGGGGCTGCGGGCGGACATGACCACCCAAGTGGCCCGTATCGCCGCCACCCGCCTGGCCGAGGCGCCCCGGCCGCTGCGGCTGTGTTATTCCGGCCAGGTCCTCCGCGTGCGCGGCAGCCAGTTGCGGCCCGAGCGGCAATACGCCCAGGCGGGTGTTGAGCTGATCGGCGCCGAGGGTGTGGCCGGTGATGCCGAACTTGTGCTGTTGGCCGCCGAATCCCTGCAGGCGCTTGGCGTTCGGGGTTTATCGGTCGATCTGACCGTTCCCACATTGGTGCCTTTGTTGACTCAGGCCCTGGGCCTTGATGGAGAGGCGGCCGAGTCGGCTCGTCAGGCCCTGGATGGCCGCGACGGCGCGGCAATCGATGCCTTGCCCCCGGACGTGCGCCAACCGTTGGCGAAGCTGATGCGGGCCGCCGGTCCGGCCAAGGATGCGCTGAAGACAATCGCCGGCCTCGACCTGCCCGCCTCCGCGCGGTCACTGTGCGACCACCTTGGCGCCTTGGTCGAATTTCTGGATGGACAGAACGGCGGCCTGACCCTGACCGTCGATCCCGGTGAAAGCCGTGGCTTCGAGTATCAGACCGGCGTCAGCTTTTCTTTGTTTGCCGACGGTATCCGGGGCGAATTGGGGCGTGGCGGACGCTATTCCCTGGAGGGCGGCGAAAGCGCCATCGGTTTCACCCTGTATATGGACAGCCTGATGCGGGCCATACCCGAAGCGCAGGCGCCGCGGCGCCTCTATATCCCGTTCGGAATGGAGGCCGCGAAGGCTCGAAAATTGCGGGTTGAGGGATGGATTACGGTACAGGGTCTGGACCAGGTTACCGACCCGGAGGCGGAGGCCCGAACCCTGGCTTGCGATCATATTCTGCGCGGCGACAAGGCCGCGAAACTGTAGGTATCTTTAAATGGCAAATGTAGCGGTAGTGGGCGCCCAGTGGGGCGACGAAGGCAAGGGCAAGATCGTCGACTGGCTGTCGGAGCGGGCCTCGGTCGTGGTGCGGTTTCAGGGCGGGCACAACGCGGGCCATACTCTGGTCATCGACGGCGAGGTTTATAAACTCAGCCTGCTACCCTCGGGCATCGTGCGCAAAGGCAAGCTGTCGATTATCGGCAATGGCGTAGTGGTGGACCCGTGGGCCCTGCTGTCGGAAATGGAGCGCCTGGGCGAGCAAGGCGTCGAGATCACGCCCAGTTCACTGCGATTGGCCTTCAACGCCGCCCTGATCCTGCCGCTCCACAGCGAATTGGATGCGATCCGCGAGGATGCCAATACCGGCCGCCGGATTGGCACCACCCGCCGGGGTATCGGCCCGGCCTATGAGGATAAGGTTGGCCGCCGGGCCATTCGTCTGTGCGATCTGTCAGATCCCGACAGCCTGCCGGATAAGGTTGATCAATTGCTCCTCCACCACAATGCGCTACGCCGGGGTCTTGGCAAACCGGAGTTCGATGCGGGCGAGTTGGTGGATCTACCGCGTGAAGTGGCGCCGAAAGTTCTGCCCTTCGCCTCCAACGTCTGGCGCGATTTGGACGAGGCGAGGCGCGCCGGCCACCGCATCCTGTTCGAAGGCGCGCAAGCGGCGATGCTGGATATTGACCACGGCACCTATCCCTACGTGACCTCGTCCAACACCCTGGCCGGTCAGGTCGGCGCGGGCGCCGGTATCGGCGTCGATGCCATCGATTATGTGCTGGGCATCACCAAGGCCTATACCACCCGTGTGGGCGAGGGGCCGTTCCCGACCGAGTTGACTGACGAAGTGGGACAGGGTCTGGGCGAGCGGGGCAAGGAATTCGGCACCGTGACGGGACGCTCCCGCCGCTGTGGCTGGTTCGATGCGGTCATGGTGCGCCAGGCCATCAAGGTCGGCGGTATCACCGGCATCGCGCTGACCAAGCTGGATGTCCTCGACGGTATGGCCGAGATCAAGGTCTGCACCCGCTACCGCATCGATGGCATGGAGATCGACTACCTGCCGGCGGAAATGAGCCGCCAGGCGCGGATCGAGCCGGTCTATGAAGTTTTCGAAGGCTGGTCGGAAAGCACCCAGGGCGCCCGTAGTTGGGCCGATCTGCCCGCCACGGCGATCAAATATATCGTCCGCATCGAGGAATTGATCGGCGCCCCGGTGGCCATGCTGTCCACCAGTCCGGAGCGGGAAGATATTATCCTGGTGAAGGATCCGTTTTCTGATTAGGGCGCGGATTAGGAGCGATCATGTCGGATGAAAAACCCAGCTACCGACTGCTGACAGGACTAGACGACCATGCCTTTTGCGTCCGGGTTTCCGCGGCGCTGGCCGAAGGCTATGTCCTTTACGGTTCCCCCGCCTGTACCTATGACCCTGACCAGGGCCGCATGCTCGTCGCCCAGGCGGTTATACTGCCGGACGCCTAGAGCAATTCCGATCTAATGTGAATCGCCCAAACCAACCGGGCGATTCTAAGTGATTGGAAAAATTGCTCTATTCTTAAAGATCAGAGCATTTCCAGTTCGGAATTTCTCTCGCGTCGTTCGAGGTAAGAATTCAATTCAGGATACTTGAAATAGTTTCTGCCAGTTTGGCCCTGTTATACGGCTTGCGGAGGACGATGGCGTCCTCTTTCAATGGCCCGCTTTCGGAGACGATATCCTCACTATAGCCGGTGGTATATAGGACCTTGAGACCGGGTCTAAGTGGCAAAAGCTGGTGCGCCAACTCGAGACCGCTCAAGCCGCCGGGCATGACCACGTCCGTGAACAGCAGGTCAATCGGCTGACCGTCGACCACGGCAGCCAAGGCGGAAGCTCCGTCTTTGGCCTCGATCACTTGATAGCCCAGATTGGTTAGTTGATCGGCCAGTGACTCCCGCACATCTGCGTCATCCTCGACCAGTAGAATGATGCCGCTGCCCGATAAAGCGGCTTCCGGCGGCCTAATTTGATGGGGCGCCTCGTCAATTTCGATTTCGGCCCGTCGGGGCAGGTATAGTCGCGCAATCGTACCGACCTCGATCTCGCTCTCTAACTCGACGAAGCCACCTGATTGCTGGGCAAAGCCGTAAACCATGCTGAGGCCGAGCCCGGTGCCCTTGCCAATATCCTTAGTGGTAAAGAATGGCTCAAAGGCATGTTCGATTTCCTCTTCCAGCATGCCGCAGCCATTGTCGGTAACGCTTAGCATGACATAATCGCCCGGCAACGCCTCTTCATGCGTTGCGACCGCTTCCGCATCCAGAGATGTGTTTTTAGCAGAGAGTTTGATAATGCCGTTGCCTGTAATGGCATCGCGAGCATTCAGCGTCAGATTGAGCAGGGCATTCTGCAACTGACCGGGATCGGCATTCGCGGCCCAGATATCATCCGCCGGTTCGCTTCTCAGGTCGACCGCCTCGCCCAAGGTTCGCCCCAGCATATCCCGCATTTCCGCCAGCGCCGCGGTGATATCCACAGCCTTGGGCGCCAGTGGTTGCTGGCGTGAAAACGACAGCAACCGGTCAGTCAGCTCGCTCCCGCGTATCACATTTCTATTTATCGCCTGCAGATACCGTCCCATTTCTTCGTCGTCCGGCAAGCAGTCTTTCAAAAGTTCTAAATTACCAAACACGACTTGCAGCAAGTTGTTGAATTCGTGCGCGATGCCGCCTGTTAATTGGCCTACCGCTTCCATCTTCTGGGCTTGGCGAAGGCGTTCTTCCGTTGTCTTCTCATCGGTGATGTCAGTCGCGAATGTGCCGATGCCGGAGACGGCGCCGAATTGATCAAACACGGGAAATTTCATGATACGGACGAATTGGACAGGCAGATCCGGTTGCGTCGCCGCGGCTTCTTCCACGATGACAATCCCGGTTTCAGCTACCTTTTGGTCATTGTCATCAACCCGTGCCGCGACATCCGGCAAATAGAGCTCCATCGCGGTCTTGCCCAAGACATCTTTCGCTGAAGTGTCAAAAAACGTTTCGTATGTCCGATTGACTAGCTCAATCTGGCCATCGAGATTCTTAAGCACGATTGCCGTCGGTGCATGATCGATTACGGATCGAAAACGTTCCTGGCTTGCAGCGAGGGCCTGCTCCGCCCGTTTTTGCGCGGTGATATCGATGTTGCTGGTTTCAAGGTAATCAAGATCGGGATAGTAAGTCGTGAACAGGCGTACCCAGATTATTGTGCCGTCCTTGCGGGTATGCTGCACCTCCCGGTCATGAATACCGCCCGCCTTAAGGTCTTCTGCAATGATGCGTTCACGGGCGGCGGGATCAGTCCAATGTTCGTCGGGCTTGACCTCGGCCAGCAATTCCTCGCGGCTTTTATAACCGTAAATCTCGGCCAGGCGGTCGTTGGCCTCCAGTACCTTCCCATCACTGATCCGGGTGCGGGCCAGGCCCACCTGGGCATGGTTGAACATTTCCTGGTATTTCCGGTCGTTTTCCCTGAGTGCTTCCTCCGCTCGTTTACGATCGTTGATGTCGCTGATGGCCCCCGCCATGCGGATTGGCTTTCCATTCTCGTCCCAACTCGCCTGACCCTTGGTTTGAACCCAGATGTAGTCGCCTGATTTTCGCCGCATCCGGATCTCTAAATTGTAGGGGGTGTGCTCGTCGAGATGGCTTTCGACAGCGTGCCAAACTCGATCACGGTCATCGGGATGAATCAGTTCGGTGAATGTATCCACATGAGGCTCAATTTCGTCTGCCTCGTAGCCAAGAATTTCTTTCCAGCGAAGTGAAAAGGAATCCTCTCCCGAAACGATATTCCAGTCCCATAGCCCGTCATTGGTTCCCGCTATTGCAAAGGAAAGGCGTTCCTCATTATTTGCCAGCGTTTCTGTCGCCAGCTCCTGCGCTTTGAGGTTCAAGGAGAAGCCGATGACGATTAATGCCAACCCGCCGATAATGACGAACCAACTGAAATCCAGATGAAGAGTTCGCATTATGGCCATGGCATCGGCAGGCTCGATGAACAAGGGCAAGCCATGCATGACGAAGATGTCAAATGCATAGAACACTCCCGTCAGCGAAATGCCCATGATAACCAGGACCTGGCCGCGGCTGCCTTGGCGTACGCGATAGCGGTAAAAAACCAGCCCGGCAAAAAGCACGATGCTGATTGCCATGAAATCCAACAGCGTCATCAGAAATACTGACTCAAACACCATGCGGGGCCCCCGCTCAACTACCGCGACTCGGACGGATACATTGGAAACAGGCGAACCTGTTCCACCATCGATCAATAAGATGTGGCGGCAGGACGAATAGGCAAGGGATCGTCAGGTTCGTTCGATCACTTTGGATCGGGCACCACAAATTCGAAGCCCCGATGCGTCTTAGGGTGGGTCTTTATATCGCTTCGGAATCGTTGATGTTCTCTCCGGCTAAGAGTTCGCGCCGCGAGGTGATTTCCGGCTTCGTGGCCAAAAGCAACCCCGCGGCACCAAAATCCGGCGGGCAGTTCCGTAAATCTCGTTCTCTCAGAGGAAACGCAATTCCTGGTACCCGCCCGCCGCGACCTCATCGCATCTGGCGCGATACTCCGGCGCGGTGCCACTGTAGCGGACAATGGTGCGGGTTTGCTTGCCTTCGACATTCATATTGATGCCGGTCATCCAGGAATCAATTTCATTGGATAACAGACCTTCGGCTTTCTCGTGAACGAAGTCATTCCATTCGGCGACCGCTTCAGGGGGCGCCTCCGTGAAGGGTAGGCTGTTATGGGTCATGTGGCCGATCAGGTCACGGATCCACTCGACATTGTATTCGATGCTGCGCGGGTTGTTTCCCAGGGCGGCGTGGGGGCCCATGATCATGAACATGTTGGGGAAACCGTCTACCATGACGCCGACGAAGGTTTTCGGGCCGCCGGTCCATTTATCCTTGAGGCGCTGATCGTCCGTGCCACGAATATCGATGCGGTCGAAGCTGCCTGTTACCGCATCGAAGCCGGTGGCATAGACGATGACGTCGAACTCATAATCCCGCGCATCGGTGCGGACACCTGTCTGTGTGATCCGTTCAATCGGCTCGTCCAGCATACTGATCAGCTTGACGTTGGGCCGGTTATAGACTTCGTAATAATGTGTTTCCTGGGGCACGCGCCTGGTGCCAAAGCCATGGTCCTTGGGGATCAGCATTTCGGCGACAACCGGATCGTTCACCCGTTGGCGGATCTTGTCGGCGACGAAATCGGACATCAGCCGGTTCGCCTCGCGGTCAATCAGCATATCGCGGAAATTGCCCTGCCAAATACCGAAGCCCTGACCGGCATAGAGATCTTCCCAGAAGGCGGTTCGTTCTTCCTCCGTCACTTCAAAGGTCCCGCGCGGGTCGACCGTGTGGATGAAGCAGGCGGCCGTCTCCTGGCAAAGCTTGAATAAGTCAGGATAGCCGGCCCTGATTTCCGCCATCTCTGCCCCCGATATGGGGCCGTTGTGCAGCGGCGTGCACCAGTTGGGGCGGCGTTGGAAGACGGTAAGCTCTCCGGCGGTCTTGGAGATTTCCTGGATTGCCTGGATGCCGCTGGCGCCCGTGCCGATCACCGCGACGCGCTTGCCCGCATAGTCGATACCTTCTTTGGGCCAGAGCCCGGTATGGCACCACGGGCCTTCGAAATCATCGATGCCCTCGAAGCGCGGCATGGTTGGCGCCGAGAGCAATCCGATGGCCGTGATCATGAAACGGGCGCGATATTCGGTGCCGTCGTCGAGCTTGATGTTCCAGAACTGCCCGTTGTCATCAAAGTGGGCGGAGGCAACCCGGGCCGAGAACTGGATATCCTGGCGCAGGTCGAACTTGTCGGCGACGTGGCTGCAATAGCGCTCAATCTCCGGCTGGCCCGAAAAGTGTTCGCTCCAGTCCCATTCGTCTAGCAACTCCTGCGAAAATGAAAAGCCATAGGAATAGCTCTCTGAATCGAAACGGGCGCCCGGATAGCGGTTCCAATACCAGGTGCCGCCCACCTTTGTTCCCGCTTCCAACACCCGTACCCGCAGGCCCATCTCCCGCAACCGGTATAGTTGGTACATCCCCGACATGCCGGCGCCGATAACGATGGCGTCGAAATCCAGGGCCGGGGTCTCTGCTGTGCGTGCGTCCGTTTTGTCTGTCGCCGTCATGTTCCTTCGCCGCCTTTCAAGGTTGCCGTTCAATGTTTCAATCGACATCGTCGGGATGCGCATCAATCCCGTTCAGCAAGCTCGCTAACGGCGGTACTCCCAGACAACATGGTGTCGTAGTGTAGCAGGCCTGGAGAAATTGAATCAATTACCTGGCGGAGTATTGATCTAGGTGCGCGCAAGTTGCGTCAGAAAATCATCGATCATGCGGGGCAGATCATGGGTTGGCCGCCAACCCCATTCCTCCCGCGCATAGCTATCGTCGATGGATTGCGACCGGCCGTGCAGCCCTGGCCTGGCTGGATCGGGCACAAAATCAATCTCGGCATTTGGAATTCTTGCTCGCACTGCATCCGCGATATCGCCCGCCGTGGGTGTCGGCTTCAGGCCATCGACCAGATAGTTGACCATTTTGATATCTTGCAGCGGCGCCCGGGCAAGTTGCACGGTGGCCGTGGCGGCCTCGGTGATATACATCACGGGAACCTTGGTCTCCGGCGTGGTCCAGACCGTAAACGGATTGCCCTTGGCGCTCTCCTCGATCATCCAGGATGTGTATTGCACATTGCTCGGCGTGGTGACGCCGGGCCCAATTACGGATGGATAGCGGATGCCGCGAAAGTCCAGGCCGTATTTGTCCTTGAAAAAAAGCCCCAAATGTTCGCCGAAAGCCTTGGTCGCGCCATAGAACGACACCGGGCGTTGGAGGGTCGTATCGGTCAGATCGCCGCCATCGAGATTGTAGCCGTAACTGCCGATCGAACTGGAAAAAATCACCTGACGTACATCGAACAATCGGGCGGCCTCCAGCACATAAAAGGTACCCATGGCGTTTGTCTGGATGGAACTAGCCGGGTCTATGTGGGAGGGCCCGGTCAACATGGCGCCCAGATGATAGATCACTTCCGGCCGGCTGGCCTTGACCACTTCCAGGACGTGAGAGAAGTTGCCCACATCGCCGGCGACGGCGGTGACCCGGTCCGCCAAATTCCCCAAGCGCGCGGGTGATGGATTGCGGCTGAACACGGTGATATCCGTTTCACCCTCTTCCAGCAGCATTCGCGCCACGTCCAACCCGACAAAACCCGCGCCACCCGTAGTCAACGTCGCCATAACTCAAATTCCTGTTCTGATTTTCTTCAATGATCCGGCAACCTTATCCCAGGTCGCGCCGGGGTGCCGTCCTTACGAGGCGTCGGCGTCCGGCGTGTAGTAAGTGCCCTTGCCGTCCTGCTTGTCGATGCCGGCCTGTCCCTTGTGTACCTGCACGCCCGACGACATGGGGCGGCCATCCTCGCGCAGCCAAAGCCGTAGCAGCAACCTTTTCCGCGCCGCATCGTCCGCGTCCTTGAATTCCGACCGATTGTGCAGCAACAGGCAATTGTTGGCGACGATGAGTTCACCAGGCGCCATCATCAGCTCCAACTTCACGTCCTCGCGTTCGGTGACGGACTCCAGGAAATCCAGCGCCTCGGCTTCAATATCGCTTAATTGAACATGGCCTTCCTGCACGGCAAGATCAATATAGCCGCGGATCAGGATCGTCGAGGGTACGCCCTCGGCAATTGAGAAGATCGGGACGCGTTCCTCGGTGACCAGAGGTTCGCCGGGCGCCTGTTGGCCAAAGCGGTGATGGTGGTAGCCGCGATACAGCACCTCAACCAGGTCGGGGCGCTCCTCCAGCATTATGTTGTGGGCGGTCAGTCCACTGGCATAGCCACTCAACCCACCGGAGGCCGCCGGCCGAATGCACAGCATGGCTAGATGGTCGCAGCGATCGGTATGTAACGAAAGCCGCCGGCTGCTGCGATAGGCGCGTTCCTGCTTGTCATTGCCGCCGATATTGACGACGTCGCCGATCAGATCGCCCAGCGGGCTCTGCGAGGTGGGCCGGCCGAAATGGCTGCCAAAGCCAAGATACATCAGACGCATGTCTTCGGCCTCGATGTCCGCCACTGGGAAACCGCTTAGCATGACAATACCGCGTCCACGGTGAACCTCCTCGCGCCAGGCGGCGATGTCATCGGCGATCCCATCCAGGGGAAAAATTTCCGGTGTGACCCGGGCATGTTCGCGGGTCTCCGACTTAAGCGCGGCCAGCCCCGCTTCCAGCGCCGACAGATGGCGGCCGTCAAGCGCGACTGTCAGGTCCGCCTTGGAAGTGAAATCCGTGGCCTTCCAGGCCGCCGGATGGTCGAACGGCTTGATGGCTGCGTCCACGGCGTTACTCCCTAGTCCTCTTTTGTGGGAATGGTGCCAGATACAGCCAAGGACCTGCAACAAGGAATTGACCGGGTATGAATCCCCTGGGCCGCCCGTGCGTTATTGCGTGCGGGGGTTTTCCGCGCGGCAGGCGGCGACGTAGGCATCGCCCAGGAAATCCGGCTGCTTGTAAAGGCCGTGCATCCAGGCGGACAGCAGGCACAGTTCTTCCAGTTTCAGCACCTCGTTCATGGTGCCCGGTGGAAAGATAATGCCGAAGGCTCGGGCAACGTTTCCGATGATCTCCTCGATGGTTTCCTCATCAATTCCGAGATCTTCCTCCAAATTCGCCGTACGGTCTAAAAGGCCTTCGTCGACGCCATATTCATCGCGGATGTGCTTGACGATCCAGCGAAACAAATTCATCCAGTTTTTGATGTCGTCGGCCATGAAATGGCCCCCCCAGCCAATGACGAAGTCACAAATTATTGGGGAAAACTACTAATAATTGATGAGGGCGTAGGGTAAATGACGCATTAATAATCTCAAAGAAAACTGTACGGATCCACATCGATCGCCACGCGCACCTGATTGGGAATGTCCACCTGATCGACCCAGGCGCGCGCCAGGACGGAGGCATTGGTGCCGCGGGGGCATTTCAACAGCAGGCGGTGGCGGAAGCGGCCGCGCAGAAGGCTCATTGGCGCCGGGGCGGGGCCCAGAACCTCGACATCTCGCTGCCTTGGCGCCATTCGGCCCAGATCGCGCGCCACCTCGATCACCTGGGCCTCCTCCCGGCCGGAGATGATCAAGGCGACCAGCCGGCCGAAGGGCGGCAACCCCTGGGCCCGGCGGGCCTCCCGCTCCCGCGCCATGAAGCTGTCCCGGTCGCCCGAGATCAAGGCCTCCATCACCGGATGTTCCGGCATATAGGTTTGCAACATGGCGCGGCCCGGCCGCTGGGCCCGGCCGGAACGGCCCGCCACCTGATGCAGGACCTGGTAAGTCCGCTCCGCCGCGCGCAGATCGCCGCCCTGCAGGCCCAGGTCTGCGTCGATTACCCCGACCAGGGTCAGCAGGGGAAAATGATGCCCCTTGGCAACGATCTGGGTGCCGATGATCAAGGCAACTTCGCCCGCCGCGATCATCCGGATCGCCTCGGCAGCCGCCTCCGGTCCGCGCACGGTGTCGGATGCGATCAGCATGCGGGGTACGTCGGGGAAAATTTTGTCCACGTCCTCGCCCAGGCGTTCCACGCCGGGGCCGACCGCGACCAGGCTGTCCTCGGCCTCGCACTCCGGGCAGGTATCGGGGCGGTAGAGGTTGTAGCCGCAATGATGACATTGCAGGCGGCCGTGGAAGCGGTGTTCCACCAGCCAGGCCGTACAATTGGGACATTGCAAACGGTGGCCACAGGCCCGGCACAGGGTCAGCGGCGCATAGCCGCGTCGGTTCAGAAACAACAACACCTGCTCGCCCCGCGCCAGGGTCTCCTTCATGGCCGTGATCAGATTTTCCGAGATCCAGCGGGATTCGGACAATGCCTCCGCACGCATATCCACCGCCTCGATTTTCGGCAGCTCCGCGGTGCCGATCCGATTGGGCAGGTGCAGGGCGCCATAACGCCCAACCTCGACATTGACCAGGCTTTCCAGGCTGGGGGTGGCGGAAACCAGCACAATGGGAATTTCGCCGAGCGAGGCGCGCAGTACGGCCATGTCCCGTGCGTGGTAGATCACGCCGTCCTCCTGCTTGAAGGCGCTGTCGTGCTCTTCATCCACCACGATCAGACCCAGATCCGAATAGGGGAGGAACAACGCCGAGCGGGCGCCGACCACCACCCGGGCCCGGCCCTGGGCCACGGCCCGCCAGGTCAGGCGCCGGCGCGCCGTGCCCAGATCGGAGTGCCAGGCCAGGGGCAGGGCGCCGAAGCGGTTCTCGAATCGCTCCAGCCATTGCGCCGTCAGGCCTATTTCCGGCACCAGAACCAGGACCTGGCGGCCTTGCCCCAGGGTGGCGGCGATGGCTTCCAGATAGACTTCGGTCTTGCCGGCGCCGGTGACGCCGTCCAGCAGCGTGGCCGAATATACGCCCGCTTCGACTTTCCGCCTCAACTCGGCCGCTGCCTGGTCCTGATCCTCGTTCAAGGTGGCGCCTTGGCGATGGATGTCGGGTTCCGGCACCGCCATTTCAGCCGGCAGTTGAACCTCGCGCAGCGTGCCTTGCCGGACCAGGCCGCGCACCACGCCACTGCTGACGGCCGCCAGTTCCGCGATGGTTGCCGCCGGTAATGACAAGCCCTCTGCCAGAACTTCCAGGACCCGCGCCCGTGCCCCGGTCATGCGTTTCGGCGGCGGCCCGGCCAGGGCATAGGCCAGGCGGGGCCGTGGGGCCTCCAACGCCGCGCGGACGGACATGGTCATGCGCAGAGCGGCACCGGGCGAGGCACAGGTATAGTCGGCCAGCCAGGTTACGAACCGCCGGGTCACATCCGCCATGGGGGGCACATCCAGGCGCTCCGCAATCGGGCGCAGGCGGCTGTCGGCCACCGCATTGTTGGGATCGGCCGGCCCCTCGCCCCAAACCACGCCGTTCACGGCGCGCTTGCCCAATGGCACGGTTACGAAATCGCCGACCGTCACCGCGTTGCCGGGGCTGACGCCATAGTCATAGGGCGTGCCCAGGGGCAGGGGCAGGAGGACATGCACGCGGCGAATGGGTGCGATGTCGTCCAATTCAGGTTCGGCTTCACTGGTATGGGAGGCGGCCATCGGCTAGACTTTGCCTGCCCGAACCGGCGCCGACAAGCGGTGATCGGTCGTGGCGCAAGATTTGTTGTAGTAGTTTGGATTTTAGGGGCCATGAAATTTTTTGTTGATACCGCCGATGTGGCCGAAATCGCTGATCTGGCGGCAACCGGGTTGTTGGACGGGGTGACCACGAACCCTTCGCTGATTGCCAAGTCGGGACGTGATTTCTTTGAAGTCGTGGCCGAGATTTGCGACTTGGTCGATGGCCCCGTCAGCGCCGAAGTGGCCGCCACGGAGGCGGAGGCAATGATCGCCGAGGGCCGCGTCCTGGCCAAGATCGCCGACAATGTCGCGGTCAAGGTGCCCTTGACCTGGGATGGCCTGAAAGCCTGCCGCGCCTTGAGCCAGGACGGCAGCCAGGTCAATGTGACTTTATGTTTTTCGGCCAATCAGGCCTTGCTGGCGGCCAAGGCGGGGGCCGCGTTCATTTCGCCATTTGTGGGCCGGCTGGACGATATCGGCCATGACGGCATGCAATTGATTGCCGAGATCCTGGATATCTATCGCAATTATGAGTCGATCACGACCGAGGTTCTGGTCGCCTCCATCCGTTCGCCGGGCCATGTGCTCGAAGCCGCCCGTCTGGGCGCGGACGTCTGCACGATTCCCCCCGACGTGATTCGCCAATTGGCCAAGCATGTTCTGACCGATAAGGGGCTAGAGGCGTTTCTGGCTGATTGGCAGAAGACCGGACAAACTATTCTGGATCGCAAGGGCTAGTCATGGCGAGTAAGCGTACATCTCCGGAACTATCACGGCGGGAGCGTCAGCGTGAGCCGTCCGACGGCCTGGCCGCCGAAGCGGTGCGTGAATACCTGCTGGAAAACCCGAGTTTCCTTTGTGACAACCCGGATTTATTACCCCTGTTGCGGCCGGAGCCGGAACATAACGGCGAAAATGTTCTGGACATGGGCCAGATCGTAGCCCGGCGTCTGGGCGATGAAGTCCACCGCCTTAACGCTCAGCATGAAGAGCTGCTGGCGGCGGGGCGGGCCAACCAGGCGGCGCAAAAACAGGTTCATGCCGCCGCCCTGGCCATGATGGCGGCCCGCAACTTTGAACATTTGATTCACATTGTCACCCGTGATCTGGCCGAGGCCTTGGCGGTGGATACTGTAACCCTGTGTGTGGAAGCGGCCGGCGACGGCCCGACCAAGGCGCCCATGGGTGGCGTTTTTGTGCTGCCGGCGGGCCGGGTCGATGCGATGCTGGGTGTTGACGTGCCGGCCCGGCTGGAGGCTGTTGAGGGCGGCGATCAACTTGTCTTTGGCCCCGGCGCCGGACTGGTGCGCAGCCAGGCCATCGTTCGTCTGGCGCCGTCGCCCGGATCGCCGCCCGGTCTGCTGGCGCTCGGCAGCCGGGATGAGGGAAAGTTTCACGCCGGCCAAGGCACTGAACTGCTGCAGTTCCTTTGCCGCCTGCTGGAGCGGTTGTTTCGGGCATGGCTGGATCTGCCGAACTGATCCCCAGGCGGGGCGCGGGTCTGGCCGACGCCGTCGGCCGCTGGATGGAATGGCTGCGTTCCGAACGGCGCTATTCGGAACATACCTTGAGCGGCTATGACCGCGACCTGAACGTATTCTTGGATTTTCTGGTCACACATTTGGGGCAGGTGCCTGATCTGGATGATCTTGCAGGTCTGAAGGCGCTGGATTTTCGGGCCTATCTGGCGCGCAGACGCAATGACGGTTTGGGGCCGGCATCCCTGGCGCGGGCACTATCGGCGGTGCGGGGGTTTTTCCGATTTGCCGAACGTCAGGGCCTGTTCAAGAACCCCGCCATCCATGGCATGCGTACTCCGAAGCAACCCCACGGCGTGCCAAAACCCCTGACTGTGAACGAGGCCGCGACGGCCCTTGCCGATGTGACCATGGTGTCCGAGGAGCCATGGGTGCAGGCCCGCGATCTGGCGGTCCTGGCGTTGTTGTACGGCTGCGGCCTGCGCATCGCCGAGGCGCTGGATCTGAACCGCGGGCAGGCGCCCTTTGGCGATGCATTGATGATCAAGGGCAAGGGCGGCAAGGAACGCCTGGTGCCGGTATTGCCCGTGGTTCGCCACGCCGCCGGCGCCTATCTTGATCTATGTCCCTATGATGTGCCGCCGCAAGGCGCGCTGTTCCTGGGCGTTCGCGGCAAACGCCTGGACCAACGTATCATCCGTTCGCAAATGCAGAAGCTGCGGGTGGCCCTGGGCCTGCCCAGCACGGCGACGCCCCATGCCCTGCGCCATTCATTCGCGACGCATCTGCTGGCCGGTGGCGGTGATCTGCGTACGATCCAGGAATTGCTGGGCCATGCCAGTCTGTCCACCACGCAGCGCTACACAGAGGTAAACGAAGCGCATCTGTTGCAGGTCTACAAAAATGCGCACCCGCAAGAACGCCCCGGTGGTATGGACAGAAGAAGTGGTTTGGACAAAAAGAAAGGCGGCTCGTAAGCCGCCTTTCCGTGAACTGGGCCGTAAGGACGTCCCGATCACTAACGTGAGATGCCCGTCAGGACATAGAGAGGCTTTCCCTTTGTCCGGTACGCATCCTCAGGCCGATCGTTACGGCTCGCAATTCTTTAGACATTGGATCACCTCCTTTCGATTGTTGTTGCCAGAAGCCCAGTATGGAGAATGTTGCGGCGAACGCAACCCCGTCCCGACGCTACTTCCTGTTACGCGCCTGCATCAACGTGAAAATTCCGGTGCCGATAAGGCCACTGTAGAGGCAGGTTTTAATGAGCGCACCGACCCCGATCACGCCAAGCAGGGCGTTTGACGTCGAAATTGGATACCACGGCACCATGTCCAGATGCATGAAACTATCGATAACCACATGGCTGTAAGCGCCGACAAAAGCGGTGACGAATGCGATCCGCCAGCTGATCCGGGTCGGCAAATTTATCCGCGTCTTGTTCAGAATCGCCAATCCGAATTCCGACATTGGTTTTCCCGACAATGCGGCAAGGACGGCGAGCAGGGTCGCGCCCACATAAGTATGGCTGAAGCCGTGCAAATGGCCCTCGCCGGTGATCGTGACGATCAGGGGTTGGATATCCATGACAATCTGTGACCAGCCGAACACCGTCATACTGAAGCCGCCCTGCCATAGGGACTTGATGAGAATTCCCGGTCCCATGTGGATCGGCGTAAAGGGCATTTGAATTTCCGGATTATGATGAAAGGGCTAGCCGGTGGGTTAGAGCATCAGGGGGGCGATTTGCAAAACAAAATCTTGCAATCGTCCGGACCATTGTTGGCTTCATAGCCGTCGATCCGGTAGCCGTTCTTTACCAGCAAGCGCAACATGCCGGGATAGCAATTCATGGATTTGACCCGGATGATGGAGTAACCGGCTGCAGCAACCAATTCTTCCTGTTTGTCGAGCAAGTCTTGGGCGGCGCCATGTTTTCGGTAGGCCGGATCAACGCCACCGACCCAGCTGTAGAATTCCGCGGCGCTTAACGCATAACCCAACTTGAAGCCGATTGGCGCGCCTTTGTCTTCGGCGATCAGGGCAATGTGGTATGCGCCGGCAATACGCTTTTTGTAGTCCGCGATTTTCTTGGGGTCGTCCAGTTCCGGCACCCGGCGATGAGCCGCGAAGATGTCGTCGAGCGTGCCGGTACGGATGGTAAAGGCCGTACTCATCCCATGTCGGCCAGGCGCCCCAAATGGTGCTCCGAATTGCCGAACAGGGCTTCGATGGCGGACAGGCGTTTGTAATAATGGCCCGCCGCCAATTCATCGGTGATGGCGATGGCGCCATGCATTTGCGCGCCCTGACGGCCGATCAGATGGGCGGATTCGTTGATCTGCACCTTTGCCATGGCCACCTCTTCCCGGCGGTGGTCCGGATCGTCGCCTTCCAGGGCGATGGTCGCGGCAAAGGCCATGGAGCGGGCGTTTTCCAATGACATATACATATCGCTCATGCGGTGTTGCAGGGCCTGGAACTCGCCGATGGCCCGGCCGAATTGTTTGCGGGTCTTCAGGTATTCCAGGGTCGCCTCGAACAAGACCTCCATGACGCCCACGGCCTCGGCACAAAGGGCGGCCAGACCGTGGTCCATGATTTCTTCCAGCGCGTCATGACCTTGATCAAGGGCACCGATCAGGTCCGCATCCGATACCGCCACATCGGTCAGTTCAAGTTCCGAAGCGCGCCCGCCGTCATAGGTTTTGTAGTCATGGCGGCTCAATCCCGGCGCATCGCCGTTGACCAGGAATAGCGATATGCCTGATTTGTCTGATCTGTCGCCGGATGTACGCGCGGGGATGATGATCCTGTCAGCGCCGGCCGCATTCAAGACCATGCCTTTGGCGCCATTGATGACATAGCCGTCACCCGAGGGCGCGGCCTTTGTTGCGATGCCGTGCAAGTCATAACGGGCGCCGGGTTCGGCATGGGCCAGCGTCAGCATTATCTCGCCGGCGGCGATTTGCGGCAGGATTTCATCCCTTTGTGCCTGGCTACCGTACCGGGCGATCAATTCGCCGCCCAGGATGACCGTGGCAAGATAGGGCTCCACCACCAGACCCTTGCCCAGTTCGCCCATGATGACCATGCTGGCGCGGGGCCCCATGCCGATGCCGCCTGCCTCCTCCGGCAAGGCCGCGCCCAGCCAGCCCAGTTCGGCGAACCGTCGCCAGTTGTTGCGGGAAAAGCCGTCGTCGCTGTCAATCAGCTCGCGGCGGGCCTCAAAACCGTAGTTGTCCGTGATAAAGCGGCTGACGCCGTCGCGGATCATGATCAGATCGTCATCAAGGGAAAAATCCATGCCCAGACCGCTCCCCTACAATCCCAATACGCGTTTGGAGATGATTGTGCGCTGCACCTCGGACGAGCCGCCGGCAATGGTGTAGCCCTTATGACGGAACCGGTTGGCGGACAGCATGCCGGCATAGTCGCTGCCGATGGGCGACTCGTTCAGCTCGCTTCGCGGTATCAACATCCAGGATTTATCATAGGGCAGGCCGTAATGGCCGACCGCCTCCAGCAGCATTTCATCCAGTTCCTGGATCAATTCGCTGCCCTGCAGTTTCAACATGGAAACCTCCGGACCAATGGCTTCCCCCGCCTCGGCCCGTTGCAGAAAGCGCAGCTTGGTATAATCCAAAGCCTTCAAGCGCACTTCGGCCCGGCGCAGCTTGCGCCGAAACCAGTCCTGATCCGCCAGTTTCTCGCCGCCATGATCTTCCTGGGCCGCGATGGTTTTCAACTGCCGCAGCAGGCGTTTGTTCTCCCCCGTGCGCGAAAGTTGCAGGCGTTCGTCGCCCAAGACTTCCTTGGCATAAGTCCAGCCCCTGTTCTCTTCACCCACCCGGTTGGCGATGGGCACGCGCACGTCGTCAAAGAAAATCTGATTGAAGAAATGCATCTCGTTGAGGCCGATGATGGGCCGGATGGATATGCCGGGGGTCTTCAAATCGATCAATAACAGGGAAATGCCTTCCTGTTTTTTAACGTCGGGGTCCGTGCGCACCAGACAGAAAATCCGGTCGGCGGCATGGGTGCCCGAGGTCCAGATCTTGGTACCGTTGACCACGTAATCGTCGCCATCCGCCACCGCCCTGGTTTGCAGCGAGGCCAGGTCCGAGCCGGAACCCGGTTCCGAATAACCCTGGCACCATTTTTCTTCCGAGGCCAGGATGCGCGGCAGATAGAAATCCTTTTGCGCTTGACTGCCGCGGGCGATAATCAAAGGCCCGATCATACTTAATCCCATGGGGTCCAGGGGCGGGCAGTCAGCCAGGGCGCATTCCTCCTCAAAGATATTGCGCTGCATGGGCGTCCAATCGACGCCGCCCAGTTCCACCGGCCAACTGGGCGCGACCCAGCCTTTTTCATGCAGAATTTTCTGCCAGCGCTGAGTCTCCCCGGCGGTACCCAAACGACCGGAGCGCACGGTTTCACGAATATCGTCAGGCAGCTTATCCCGGATGAAGTCCCGGACCTCGATCCGGAACGCGCCCAAACGGGAGGTTTCTGAAGCGCTCATAATGATCTCCGATCAGAAATGCTCAGGGCTGTTTTGACAGTACGGGAGAATCAATCGGCGCGAACAGGAAGCGGCGGACCACATCGCCATAGCCTGTGAACAAGAAGCCGCCGTTCCGCGCCAACATACGATCCTTGTTCGCAGCATAAAAGGCGGGCAGCTGATACCAGGGCATGTCGGGCTGGTCGTGATGGGCGACATGCAGATTGTTGTTGAGAAACAGCAGGCCAAGCAATGTGGAGCTTTCCACGATGGCTGTGCGGTGTTGGGGATCAACGGCGGCCTGGTGTTCGGTATAGGAACGCAACATGGTCAGGGCCAGTCCGGGATAGGCGAAAGTCAAAAAATATAGCCAGATCGGCAGGCCGCAAATGGCCGTGACCCAATACAGGACGGCGACCACCAGGAAACCATGGGCAATCCAGGCGCCAAGATGGGATAGATCGCCCCGCAGCATGCGGCGCAGCTCGCCATGCCAAAACCGAACTATTGTGATCCCCACACCGACGGTAAGGCGGCCAATCAGGGCATTATTGACGATGTTCAGGACCTTCAAAATGCCGGGCATCGCGGCCCAGTCATCGGGGTCGAAATAATAAGATTCCGGATCTTTCCCCGGCAGGGTCAGAATTTCCGTGGTGTGATGCAGGGTATGGCTGGTCCGATAGATGGAATAGGGGATGAACAGGCCCAGCGGGGCATAACCCAACAGATCGTTAAACCAGCGCCATTTAGTTGGATGGCCGTGGATCACCTCATGCTGTAGTGAATAGTACCAACCGGTAAACCAGCCGCCCAGGATCAGCAACAGCCACCAGGGCATTTTTGCGCCATACCAGGTCACACCGAACCAGCCGCCATAGATGGCGATGATCAGCAACCAGGTCGGGGTTTCGATTTTGTTTGTTACTCTAAGCATTCTTAAAACATTCTTCAGATCAACCCGTAAATATAGCCTGAATTGGGCGCTATTGATATGTCACCGGTTCCAGTTACGTCGGATTAATCTTTATCCAACCAATCCCGGGTCTGCCATGAACCAGATCAAATTTCTGCGGGAACAAGAGATACCCGCCTCGCCCGGCGATACGGTCTTCCGCCAGGGTATGTGGCGCAATGCCATTGCCTGCGCCGTCAGCACGACGATCGCCGCCGCTTTCCTGGCGAGCCCGCATCTGCCGCCGATATTCGGTTGGGATCCGAACGGCGGACTTGCTCTTGCCTATATTATCGGCGGCATCGTGGGGCTGTTGGCCTGGTTCACCTGGCGTGCCGTGATCATGGCGCGGGCGCCGACCAATTGGGTCATGCGCCTGGCTCCAAACGGGTTGTATCTTCGCTATCGCAGCTATCTGAACGGTGATTTTCCCGGCGAGCCCGTGGCGGCATTCATTCCCGGCGGCGCCATCGCCTGGATCGGCCCGGTGGTCGAGAAAAGCCGGCGCATTGATAGTGAGGGTTCAACCATATTCGAAACCCACCGCCGGCTGGAGATCAAGCTGCGCGAAGCCGGTCTGGATGAATTCAAGCGTCACCTTGCCCATGAGCGGAAGCGCCAAATCCCCTCCCGCTTCGGCACCAAGGGCGTGTTCCGCCATTATCCGGTCCGCGCCGTCGGCGACGATACAATTCAGCTCGATTGGCGTGACACCCAAACCGCCACCGTGCCCAGGCTAAAGGTCGCTACCGCGATCCTGGCCCGGCGCTATCCAAGCCGCCCCCTGGACAGCCGGCGCCAACCCGATGCGGCCGACCTGGACCGGCAGGGCCAAGAAAACCAAATCATCTCGCTGGTGGAGGCTGGCGAGGTCATCCAGGCGGTTAAGCTGACCAAACGTCTCTATGGCCTGTCGACCACCGATGCCAAGGCATTCATAGACGACCTAAGCTAAGCCGTCTGTTCCAGAAGCTCCAGCATGGCGGTGGCGCGTACGCGCTTGTCTTCGCGGGGGTCCCGCTGAACGATACGCAGCAAGGCCGCCCGGGCGGTATCGTCGCCCTGTTCGGCCATGGCAAAGGCAATATCATCCCGGCGGTCGTAATATTGATAATCAAAGGGCTGGATTTCAGGATTCTGGGCCCGCCAGTAGTATTTCAGATCATCCGATTGCCAATCGGCATAAATCTCGTCCCAACTGCCGCACCCGGCATAGGCTTCCATGGAAACCGTGGATATGGGCTCATTGGCCCGTTGATAGCGGGCATCGATTGAATGGCGCATGCGGTCGGTGTTGTTATCAATACCCTTGTGCACATTCATGGAATGAAAAACCAGCGCATCGCCCACTTTGAAATCGCCGCAACGCCAATCACCCTCGAACGGCTCCGTGACCTCCACCCCACCCGCGCCGGAGGCGACCGTGAAATCATGCACGCCCTGCCGGTGGGAGCCTTCCGCCACCGCCAGGCCACCCATTTCCGCCGGGCAGTCCTGCAGGGGCAGCCAAACCGTGAAAGTCTCCGGCGTACCCTGGATATGGATGAAGTCCTGATGCGGACGGGTCGTCAGAAGTTCCCGTTGGGGAAAGATATTCCGGGCCACGTACAGGGGGTGTACCAGGACCTCTTCGCCAAACATGCGTTCGAACAAGGCGATGATATTCGGGTGATGCTTCAGGGCATGGCTGTCTTCACGCACATAAAAGCGGCGAAAGACATCAAGAAACGCCGGTTCAGGGTCGGCGCAGACGGCATCCAGATTGGCGATGCCGGCTTCTTTCGGGTGGCCTGGGTCCAGCCAGCCACCCTCGGCCACCACGTCGCGGAACTGCCGGCCCACATTGGCCACGGCGTCCATGGGCAGCAGATCGCGAATGAACAGATAACCGTCCCGGTCCATACGTTGGGCCAGGGCCGCACCGTCCATGATCAGATCCGTCGAATCCACAAAGGGCTGCATCTTATTACTCCGCATATTTGCCGGTCAGCTGCGGCGTGTGCGGGCCATCCAGGCCTTTTTCGGCATGTTCCAGGCGGGTGTCCCGGGACCAGGTGCGTTTTAGATCATCGCGGATATTGAAGGATAGACAGCCGATACCTTCAATTTCCAACTCAACCTTGTCGCCATTCATGAAGGCGTTCAAGCCTCGATGATTTGTGCCCGTGGCCAGGATATCCCCTGGCTCCAGCGCATGCGCTTCCGATGTCCATTCGATACAGCGGTCAATCTTATGCGCCATGTCGGAGGTATTGAAATCCTGCATCACCGTACCGTTGACGCTCAATTTCACGGCCAGGTTCTGCGGATCGTCGATTTCGTCGGCCGTGACGATGCAGGGGCCGATGGGCGCGAAGGTATCCCGCGATTTCACTTGAAAGAAGACGTTGTTGGATGGCCCCACGCCACGGGCGGAACCATCAATGAAGCAGGTGTAGCCGAAGATATAGTCCATGGCCTCGGCCGCCGGGACATGGCTGGCCGGCTTGCCGATAATCACCGCTAGTTCCGCTTCCCCCTCGAACACGGTGGCGGGAATATCATCCAGCACCATTGTTTCGCCGGGTCCGATGATGGCGGAAGGTGATTTGTGGAAGCCGTTGATGGGCGCGGGTGCATCGCGGGTCCCGTCCTCCATGTAATTCACCGCCATGCAGTCGATGTTGCGGGGCAGGGGGATCGGCGGGCGCAAGGCCACGCCGGACAGGGGCTGGCCGTCCGCGCGGCCCACGGCATCTTCCAGCCGGCCGCGATAGTCATCGAAACGGGCGATCAACCCGTTCATCAAGGCGCGGTCATCGATATTCGGGATATCACGCAACTCGTCGGTCACGTCCACCACCATGTCGCCCTTCAGGACGCCCAGACGGTAATCATTGAAATATACCAGTTTCATCTTTTTCCCCTGTCATTCGGTCCGCGCAGTTTAACCCCGTGCCGTCTTCTCATCCAGACCCAACTCGGCCAGAATTTCGTTCGTATGTTGCCCTTGTTCTGCGATCCAGGGACGGGCCTGGACGTGGGCATTGGCAAAGACAAACGGGCTGTTGGGCACCTTGTAGCGGCCCCAGCCGTCCTCCACCTCCGCCATGGAGCCGCGATGGGCAACCTGGGGCTGGGCCATGGACTCAGCCACGGTCATATAACGGGTGCAGGGGCAGCCGGTCTTAACCAGATCATCGATACAGTCTTCCGCGAGACGGCCGTTGGCCCAATTGGCGATCTCCGCCATCAACTCCGCCCAGTGCCGGCTTCGCGGTATCGGCGAAGAAAAGCGCGCGTCGTCCTTCCATTCGGGATGGCCCGTGCCGTCCGCCAGGGCCTCAAAATTCAGTTGGCTGATAGGTGCAACCATGATGAAGCCATCCTGGGTCTTGATTGGTTCAAAGATCACCGGGGCCGGCACGGTCTCGATCTGCGCTGTTTGCACTTCATAGCCCAGCATCTGGTGCATGACGTCCATCAGCGCCACATCGATATGTTCGCCAATCCCTGTGTTCTGGCGGTTTACCAGGGCGGCGCAGATGGCGCCGAAGGCGTGGGTGGCGGCAAGGATATCGGCGGTGGTCGAGCGGTTGGGAATGGGCTGCTCCTGGCGTGGATCATATTCAATTTGCGCCAGATCAAAGCCCGAGGCGGCATGCAAGACGGGCGCATAGGCCGGCAACTGCGCCGCCGGACCCGTCTGCCCATAGCCGGAGACGGAGCAATAGACCAGTCCGGGCCGCATGGCTGAAAGATCATCATAATGCAGACCAAGGCGCTTGGTAACGCCGGGGCGGAAGTTCTCCAGAACCACGTCGACGGAGGGCATCAGGGCATTGATCACCGCGCGGTCGTTGTCGTCCTTCAAATTTAGGGTCAGACACTTCTTACCGCAATTCAGATGCCCGAAAAACCCGCTATGGTCGCCCCGCAGCGGGTTCGATTTGCGCATGTAATCGCCTTCGGGCGGTTCCACCTTGATGACTTCCGCGCCCGCATCCGCCAACAGCCGGGAGGCATAGGGCCCCGCCATGAACATGGAAAAATCCAACACGCGGATGCCGCTCAGGGGGCCTTTTGCAATCGTTTCTTCGGACATAAGTTGCGACCTTTAATCTACTTCTCTACCCGGCTTCGAGTTCCTCGCGCCGCATTTCCAATATTAACCAGTCTTCCTCTGCCTGCGCCAGTTCGTCCATGACCTGGGTCAATCGACCCGAGGCGGCATCGAACGCCGCCGGATCACGGCCGAACAACATGGGATCGGCCAGGGTTTTTTCAAGCGTGCCAATCTCGCCCTGTAGCGCATCCATATGGCCCGGCAAAGTTTCCAACGCGTGTTTGTCCTTGAAGGACAGCTTGTTGTTGGAGCTGGTCCCGGCTTTCGGTTTGGTCTTCGGTTCGGCCTTTGACTTTGTAGGCGCGGCAATGGTTTCCGCC
>JABIRL010000252.1 GCA_018667855.1 Rhodospirillaceae bacterium
CATGGCCTGATCATTGCGGGCGATCCCATGGCCGTCACGGATGCCATCACCGCGTTCCTGAAGGCCGGCAAGGCACCGCAAAATATTGCCGACGTGGTCAATATCGCCCATGCCACCCATTCCGTGAGACGCCTGCGTTCACCCATCGCCTATACGGTGCCCATGCACAGCTTCGACTATGCCAATGTGGTGAACTACTGGATGCGGAATTTCAAAAACCCCCATCAGGTCAAGGCGATCTATCTTTCAGCCTGGTTCGTCACCGACATCATTCGCGAGATTGATGCCTATCCGGACCTGCCGGGGGTGGTTGCGCCCGACCCCGATGGGCGCCGCGAGTGGGCGGAAGACTTCCCGACTGAAAACCTGCTTGGCGAGCTGGAGGCGGCGATCGCCGATCAGGATCCTTCCCGCGCCGTGGCGCTGGTGCGAGCCTGGAACGGCCGGCATGATCCGGACGGGGAGGGCGCGCGGGATAATCTGATCCGCAAGCTGGCCCATTGCGCCGGCAAGTATCAGGGCGATGCCCATATTTTCCGCAATGCCTGCTCGGTGATCGAGGAATATCAGCTCAACACAGCCGATCAGGCCCGCAAGGATATTCTGTTCGAATTCTGGGCGCATTTTCTGTCGTTCTACAAAAAGCGCACCTTGGAAACAGACTGCTACGATATGTACCACCGCTATTTCGGCAACGGCGATGCGCGGGGTGCAGGCAATGGCGCCGGCGACGATTGACGGGACGGCATCTTGTCAAGCTGAAGTAGATCGGCGGTTATTTCGTATCCGAGCGGTTTGGCGTTCGGCTTGGCGCGCCGGTCGCGGCGGAAGTTGTGGCTGATGGGTTCTGTTGAGCAATTTTCGTAGGAACGCGAAAAATGCAGCGCCAATGGCGGAACCGCCAAAGGCGGCCGTCAGCAAGGTCACAAGACACATGGTTCAAATCTCCCCGAAGGTTGGGATTGGGTTCGGTATTTTGCTTAAAGATGATTGGGGCGTTGTCGTTTCCGCGACGATCCAGGATATCAGCCGGGCGCCCATCGCTTGCGTCATTGGTGTGATGCCGACAAAGCCCAGATCTGCCATGGCCTGAACGACCTGCCCGGTAGTAAGAAGCCGGTAGACGGAGTCTGGGAAGCGCGCCACGGCTTCGCTGTCCTCGGCGGGGCGGAAAGCAAGCACGAAGCGCCCGCCGGGACGCAGAACGCGCTGGATTTCGGCCAGCTGTTTGGCCAGATCACGCCAAAAATAGAGCGTATGAACGGCATAGATCTTATCAAAAGAAGCTGTGTCGAAAGGCAGCCATTGACTGTCCCCCAATTCGAGCTGAAGCCGACCCGCGGCGACGAGGGGTCGGTTGCGTCGTGTTGCCAGGCGATGCATGAGGGGCGAGGTGTCAATTCCGGCGAGGCGGCCATGACTAACCTGGCGGGCCACCAATGATAGCGTGCGGCCATGGCCAAATCCGATCTCGAGAACGTCGTCATGGGCGCCTAGGTCAAGATGTTCGATTGTGCGTTCGTTCTCCAACGCCGTCTCGCTGGTCATGACATGGGCCACGATATGGCCGAGCCAGCCGCTCGGGCAGCGGCCTTGCCGGGCAATAAACCGGGGTTTTTTCATGGCTGGACCTCCTCATCCCGCAGAACCGTCACGATGCCGGCCCAATAGGTCGCGGCGGCTCCGGCGACCGTGGCGGCATAGCCGATGGTCAGTTCGTTGAGGCCGGCGATACAGCTGGCCGGTATGACGAAACCGTATCCGACCACCAGGGTCGGCAGTGCGTAGGCCGCAAGCGGCCAGAAGTGAGCTGATTTAAGGCGGCGGTGCGCAATCATCCATTTTTCTCCTGTTTTCCGCCTCTTAAGTTCGCGACTCCGCCGCGAAATATCCTCCTGAATTCAAAAAAAACCCCGCCGTTTCCGAAATCGGCGAGGATTAATGCGCCAGGCGCAATGAAAACAGGTGCTCTTCAGCTATTGATGCTGGCGGCGATATTCACTCGGTGTCATGCCCGTGGCCTCCTTGAAGGCTCGATTGAATGGCCCGAGCGAGCGAAAACCGAGGTCCATGGCAATCGTCAGGACCGGCAAGCGAGTCATCGCAGGGTCGCAGAGTCGCTCCTTGGCCTCCTGGATTCGATGACTATTGAGGAATTCGTTGAAGTTGCGAAATTCCAGATAACCGTTGATCAGACGACGGAGACGGTATTCCTGGCTGCCAAGGTTCTCGGCCAGCGCGCCAATCGTCAATCCCTCCGTGCGATATCCACCGTCCTCCAGAAAACCTTCAAGGGCGGCAAGCTCGGCTTGTTGGGCGGTGTCCAGGGCTGCTGTCGGCGCCGGGGTGCGGCGCAGCATCGGAAAAGCATCGGGCGCCACCCTGAGGGCGATGACCGATATCACGAAAGTAAGTGCGAAGATGGCGCCGACATTAATAATTTCGATGGCCGGCCAGGCCTGCTGGCCCTTGAGGAAAATCTCCACGGCGATGACGAGGATCATATAGCCCCCGGCCAAGCCCAGAAATATATCGCGAAAACGCCGCCTTGGTTCTACCAGGTCGATGGCGCGCCCTTGATAGACCCGAACCAGGGTCAGGACGACGATGGCGAGGGCCGGCAGCTGGTAAGCCAGACGCGAGATTTCGGCCAGATCGGCGATGCCGACGGTCGGCGGCGTTTGGCTGAAACGATGCCAGAAGCCGGAGCCTTCCAAGACCAAGAGCACTGCGCCGTGGCCGGGGTGCAGGCGAAAATCTTCATCGAAAACGGCCCGC
>JABIRL010000275.1 GCA_018667855.1 Rhodospirillaceae bacterium
GCGAAGAAGATGCGCCGGAATAACTGCTCGGACAGCCTTCGCCGAATGCGCTGGCCGAGTGCCATGCCCAAAAGCGCTGGCAACAGTGCCACCGCCGACATTTGGCCTTGGGCCAGGCTCAACAGACCACTGTCCCGCAGCGCGATGGCGAGGGCCAGGGTGGAAGCCGTGAAAAGAATTCCCATGGCCTGAACCATTTTGTCGCGGGGGAGGCCGATGGCCTGGAAAAACATGACGCCGGGTACGGCAAACGAGCCCGTCATCCCGGCCAATAAACCATTGAACATGCCGGCAATAGGTCCGGCCCAGATTTCCCTGCGTCGCGAGAGCGTTAGGCGTGGGCCGGCAAGGCTTACAGTGCCATAGACGATCAGCAGCAGCCCCAGTAACACGGAAAGATAGGACAGATTGATCCTGGTCAGCGCCTGGGCGCCAAGCCAAACCGTTAAGGTCGCCATGAAAAGGAAGGGCCAAATTCGCCGCACGATGGCCCGGCCATGGCCGCCCACGGTGGCTTGCCACAGATTGGTCGCGAACGAGGGCACGAGCAAGAACGCCATTGCCGTGGGTATGTCAATGATAAGGGTCAGGACAGCCATGGTGACTGACGGCAGACCAAGGCCGATTGTGCCTTTTACGGTGCCGGCAAGAAAAAACGTACCAATGACCACGGCAATTGTGCTGCTATCGAACATAGCGAGACTCTAGCGTCCGCGCCCAGGCGCGGCAAGTGTCGGACCGGCGGTGGAGACCCTTTCAGGGAGCGTGCTTCGGAATTCTAACTGTTACGGTCGTTCCATGGCCGACTTGGCTGTTTATTTCCAACGTGCCTTGGTGGAGATCGATCAGCGACTTTGTAATCGCCAGCCCTAACCCCCAACCCTCGACCGGCCGATAGGGATCCTGTTCCAGTCTGGCGAAGGGTTCGGTCAATTCATGTAGTTTATCCTCTGGAAACCCGGACCCCGTATCCTCGATCTCTAAGACGATGTCGTTCTCCGACTCGCGCGCCCGCAAATCGATGTTGCCCCCGGGGGGCGTAAATTTGATGGCATTGGTCAGGATGTTCAAAAGGATTTGCCGTATGGCCCGCCGGTCGGCAAATATCGAGGGCGGGGCGTCGGCTAATTCTGTCTTGAGAGCAAGACCATTGGTCGCCGCATTGTTGGCCACGACATTCATACATTCCGAGACAACCTCTTCGATAGGCAGGTGCTCCTTATTCAGGGAGACCTTTCCCGCCTCGATGGTCGAGATGTCAAGAATATCCGAGATAAGCGCCAACAGATGTTCGCCGCTGGCATATATGTCGGCGGCGTATTCCTTATACTTCTGCTGCCCGAGCGGTCCGAAATATTCGAGGCTGATAATTTCAGCGAAACCAAGGATGGCGTTGAGGGGGGTGCGTAACTCATGGCTCATGCCGGCAAGAAATTCAGTCTTGGCCTTGTTTGCCTTTTCGGCCTCGATCAGCGCCTGATTGCGGTCCTCTTCGGCACTTTTGCGCTCGGTGATATCGATGCCCAGACCGAAATAACCCTTCACCTCGCCGGTTTCCGTAAAATCCGGCACATATGTCAAATCAAGTGATCGGGGCACGCCGTCGGGATAGACAAGTTCGGTTTCGAATTGAACCATTTCGCCTGACAATGCCGAGTGTACGCGCGGTCTCAATTTTTCATAGGCCTCCGCGCCGGTCAGGTCCGCCAGCCGGTGGCCAATAATTTGGGACCGGGGCCGCATGAAAATTTCTTCGAACTTGGAGTTGGCGAACCGGTATCGTTCTTCCGTATCGATATATGCGATCAGTATGGGCAGATGATCGGTGATCATCCGTAGTTGTGCTTCGTTTTCGCGAAGTTCGACGGTGCGCAGGTTTACGCGCTCTTCCAGCTCATCAAAGGCCTGCTTTAACGCTTCCTGCCCCTGTTTTCGATGCGCCACCAACAGGGCGGTCGACCAAATGACGAAAAATGCCAATGCCCGATTGGTCAGAACCACCCACGGCACCCCGCCCATGGCTGATAGTAGATAACCTGCAATGGTGAGGATGCTGCCAAGCGCGGCCAGCGCGAAAACGTGCCGCGTGTTGGGCGCCCACATACCAAGCAAGACCAGAAACACATAAGGTACGCCCGCCGCGACACCAAGCGGCAGCAATAAATCGAACGCGAAGATAGCTGCGGCGACAGCCGCACCCAAAATCAGTTTTCCACCGGATAGCTGGTTCATCCGCATGCTTCTGTCGGGCCGATTTCCAATTGGCGCGTAGAAAGGTCAATTTATATGCGGAAAGCTTAAAATAATTCTAAAGACGAGTGTAAACTGCTGCTTTGGTCAACTAAAATCGCAAATACGAACGGAATTGGGACGGGGATGTCGTTCAGGTTAAGCTCACAAGACGCAAGACGCCGTATCGTATCGATACCCGCCGATAGCGGGGTTGGCCAAGGAGACCTGTGCGCGGGTCAGCGGCTGGCCAGTTCCTCTTCCACGGACAATATGGGTGCGCCTTCCAATGATCGAGATGGGTTGCCGTCAATGCCGACCGGAATGTCTCCAACCAGGGTAATGCGGTAAAGCTGGCGGTCCATATCCGACGCAAAAATATCGCTCGGCGCGAGATGGGCGGTGCTGCGGTTGTCCCACATGGCGATATCCCCGGCGTTCCATTTGAAACGGACGGTGAATTCCGGCCGCACCAGGTGCTCCCACAGCATTTCAAGTATCCGCTGACTTTCCCGTGGACTGAGGCCGACAATCGATTTCACGAACGAGGGGCTGAGGAACAACAGCCGTTCGCCGGATTCGGGATGCACGGTGACCAGGGGATGTTCGCTTTTCAAGGCCCGGCGTTTGACGCTTTTATCGTATTCATCCGTGGCACTTGCGCCTGCTTGGGGGACGAAGGCATGGATCGCGCGCAATCCGTCGACCAGTTTCTTGATGGGCTCCGACAAGGCCTCGTAGGCCACCGCCAGATTGGTCCACATGGTATCGCCACCGAATGGCGGAATGGTCACGCCGCGGAGGATCGATGCCATGGGCGGATTGATCGCCGCCGTGATATCCGTATGCCATCCGGCCCAGGGCGTGGTCAGCCGTTCATCACGATGGCTGTTGGCGGTGCGGGCCTTGGCGACCGAGTAAATCTCCGGAAATCCGTCCACATGGCCGAACACCGCGTGGCCGATGGTCGGCTGGCCGAACTGCCGGGCCAGGGCCACATGGCGGGCATGGTCCAAATTTTGATCGCGGAAGAAAATCACCTTCCACTTCACCAAGGCGTCATTGATCTCCGCCACCTGATGGGCCGTCAAAGGTTGGGCAAGATCGACGCCCGAAATCTCGGCGCCAATATGCAGGGTCAATGGTGTCACGCCGATGGCGGTGGCTTCGGCCGCGGGTGATATCGCGCTCATGACATTTTCTCCCACTACATTGCTGCCGAACCAACCGCCGGCATGGATCTATTTCGCGGCATAAAACGCCAGTTTGTTGCCGTCCAGGTCGCGGACATAACCAAAGGTCATGGCCCCGCCGCCGCGCGGGCCCACTTCGCCCTCGTCACTGCCACCCAATTCCAGGGCCTTGGCGTACAGCTTGGCCACGGTCTCGCCATCGTCAACCATCAGCGCCACCATGGTGCCGTTACCGACCGTCGCGGCCTGACCGTCAAACGGTTTGATGACGCCGATCATGGCGGCACCGGCCTTGCTGGACCACAGCACCAGGCGTTCGTTGGGTGTTATTTTCTTTACACCCAGGTCTGCGAACAGGGCATCGTAAAAGGCCGTGGCTTTTTCCAGGTCGTTGGTTCCAATGGTGGTGTAGCCGATCATGGTTCAGGTTTCCTTATGGGTACAATTATCTGACGTGATGGTAGCCGCGCTGGTCCGCCGTTGAAATGCCTATCTTATGGCGCGATCTTGGCGAGCACCTCTTCGCTGAAAGCGGCCAGGTTTTCGTCCAGGTTGCCGCGCGCGAGCAGACCCTGTGGCACCAGCAGGCGGCTGACGCCCAGATCGCGATAACTTTCCAGGGTTTCCAGGCCACCGTCGTAGTCCCGCCATAATGTGGTGATCTCGATACTTGCCGGATCGCGTCCCGCTGCCTCGGACAAATCCCGCAATTGCGCCACCAAACCGGCGAACTCATCCTTGCCGCTGGGAAAGGCGAACCAGCCGTCTCCATGGGCGACGGCGCGGCGCAGGGCGGCCTTGCTGTGGCCGCCAATGATGATCGGCGGACCTGGCTGGCGATGGGGCAGGGGATAGCTCTTGAAGCCGGACCAATGCAAATACTCGCTTTGATGTTCGACCACCTCGCCCGACCAGACTTTCTTCACCGCCATTAGATAATCGTCGAAGCGCTTGCCCCGGCCCTTGAACTCCGCCCCCATGGCCTGAAATTCCTCCGCCAGCCAGCCGACACCCAGTCCCAGCAGCAGGCGGCCCTTGGAAAGATGATCCAGACTGGCCACCTGTTTGGCGAACAATAGCGGATTGCTTTGGGGTAGCAGATTGATGCCGGTACCCAGACGCAAGGTGGTGGTATGCGCTGCGATGTGCGACAGCGCGATCAGAGGATCGATGAAATGGGTTTCGGGCGGCGCGCCGATCCGGCCGGAGCTGTTGTAGGGATATTGCGAGCCGTATTCGAGGGGGATCATCACATGTTCCCCGGTCCAGACGGATTCGAAGCCCAACGCCTCTACCCGCGCCGCCAGGAGCGGCAAGTTGTCCGGCGCCTCTTCCTGCCCCATGTTGATGCCGAACAAACCGATCTTCATAACACCAACTCCTAGGCCAAAAGTTCCCGACAGGCCGTATCGATGGCTTGCTGGCTCATACCGTAATGTTCCCGAACCCTGGCGGTGGGGCCGACAATGGCGAATTCGTCGGGCATGCCGACCATGCGCATGGCGGTGGGTTGTTCCCGGGCCAGTAACTCGGCCACCGCACCGCCCAGGCCGCCGCTGGTGCGATGTTCCTCGGCCGTGACAATGGCCCCGGTGTCGGCAGCCGCCGCCAGCACCGCCTCGCGGTCCAATGGCTTTATGGTATGCATGTTCAGGATCCGAACGCCTATGCCTTCGCCCGTCAGAGCGTCCGCCGCCGCGATCGCAGGGGGCACCATGCAGCCACAGGCGATGACCGTGATATCCCCGCCTGGCCGCATCTGCTCGGCCTTGCCGATCTGGAAATCGGCCGCGATCTCGGTCACGGGAGGCTCGGCGAATTTACCACCCAAACGGATATAACTGGGGCCGTCCAGCTGCTCCGTCGCCAGGGCCGCATGCCAGGTCTGCCGGGCGTCCGCCGGCACGATTACCGTCATGTTGGGCATGTTGCGCATGATGGCCAGATCTTCCACCGCATGATGCGTCCCACCGGCCATGGCCAGGACGATGCCGCCGCAGGCCGCCCCGATCACCACCCGTTGATTGGCGTAGGCCACATCGTTGCGCAGTTGTTCTAACGAGCGCGTGGTGATGAAGGGTGCATAGCCGCAAAGGATGGGCCGCATACCCGTGGTCGCCAGGCCCGATGCCATGCCCATGGCGCTCTGCTCGGCGATGCCGGCCTCGATCAACCGATGCGGACTGGCTTCGAGGAACCCGCGCAGCCCGAACAGATCGATGGTATCGGCCGAGATCGCCACCACCTTGTCGTCGCGCCGGGCCAACTCCCCCACCGCCAGACCAAATGCCAGGCGTGATTGATCTTCCGACTTCACGTCCCATTCGGGGCGCCCGGTGTCAGGCTTTGCACCGGTCATGCGCCATCTCCCAATTCGGCCATGGCCTTCTCGTAAACCTCGTCGGTCACCAGATTGTTGTGCCACAGGAAACTATCCTCGGCGAAGCTGACGCCCTTGCCCTTGACGGTATGGGCGATGATCATCGAAGGCTTGTCGGCCGCATGGGGCAAGGCATCCAGGGCCTCGACAATGGCGGCCATGTCATGGCCGTCGATTTCCCGCACGGCCCAGCCGAAGGCGGTGAATTTCTCGGCCAGCGGCTCCAGGTCCTGCATCTCGGCCACGGGGCCGCTCTGCTGGATCTTGTTGTAATCAAGGATCGCCGTCAGATTTGACAACTTAAACTGCGCTGCCGCCATGGCTCCCTCCCAGTTGGAGCCTTCCTGCAATTCCCCATCGCCCAGCATGACGACGGTACGAAAGTCCTTGCCCTGCATGCGCGCGCCCAAGGCCATGCCGATGGCTACCGACAGGCCATGTCCCAGGCCCCCCGTTGACATCTCGACACCGGGCATCTTGATGTCGGGATGCATGCCGAACGGCGACTGATAGGCATAAAACTGGTCCAACACGCTGTCATCAATGAACCCGGCCCGAGCCAGTGCAGCGCCCAGCGCGGCGTTGGCATGGCCCTTGGACAGCACGAAGCGGTCCCGGCCCGGCCAGTTGGGTTCCTGGGGCCGCAGACGCAGATGATCAAAATACAATGCCGCCAGCAAATCCGCGGCCGAGCACGAGCCACCCATATGCCCCGACCCCGCACCACGCAGGGCGCGCCAGACATTGCGCCGGATGTTCAACGCGTCCTCGCGCAGAGCATTGATCTTGGCCTCGTAATTACTCGTCATCTCGGAACCATTCCTTTTTCGATATTAGTCATCCGCTAGCAGCCGCTCGCGCAGGGTATCGCCTTCATAGGCCGTGCGGAAGCGGCCGCGGCGCTGTAATTCGGGGACCAGCAGATCCACCACGTCACTGACGCTGCCGGGTAATTCATTACAGCGAAACATGAAACCGTGGCCGCCCGATGCCTCATAGGCCTCTTCCATTTTGTCGGCTACTTGAGAGGCCGTACCGATGGCACGAAAGCCGCCCATGCCATTGCCGTACATGCGCGCCACTTCGGCCAGGGTCTGCCCGGCATAATCCCGCAGCAGCATGTTGGCCACACCCTGCATGCCGGGGGTTTCCTCTATGCCCGTCTGCTCGATCGGCACGTCGCTGGGCAGTTGGGAAAAATCGACGCCGAAATGCCCCGACATCAGGGCCAGGCCGCCCGCGGGCGGGACCACGGCGCGCAGGGCCTCATCCTTGGCCCGGGCCTCGGCCTCCGTCTCGCCGACAAAGACGGAAGAGGCCCAGAGCATGCGTATATCCTGCGGCAGCCGGCCCGCCGCGCGGGCGCTGTCATCGATCCGGGCCCGGTGTTCACGCATCCCGTCAATGCTGGACGAGGTCGCGAAATGCACCTCCGCATGGCGGCCGGCGAAGGCCATGCCCGGGCCCGAGCCGCCGGCCTGAATGATAACCGGTCGGCCCTGGGGGCCGGGGGCCACGTCAAGGGGACCTTCGACCTGGAAATAATCGCCCTTGTGATGGATCTTATGCACTTTGGCCGGATCGGCGAAGGTCAGGCTGTCCCGGTCCATGACCAGGGCATCCGGCTCCCAAC
>JABIRL010000129.1 GCA_018667855.1 Rhodospirillaceae bacterium
ATCACCAGATCACCCTTGCGCCAGACATGTTCGTACATGCTCGCCGTGTCCTCGGCGAGGTCGAACAGGGGCCCCAGGATCGCTTCGCTTTCGTCCCGGTCCATGCCCTCAATCCACATTGTGTTGAGGCGTGACAAATAAAGTGCCTTTCTGCCGGACCCGGGGTTGGTGACCACCAGCGGCTGGCGAAAATGATGCATATCTTCTAGAGCGATATCGAGGTTCAGCCGCCCGAAGCCGCCATATTCATGGCCCTGCATTACAAAGGCACCATCGAGACGTTCTTTCAGATCGTCCGGCATTTTGTCATAGGCGGCATAGAGGCTGGTGAACTTGGTGTGGCCGCCCTCGGACGGGATCTCAATACCGTAGAGGAAGGACGTGCGGTGGGGGTGTTCGCGATAGCACTTGTCTGTATGGAATGTCATTTCGCCATGGCCAAGCGATCCGATGGCCTTGCCGTTGGCATCCACGTGATCGGTTATCAGCATCAGCTTGCCCCAGTCCGGCGCATCCAACTGATCACCGAGAACCGGCGCAACCCGGTCGGCGACAGGCCCGAAATGCGCCGCAAAGCGGATTTGGTCGTCTTCGGATAGCGTCTGATCGCGGAACAGCAGAACGGTATGGTCGTGCCACGCCGCCTGGATTTTCCCGATGGTGCCGTCATCCAGGGGCTGGCTGAGATCGACACCGCTGATTTCCGCACCGATGGCCGGATGAAGCTTGGTGACCGTGATGGTACCGGAGTCCGCGAGCCTGGTTGCCATGGCAATTCTCCTCGTTGAGGGGCGGAAAATTAGGTGACGCCAGCTTAGAGCAGTATCCCGCTCAAGGTCAATTTCCGTGACACGCCACCGCATTGAAACCCGCGGAAAAGTCAGAAATTTTTATCTTGAACCGGGGCGAGAGCGGCACCGTGGACGTCCGCCGAAACCGCGGAAGGCCGCGATTTGACAATAAGTCGGTTCACTCAGCATACTCATTAAAACGCCGTGAGAAACGCGCGTAAAATCAAATAAGCATGAACGGGGAGCCCACAGGATGAAGATCTGCCGATTTGACGACAACCGGCTGGGGCTGGTGGATGGCGACACCATTATCGACGTCACTGCCGCCATTGACGTGCTGCCGGCGTTGCGCTGGTCGTTTCCCATGGGCGATCCGCTCATCTTGCACTGGGATGCAATCCTTCCGGCGCTCGAGGCAGCGGCGCCTTCAGGCACGCGGCATAAGCTGGCTGAAGTCCGGCTGCTGAGCCCCATCGCCAACCCCGGCAAGATTATCGGCATCGCGGGCAACCGCAAGAATCGACATTCCGAAAAACTTGATTTTGGTCCCGGCGTCCCGGTTGGAACATCCCGCAACGATGGTGACCCAGCCCGAATGTTCATCAAAGCCAACAGCGCGTTGGTTGGGCCTTCGGATGGCGTTGCCCTGCGGTTTCTTGACCGACGCAACGATCCGGAAGCGGAATTCACCATAATCATTGGACGTACCTGTACTGACATTACGGTGGCCGACGCGCTGGATTACATTGTTGGTTACTGTATCGGCATGGATATGACGCTGCGCGGCGCGGAAAGCGCCAGTTCCCGTAAATCCATCGACGGCTATGCGGTGCTGGGACCGTGGATGGTCACGGCGGACGAAATCCCCGATCCCGACAACATCTCCATCGCTCTTTCCGTCAACGGCGAGAGCCTGCAGGATTCCAATACCAGCGACATGATGTTCGGGATTGCGGAAGTGGTCGCCCATGCCTCCACCTTCTACACCCTTCATCCGGGCGATGTGATCATGGCGGGGTCACCGCTCGGTTTTGAGCCAGTGGTGCCGGGTGACGTCATGGTCGCCGATTTCGAGCGCATCGGCCGCATGGAGATCCGCGCTCGCGCCCATGGCGCTTAACCGCCGGCGGCGATACAGTGTTGATCGTACGAGCGTAAGAATTCGCGCGGAGCCTCTCCGGTAAACGGCTCCAGACAGATAATAATAAAATCTAAAATTCAGGGAAGCTACATCAAGGGAGACTATCTGATGACTGCAGGATTATTAAGATCATCCATGCTATCGGCTGTCGCCGGCTTGGCGGTAGCGGTATCAAGCGTATTCGCAACGGCTCCGGTGGCCGCAAAAACCAGCGTCACCGTTGCCGTGGCGCACGACATCGCCAGTTGGAACCCCTATGCCGATTCCACGGCGGGGATGTATGCCATCTGGTGCCAGGTCTATGGCTGTCTCGGTACTTATGATGGCATCAGCGGCTCTTTCAAGGGCATGTTGGCGGAACGCTGGGAAGTCGATAAGGACAATCCCAATCTGTGGACGTTTTATCTGCGTAAGGGGCTGAAACGGCACGGCGACGGCAAGGAACTGACCGCGGCCGATGTGGCGCACGGGATCTGGCGCAACAAGAACGACAAACGCTCTGCACAAAAACATAATACCCGCGCCATAAAGTCGTGGAAGGTAATCGATAAGCACACCATCCAATTCACCACGAAGAAGCCCATCGCCCCTTTGCTGTCGTATCTTTTCGACATCTTTTTCATCACCGCCAAGGACATTTACGACAAGCATGGCGCGCGCGACGCCGACCGTAAGTATCCGCTCGGCTGGGGTCCTTACATGTTGGAGGATGTCAAAATCGGCGAGCGCATCGTGCTGGCAAAGAACCCGAACTGGCCGGGTATCAAAAAATCCAATCCAGACCGCGTTATCTTCCAGCGGGTCAAGGAGCCGGAGGCCAGGGTAACGGGGCTGTTGAACGGTGAGTTCCAGGTTGCCCCGTTTATCCCCGCGCATCTGGTTCCCCGTGTGGAGAAATCCTCCGCCGCCAGGGTTTATAAGGGTGAGTCGGTAGAATCCATGTTCCTCGGCATGAACGGCAAGTTCAAACCATGGGACAACAAGCTGGCGCGGAAGGCCGTGGCCCATGCCATCGACCGCAACCTGATTATCAAGTCGATCTTCAAGGGCGGCGCTTCGATCCTGCATGGTCCGGTGGGCAAGGGTCAATATGCCTGGAATCCCGCCGTCGGTCCGAAGTACGACTACGATCCGAAAAAGTCGCGGGCGCTGTTGAAGAAGGCCGGATTGCTCGGGGTCGAGATCGATTTCTACTGCACCACCGGGCGCTATGCCAAAGACCGTGAGGCCGCCCAGGCCATGGTTCCCATGCTGGAAGCCGCCGGCTTCAAGGTGAAGTTCCATACGCCTGAATATTCGACCCACTGGCCCCTGGTGCGGAAGGGCAAGCGGCCGTTCTTCTATCATGGGCGCGGGTCCATTATCGATCCAAGTCCGGCAATCGGTCAGTACTTTCAGACCGGCGTGACGCCCCGTATCAAGTACTCAAACCCCGAGCTGGATAAAACCCTCGCTGCCGAGCGGGCTGAGTTCGAACCCGAAAAGCGCAAGAAATTACTACAGAAGGCGTTCGGCATTATACTCGAGGATGTGCCGGCGCATTTCCTGTGGCGCATCAACACGTTGTACGGCCTCTCCAACAAGGTGGATTACGTCCCGACCCCGCATAACCGGGTGTATGGCCATCAGATTTTCATGAGGTAGACGAAACCGGCAAGAACCCGGCGGCGACAGGACCCGTTCCGCAAAGTGGGACGGGTTCTGCCATCCGTCCCACGACGGCAACCCATAACTATCAGGAGACGATTAGCATGAGCGTCAAATTTGCCACTCCCCATGAAATGATCGTCATGGCCAAGCGGATCCTCAGCGACGACGAATGGGACTACATCAACGGTGCGGCGGAATCCGAGACCAGCCTCCGGCGCAATCGCCAGGCGCTCGATTGTCTTGCCCTGCGCCCCCGGGTCCTACGCGACGTGCGCCAGACCGACGCCTCTTCCATTTTTCAGGGCGTCAAGCTCCGCATGCCGGTCCTGCTGGCGCCCATGGGCGGTCTCCAGCGGTTCACCACCAACGGCGGCAACGACGTGGACGATGCGGCCGAAGAATTCGGCCTGATCAACTTCATCAGCACCGTTACCGAACCAAGCCTTGAGGAAATCGCCGCCAATTCGCCCCATCCCAAAGTGTTCCAGATATATGTCCGGGGCGACGACGACTGGATCCGCGAGCTGGTGCGCCGGGTGGTCAAGGCGGAATACTGGGGCATCGCATTGACCGTCGATTCCGCGTTCTACGGCAACCGGGAACGGCTCCATCCATCACTGATCGCGAGCCGCCGGGTGCCGGCGCGGGACTTTCAGAAGGGCGTGACCTGGGACACCCTCAAGGTGATCCAGGATGAGATCGGCTCGCCCCCCTTCATGCTCAAGGGCATCATGACGGCCGAAGACGCGGCGATGGCCGTCGAGCACGGGGTCCAGGTGGTCTATATCTCCAACCATGGCGGGCGCCAGCTGGATTACACCCTGGGCAATATCGACATGCTGCCCGAGATAGTGGCCGCGGTGGATGGCAAGGCGGAGGTGGTCGTCGACGGCGGCTTTACCCGCGGCACCGACGTAATCAAGGCGATGGCACTGGGCGCCACGGCGGTCGGTATCGGCCGGCTGCAGGCCTGGGCGCTTGCCGCCGGCGGCGCCGAAGGGCTTCTGGCCTGTCTGGAGATGCTGGAGACTGAAATCCACACCACCATG
>JABIRL010000205.1 GCA_018667855.1 Rhodospirillaceae bacterium
AGCGACACACCAAATGTGGTCGGCGGCTCGACCCAGACCAGGGATCAGGCACGGGCCGAACTGGCAACCCTGACCGATGACCAGGACTGGATCGAGGCAAAGATCGCGGGGCTCGAAAGCTAGCTGTCCGGCCAGTCCACCACTCGTCTTTCCGCGAAGGCGCGACCGCCTTCCTTGCGGTCCTCGGAGTTCATGACCCGGGTCTGCACATAGTCGGTGATCTGATCCACGGCCGTGTAATCCAGGGCGCTGGCCCGTACCATCAATTCCTTCATGCCCTGCACCGCCACGGGGCTCAACTCGCAGATCCGATCGGCCATCTTTTCCGCCTCCGCCATAAGCTGATCGGCGGGCACGATTTTGTTGATCATGCCAACATCAAAAGCCCGTTGGGCGCTGACCCGTTCCGCGAACAGCAGCAATTCGGACGCGATGGCCCATGGCATGATCTTCGGAAACCAGGCGGCGGGAATTGTGGCGATGCCCCATTGCGGCTCCGGCAGCCAGAAGGTGACGTCATCGGTCGCAATGCGGAAATCAGCGTCCAGGGCGATCCACATGCCATAGCCGACCACGTGGCTGTGCAGGGCGGCGATGATCGGCTTGAATACCTTCTGGGTCTGGGTGATATCGGGAAATTCGCCGGTATACGTATAGCGTTCGCTGGGCGCCCCGCCCGACAGATCGGCACCGGCGGAGAAGCACCGCCCTTCCCCCGACAGAATGGCGACGCGCAGTTTCGGGTCATCGCGAAAATCGGCCCATGCATAAGCCAGCTCTTCGTGCAACTGGGCGTTCATGGCGTTCAGCTTATCTGGCCGGTTCAACGTCACGTAGGCGGTGTGGTTTTTCTTTTCATATTTGATTGTTGTCAGTTTCATATTGCGTTTCCTCTTCTCGATACGATCTTGCTACCTTACTCTGATGCTTCCCGATAAGGGATAGACATTAAGAAGAGGCGGATCGATGTTTCAACAGCTGATAGCGCGCGTGGGCGACCATCCGAATATTTCCTGGCGTGGCCGCTTTGCCAATGCCTGCATTGAATTGCGCAGCGATGGGGACAGCCAGTACCTAAGCCTTGATGAAGCCGGACTTTCACTCGCCGATGCCCGGCCCGACCGGCCCATCACGTTCACCCTTGATACGGGTGCGGCGGACTGGCGCGAACTGATCAGCGATGAACCCCGCCCCGGCCTGCAAACCCTGAGCACCATGCGCCGCACTGGACGTCTGACGGTAAGCGGCGATCACGTGGCGTTTTATCAAAACCTGCTACCGTTGGAGCTGCTGTTTTCCATGAGCCGCCCGCGCCCGAAAAAAACCGCCGCCGCTCAGACCGGGCCAAGCATCGACCCCATCATCGGGCGCTATCTGAACATGGAAATCCAGGGCCAACCCCATCGGGTTTATTTCGAGGAAGCCGGCCAGGGCATCCCCCTGATCTGTCTGCATACCGCCGGCGCCGACGGCCGGCAGTACCGGGACATCCTTAACGACGAAGCGATCACGGCGAATTATCGCGTGGTGGTGTTCGACCTGCCCTGGCACGGAAAATCCTCACCCCCCGCCGGTTTCCAGGACCAGTTTTACCAGCTGACCACGGATAGCTATGTGGCCGTGGTCATGGCGATGAAGGAGGCCCTGGGGCTGGATAATCCGGTGGTCATGGGTTGTTCCATCGGCGGCCGCGCCGTGCTGCATCTGGCCCTGCGCCATGGCAGGGAGCTGCGCGCCGTGATCGGCCTGCAATCGGCGCTCTTTGCGGAAAACAAAATCGACGGCGAACCAGATGGCCTGCGTTCCATCCACCGCCCCGATGTGCACGGGCCGGAGATTTCCGGCGCCCTGATGATGGGTATGATCGCGCCGCAATCAAACAGCGCCGATGCCTGGGAAACCCTGTGGCACTACATGCAGGGCGGGCCCGGTATCTTCATGGGCGATCTGAACTATTATTTCACCGACGGCGACATGCGCAACGGGCTGGCCGATGGCATTGATACCGCGGAATGTCCCGTGCATCTGCTGACCGGCGAATACGACACCTCCGCCACGCCAGAGCTAACCCAACAATTAGCCGACGATATCAACGCCACGTCTTTCCAGGTCATGAAAGATATGGGCCATTTCCCCATGTCGGAAAACCCGGAAACCTTTCGCGGCTATTTGCTACCGGTGTTGGAGCAGATCGCCTCTTAGATGTCCCAGGCGCCAGACCATTACCCCGCCAACCGGCCACCTGAAGACGAGGCGAGGCGTGACGCGGACTTGGCCGCCGGGATTGAGGTGGGGCCGGAATTCGAACGCTTTGATCAGCGCGACGATATTTTCTCCCGCGCCTTTTGGGATGATGCCGTGCGTTCGGATGAGAGCATGGAATTCTTTCGCGGCCACGGCCACACAATCAAGCCACGGCGG
>JABIRL010000170.1 GCA_018667855.1 Rhodospirillaceae bacterium
CAAGAAACATTGCGGCTGGGCCCCGACTTATCCGCCGGACAGCGGCCGCAATTGGTCATCGGCATGGGGCAATGGCAATCGGCGCGGTCCTTGGGGGCCTGGACCCTGGTTGGCTGCACCGTGGGGCCGGCCTTTGAGTTTGATGGATTTGAAATGGGCCCCCAAGGGTGGGAGCCGGATTAGCGCTTGCTTGCCCGCAGCAAATCAATCGATGCCAGGACAGCGCCGCCGGTGATCAACAAACAGGCCGCCGCCACGGCCCAGGTCAGACCGGCAAAGCCAAATAATATCAAGACCAGCGTGGAAAGCAGCGGCGCGGCATAGGAAGATGCGCCCAGGGCCTGAATATGGCCGCGTTTGACCCCGTGATCCCAGCAAAAGAACGCCAGGCCCACCGGGCCCAGCCCCAAACCGGCAACCGCCAGCCATTGCCATGAATCCTGAGGCCAAATGGTATCCTCGAAGACCAGATGCGCCAATAAAGCCAGCAGAGCGGTCAGGCCGCAAAACCCGCCCACGGCATCTGTCGGCACATCACCCAGACGCCGCGAAAGAATGGAGTAGCCGGACCATAGCAAGGCGCAGGCCATGGCCGCGAAATGTCCCGGCATCAGTTGTATTGGCTGGGCAAAATCCTGTCCGGCCAGGATCAGCACCGCCGCCCCCGCCAAACCCGTCACGGCACCTGCCACATGCCACCAACGCAGGCGTTCGCCCGGCAACAGGGCGGAAAACAACACGATCAACAAAGGCCAGAGATAGGCGATCAGGCTGGCCTCGACCGCCGGTGCATTGCGTAGGGCCAGGAAATAGAAAAAGTGATAACCGAACAGACCACCGACCCCGACGGCCCAGACCACCGGCCGCTGACGCAGATGGCCAATAATATTCTCGCCGTACAGCAGCCACTTACCCATGGCCAGCATGAAGGCGATGCCAAATGTCATGGCCGCCAGTTGCAATGGCGGCACCTGTCCCGTGGCGGCGGTAAACAGGGCTAGCAAGGCCCACAGCAGAACGGCAATGAAGCCGATAGCGGTGGCCCGGCGCTGTTGGCCCAAACCGGAAACTGCCATCAATACATATGCTGGCCGCCGTTGATGGACATGGTGGACCCGGTGACGAACGTCGCCTCGTCGGCGATCAGGAACATCACCGCACGCGCAATCTCGTCCGCGTGGCCCAACCGGCCAACGGGAATTTTTGCCACGATTTTTTCCAGCACATTGTCCGGCACCGCGGCCACCATGTCAGTGTCCACATAGCCCGGCGCGATGGCGTTGACGGTGATGTTATAGCGCGCGCCTTCCTGGGCCAGGGCCTTGGTAAAGCCATGAATGCCGGACTTCGCGGCCGCGTAGTTGACCTGGCCGTACTGCCCGGCCTGGCCGTTGATCGAGCCTATATTGACGATGCGGCCGAACCGGTTGTCGCGCATGGCTGCGAACACAGCCTTGCAGGTATTGAAACAACCACCCAGATTGATGCGAACGACGGCCTGCCAGTCCTCATGGCTCATATTCATCAAGGTACCGTCACGGGTGATGCCGGCATTGTTGATCAAGACTCCCACATCACCCAGATCGGCAACCAAAGCGGCGATACCGTCCTGGCAGGCCTGGAAATCGCCGACGTCGAATTTATAGGCGGGGATACCGGTCTGTTCCGTAAATTTCGCCGCCGCTTCGTCGTTGCCCGCGTAATTGGCGGCAACTGTATATCCGGCTGCTTTCAACGCTTCGCAGACACCCCGGCCGATGCCCCGGGTGCCGCCTGTTACCAATGCTACTTTGTTCATTGTCTGGCCCTCTGGTTAAAACTGTTTCATTGACCCCAAATTCCACGCCGCCCATAACACAGCCCGTACACGATGTTTGCGCCAATAATTGATCCGCCGCGCGTCATATTGTCACGCCAATCCATTCAGCCATAATTTTTCCAGCCATTGGGACAGCGGCCGCCACATACCATCCATGCCGCGCCGCCCTACTACCATGCCGATATGGCCCGCCGCCGGCCGGATGACCTCGGCGCCGGGTATGGCGTCGGCCAGGGCCTGGGCGGATGCCACCGGTACGATGCGGTCATTCTCCGGTATGGCCAGCAGTACCGGTAAATCCAGCTTGGCCGGATCAACTTTTTCGCCGTCAACCATCCAGCCGCCATCGCTTGGATTGGCATCACCATACCAGCCCAAAAGACAGACGCGGGCGACCTCGGCGGCAAGGGGAACGCCATCGTTGACCCAATCTTCCAAAGCCACGAAATGCGCGGCTTCCGGGCTTTCCGGGTCAAGGGTTGCAAAATGCCGAAATTTCCGTTGGGCGAGACCGGGATCCAGCGCCGCGAACAAAGCTTGCAGCACGTCCACCGGCAAGACGCCAAAGGCTTGCAACAGGCTCTCCAGGCCCGGCGCCATGGTTTCCATGATTTGCCGATGGCCGGCGCCCGCATGAAAATCCCAAGGTGTCGCCAATAGCGCCAGCCCGGAAATGTCTTTCCGGCGCCGCAGCGCCAATGACAGGGCCAGATTGCCGCCCATGCAATAGCCCGCCAATGCGGGTGGCCGCTGATCCTGCCGTAGCACGACATCCAGGGCCGCCGATAATCGGCTGCAAATATAATCATCCAGAGAGAACAACCGCTCTTCATCCCCGGGCGCCCCCCAATCCATCAGGAACGGTCGGAAGCCCTCGCCGCGCAGCCAACTCAACAAACCGCGATCAGGCGTTAGATCGAGAACCCGGGCGCCGTTCACCAGGGAGGGCACAAACAGCACGGGCCGGCCGCCGCCACCGTAATCCAGCAGACGGGTGCCGCCCTCCTGCCAGATCACCTGGCCCGGACAATATCGCCGGTGGGGTCGTTTTGCGTCCTGATAGGCCTGAACGCCGGCCAGCATGGCGCCGATACGGCTTTGGCATTCGGCGGCGACCGCTTGAAACAATGCCCCGGGATCACTCCGCCTCAGGTCCGCCGTCAGTACCGTCGCCTCGCTGGCCAGTTCCGGCAGCCAGGGCAGCGAGTTGTTCCGCGCACTGGGCAAGGCGGCGAGCGAACTGATCATGCCGGTCATCGCCGTGGACAGATGCAGCGCCAGGGGCCGCGGATGCATTCGACGTGGTTGCTGATCCATCTCCGCTTCCCCCTTGCGCGGCTGTCTCCTGATCTGAAATCGCCGCGGCCATGATCTTCGCGGCCTCGACCGCCGCGACAGCCGGCGATTGTGACGCGCCGGCGGCAACCTGCCGCTCCCAAAGATCGAGGTAGCGCCGGGCCAGTTCCGCCAAATCCGCCAAATCCGCCAAATCAGGTTCTTCCATGGTTCCACTATAGGACGGCTGCACAAACGGGTCATGACGCAATGCAACAAAGATTTCACGAATTTCTTGCGCACTGCAACATAGACGGGCCATATTAGGCCTTCGTTTACCTCTCGCGCCCAAGAATGCTGCTGGAGGCTGGTCTGATGAGGCAGGCATGGTAGAAAAGTCGAGCAATTCCGATGACACGGATGGCGCGGATGACACGATCGTCATCAAGAAATATGCGAACCGGCGGCTCTACAATACCGCGACGTCAAGCTATGTGACCCTGGATACGCTCTGCACCATGGTCAAGGACGGCCAGAACTTCGTTGTTCAGGATGCAAAATCCGGCAACGATATCACCCGCTCCGTTCTGACCCAGATCATATTCGAGGAAGAGAGCAAGGGGCAAAACCTGCTGCCGATTTCTTTTCTACGACAGTTGATAGGCTTTTACGG
>JABIRL010000060.1 GCA_018667855.1 Rhodospirillaceae bacterium
CCGCCTGTTTGAGAATCCCCATAATTTGTGCGTCGCTAAATCGTCCATTCTTCATTGCAAAACCTCCTCAAATATATGCCAAGAAAATTCTACTCATAAACACCACTAATTTTCGGGGGGATTACCGCGGGAATGACAAATACAAACAAATTCAAATGCGAAAAATAGTTATTCGGCAGCTTGCTATGTCTGAAAAGCGTTGATTGAAAGCTCGTCCCGCAGCTCCCGGCTGGCCTCTTCCTTGTAATCCTCCAACGGGATGCCGGCGCCGTCGGCGATTTTCACTACCGCGCTGAACGAGGCGATGGTTGCGCAGGCATCGACAAATGCGGCGGCCCCCAGTTTTGCCCGTATCGCCTGACGAGCCGGCACCATGGCGGCTTCGTCACCCGCATTTACGGCCTCAATCAGATCGGACAGGATTTGACCGTGGGGAACGCCGCCGGCTAGGTCTTCGCCGGTCATAATGGCGGCAAGCTCAAAGTCTTCACCGTAATTTTCGCCGCTCGCACGGAGCAGAACCGAGTGGGAGGTGGTTCAATAGAAACACCCGTTCAGGGCCGAGGTTCTCCCGGCGATGAACTCGATCTGGGCATGGCTGATGGCGCGGTATTCCGTTTCGAAATCCCGGATCTCGTGGTCCTTCAGATACAGTTCCACATCCAGGTCAAAGAAATTGAACACCTCTTGCGGCACCAGGCTAAAGCCCCGATGAATATTTTTGTCGCCGTGCACCGGATAGGGATCGGGGTTCCCTGCCCCCACATCCTCCGGCGCCAGGGTGGCGACCCAGGCCAGGTTGTGTTTCGCGCCGAGGGGTCGTTTTCGAACCGGCGCGCCGGGTTGGGCGGCGGGGAGATCCCGCAGCGGCAGGCCGAGTGCCGTGTGCAAGGTATCAAGGCCGGTCAGTACGGCGATGACGCCAATGATTTCCACGTAGTGGGTTTCTTCGAGGTCGAGGGAACGCACCCATTTCTCGGTGATCCGGCCGGCATCGGTCACCAGGCGATGGATCGCCTCCACCTCGGCATTGGGCAATTCACCAAGGCTGTCGTGATCGCCGTCGACAGTATAAGGCGACAGTGCTTCCTTGCGCCGTTGGCACAAACCGCAACCGCCCGCATGGCGCGCCTCGGCCGCGATGGCCAGGCGTTCAGCGGCCGTCCACCAGGTTCCGGCACTGGCCAGGCGGTTCCAGGCCACGTCCATTTCCCGGACCAGGCTTTCCCGGATCGGCAGCCTTTCGCCCGCGACCTCAATTTCCGTCATGGTTTCAGTTCCGCTTCATGATGCTGCGGGCCAGGGCCCACCGGTGCACTTCGGACGGACCATCGTAGATGCGAAAGGCGCGGATGTCGCGATAGATCCTCTCCACCACGGTGTCATCCGTAATACCCCGGCCGCCCAAAATCTGGAGCGAACGATCCACCACCGCCGACAGGGCCTCGGAACAGCGTACTTTGCTCATTGAAGTTTCGTCGCGCGCCTGTTCCCCCTGATCCAGCAGCCAGCAGGCATGCCAGATCGCCAGGCGGCAGAGATGCAGATCGGTTTCATTGTCCGCCAGCATGAAGCCTACACCTTCATGCTCGCCAAGAATTTTGCCAAAAGCGTGGCGTTGCTTGGCGTAGGCGACGGCGATGTCATTGGCGCGCACGGCGGCGCCCAGCCAACGCATGCAGTGGGTCATGCGGGCCGGCGTCAGACGCACCTGGGCATAACGAAAGCCCTTGCCGGCCTCACCCAATATCTGCCGCGCCGGGATGCGGACATCGGTGTAGGAGACCTCCGCATGGCCGCCGGGGGAATTGCTGTCGATGGTGTTCAGCACGCGGACGATCTCAATCCCCGGCGTATCATTATCGACCATGAACATGGTGGCGCCCATGTCGGTACCGCCTGCATCGAAGGTCCGCGCCATGAGGATCTGGAACGAGGCGCCGGGCATGCCGGTGATCAGCCATTTGCGGCCATTGATGATGTAGTCATCACCGTCCGGGCGCGCTTCCGTCCGCATCAGGGACGGATCGGACCCGGCACCGCCGTCGGGTTCCGTCATGGCGAAGACGGAACGCACCTCGCCCGCCACCAGGGGCGCCAGCCAGCGCTCTTTCTGCTCCTGCGTCGCGACCTGGCTCAAAATGTTTGTATTGCCCTCGTCAGGCGCCTGGATATTCAGCGCCAGCGGTCCCAGCGTGGAATAACCCGCGGCCTCGAACACCACCGCCATGCCCACATGGTTCAGGCCCAAGCCACCGAATTCCACCGGCCCATGGGGCGACAGCAAGCCCGCCGCCCTGGCTTTGGCGACCAATTCGTGGCGCAGGTCCTCGGTCGGGCCATGGAATTCCTGCCGCGGGTCCGCCTCGTAAGGTATCACTTCGTCTCGAATGAATGCGGCGACCCGGTCCCGCATTTCCACCAGGTCGTCAGGCAAACCAAAATCAATCATAACCTATCCCCATCAATGAATATCCGCCCCCGCGGAGACGTCCTTGATGGCAGTTTCATGCAGCGGGTTCAAGCGCCGTTCCAACATGGCGACGCCGCGGGTGACAATAAAGTTCAAAAACAGATAGATGGCGCCCGCGATGATGAATATTTCAATCGGGCTCCAGGTGGCTGCAATGATTTTCTTGGCCTCTCCAGTCACCTCCAAAATGGTGATGGTGGAGGCCAGCGACGTCGCCTTGACCATCAGGATCACTTCATTGCCGTAACCGGGCAGAGCCTGACGCATGGCGATGGGAAAGATGATGCGGCGGAATAGTAACGACCGGCTCATGCCGATGGCGCGGGCCGCCTCTACCTCGCCCCAGGGCACTGATTGCACGCCGCCCCGGATGATTTCGCTGCCGTAGGCGGCGGTGTTCAGGGTCAGGGCCAGGATGGCGCAGAACCAGGGCTCCCGAAACGCCACCCACAGGCCGATGTCTTCGAGAAACATGCGATACTGGCCAGAGCCGTAATAGATCAGGAACAATTGCACCAACAGCGGCGTCGAGCGGAAGATGTACACGTAACCATAGGCGACACCCCATAGGGGTTTGTTCGCCGACAGTCGCATCAGCGCGATAACCACGGCCAGGGCGAAGCCGATGATCAGAGCCGAAGCCGCCAACAGCAGCGTATCGGGGACGGCGCCCACCAGGACGGGCCAGCTTTCCTGGATCAGCTCCCAATTCATCAGGCCGACCTCACGCCGCGATTGGCCCAGCCTTCGGCCCGCAGAAAGCCTCGGTTGGAGATGGAAGCCAGGCCTAGATACAGAACAAAGGCGGTAATGTAGAAGGTGAACGGCTCCTTGGTGGAGCCCGCGCCCACGGCAGCCTGACGCATGATCTCCACCAGGCCGATGACTGATATCAGCGAGGTTTCCTTGAGCGTCAGTTGCCACACATTGCCCAGACCCGGCAGGGCGTAACGGGCCACCTGCGGCACCAGAATGCGGCGAAAACGCAATCCCTTGCGCATCCCGACGGCGCGGGCAGCCTCGATCTGACCCCGGGGCACGGCGAGGACGGCGCCGCGAATGACCTCCGTCGCGTAGGCGCCGGCGCTAAGACCGATACAGACCATGCCGGTCACGAAGATCGGCAGATCCACATAGTCGCCATAGCCAAACAATCCCTTGGCCACGGTGCGCAGCACGGCCCCGCCGCCAAAAAAAACCAGATATATAATCAGCAATTCCGGAATGCCCCGGATCACCGTGGTGTAGAGATCCGCCAGCCAACGCAATGGCGCCAGGTGGGAGAGCTTCATGGCCGCGAAGCCGCTGCCGATGACGATGCCCAGGGCATAGGAGCAGACGGCAACGGCCAGGGTCATGAGAGCGCCGAGCACCATCTCGTCGCCCCAGCCGCCGTCGCCCCAGGTTAGCAGGCTCAGGTCCACGCGCTTATACTTTCAACTATGTCTCCGGCCGCCACTGGCATGCGGCGGCCGGTTTATGACATGGCTATTTGGCTGAGGCGTCGAAGCCGAACCATTTGATCGCCAGCTTCGAGACGGAACCGTCATCGATGGCCGACTGAATGGCTTTCGAGAACATATCTGCCAGGGCCTGGTCCTTCTTGCGGATGCCCGCGCCGACGCCATGGCCGAACGGTCCGCCGACCATGCCGGGGCCCACGGCGACCATATCCTTGCCCTTGTCAGTCTTCAGCAGCGGTACCCAATAGCTCATGGAAGCGAGCGCCGCGTCTACGCGACCGGCCTGCAGGTCCAGATCCAGGTTTTCCTGGGTATCATATGTACGGATGGTGATGTTCTTACCCAGATGCTCACGCAGGAAATTTTCATGCGTGGTCGCCGTCTGCACACCGATGGTCTTGCCGCCGAATTCCTTGACCATGTCGGCGATGGCGGCTTTCTCGCCCGCCTCGACCGTGGTCAGGTCAATGCGATCGACACCGGTTTTAAAGCCGGCGGATTTGGAAGATTTGCCGACCACGAAGCTGGCCGGGGTCTGGGCGTAGGAGCGGGAGAAAGTAATGACCTTCTTGCGTTTATCGGTGATCGACATGCCGGCCACGATGGCGTCATACTTGCCGGCCTGCAGTGAAGGAATGATGCCGTCCCAGGCCTGCTCCACCACGGTGCATTCGATGCCCATGCGCTTGCACAGGTCGGCGGCCAGGTCGAGCTCGAAGCCGATCAGTTTGCCGGAGCTGTCTTTGTAATTCCACGGCGCGTAGGCGCCTTCCGTGGCGATCTTGATTTTCTTGTAGTCGGCGGCCTGTGCCGCGCCGGCAAACGCCATTGCCGCGATGGCGGCAAGGGTCAGAAGCTTTTTCATATCATATCTCCCAGTTTAGTTTAAGTTTCTATTGTAACTATTTGATAATACTACAATGTACTCGCTAGGAACTGGCGGCACCGTTCAGACTTCGGCGCGCTGAAAAGTTCAGCCGGCGGACCTTCTTCCTCGATCCGGCCTTCGTGCAAAAAGATCGTATGATTGGAAATTTCCCGTGCAAAGCCCATTTCATGGGTCACCACGATCATGGTCCGGCCCTCGGCCGCCAAATCCCGCATCACGGTCAACACCTCGCCCACCAGTTCGGGGTCCAGAGCGGATGTGGGCTCGTCGAACAGCAGTACCTGGGGCCGCATACAGAGCGCCCGGGCAATCGCCACCCGTTGCTGCTGCCCGCCAGACAGTTGCGCCGGATAGGCGTCGTGTTTTTCGGCAATCCCGACTTTTTCCAGCAAGGCCATGGTTTCATCACGCACTTCGTTTTTGGCGCGCTTGAGGACATGGACCGGGCCCTCCATGACATTTTCGGCGACGGTCATGTGGCTCCACAGATTGAAGCTTTGAAAAACCATGCCGAGCTGGGTACGCAAGCGGTCGATCTGATCCTGGTCGGCGCCCATGGAACGGCCCAGGCGATCGGTCTTGATACGGATTTCCTCGCCGCCCAGTGTAATGGTGCCTTGATCGGGGGTTTCCAGAAAATTGATGCAGCGCAAGAACGTACTTTTACCGGAGCCGGAGCTGCCGATCATGGAAATCACATCGCCTTCATGGGCCGCGACAGAGACACCTTTCAGCACCTCCAGCGCCCCAAAGCGCTTATAAATATCAGCGGCGACCAAGGCCGGAATGGTCGTTTCGGACATCATCCTTCCCCGCGTGACCAGCTCGTATCGGCTGGCTTTTCAGGGTCAAACACTACCTGTCAGTGCGCCCCTCGGCAAGCATCAATCCCCTCGCGCGGCGGCAAATGCGGGACGGTCCAAACAACGTCCCAGCCAATCCGTTACGTTGCCATGGGCCGACATATCAACACCACCCATTTTGACCCAGGACATGATGGCCGCGACATTCAGATCAGCCACCGTGAATCTGTCCCCGACCAAATAATCCCGGTCCGCCAACGCACCGTTTAAGACAGCCAAAGGCTTGGCCAGTTTTTCCTCCGCCGCGTCCGCGACAGCGGCATTCCGTTCGTCCTCCGGCAACAGCATGCGATTGAATAGGATATCAAGCGCCGTCATCTCCACGTTCCCCGCCGCCCAAAAACTCCATTGCAGCACCAGGCCGTTTTCGTCGTCATCCTTTGGCGCCAGTTCCCCGCCGTGCTTTTTGGCGAGGTAAAGATTGATGGCCAGGGATTCCCACATGGTATGCCCGTCATCCTGGATCGCCGGAACACTGCCATTTGGGTTTATGGCTAGAAATTCGGGTGACTTACTGCTGCCGTCGCGGCCCGACGTCTCGATCAGCTCGTATTCCAAACCCAGTTCGTTGGCCATCCATGTGGTGCGCATGGTGCGGTTGGTGGCGACGCCGTAAACTTTCAAAACAGTCATGATCTATTGCTCCGCCGCTTTGCGAAAATCAGGTTTGCGTTTTTCCAGAAAAGCATTCACGGCCTCCTTATGTTCGGGGGTTTGGTAAGCCAGTTCCAAGGCTTCCGTTTCTCGCGCCAGGACCGCGTCCAGGTCCTCGTCGCTGCCATTTTGGGTGAACAGTTGCTTGATCATGCGCATTTGCCGGGATGGGTTTTGCGCCATCATTTCGGCCAGGGCCACGGCCTC
>JABIRL010000179.1 GCA_018667855.1 Rhodospirillaceae bacterium
ATGGGCATGTTCGTGCGCGCCTTGGCCTTTATCTTGAGCCACGGCGCGGACGGTTTGCGCCAGGCGTCCGAAGATGCGGTACTGAACGCCAATTATGTTTTGGCCCGATTGCAGGATCTGTTCTCGACCTCCTTTCCGGGCCCCTGCATGCACGAGGTTTTGTTCGATGACAGGTTCCTGAAAGATACCGGCGTCTCGACCCTCGATTTTGCCAAGGCCATGATCGACGAAGGCTTCCATCCTATGACCATGTATTTCCCCCTCGTGGTATCGGGCGCCATGTTGATCGAACCGACGGAGTCGGAATCCAAGGATAACTTGGACCAATTTATCGCCTCCATGCGGCATCTGGCCGAACGCGCCATTGCTGGTGATGTTGAATTCTTCACCGGCGCGCCCTATTTGGCACCATATCGGCGCCTGGACGAGACACAGGCGGCCCGTAAACCGGTTTTGCGCTGGCTACCCGATGTTCAAGAAGCGGCGGAATAGAATGCTGGCACGCATATGCCCATAAAGGTACCCGATAATCTGCCGGCCAAGGCGACCTTGGAAAACGAGGGCGTGCTTTTGATCGCGGAGCGGGTCGCCGTGCGGCAGGATGTCCGCCCGCTTGAGATCGCGCTTTTGAATCTCATGCCCGAGAAGATCAAGACCGAAACACAGATCGCCCGGCTGCTGGGCGCGACGCCGCTGCAGATAGAACTCAGCCTCGTGACCACCGGCAGCTATGCGCCCAAGAACACCTCCGCCGAACATATGCTGGCTTTCTACAAGCCCTGGGACGAGGTCAGGGAACGGAAGTTCGATGGCCTGATCATCACCGGCGCGCCGATTGAGACATTGCCGTTTCACGAAGTGGCCTATTGGCGGGAGTTGACGGAGATCTTCGATTGGTCGCAAAGCCACGTTCAGGAAACCTTCAACATCTGCTGGGCCGCTCAGGCGGCGCTACAGCATTTTCACGGCGTGCCGAAGTACGAGCTAACGCAAAAGATGTTCGGTGTTTTCCCCTATCAGGTGCACGGCGGGCGGGACGGCCTGTTGCGCGGTTTCAACGATGAAATTGCGGTACCAGTTAGCCGTCACACGGAAGTGCGCCGCGAGGATCTGCCGGAAGCGGCCGGGTTGTCGATTTTATTGGACTCGGACGAAGCCGGCCTGTGTCTGATCCGGGACCAGGCCCACCGGCAAGTCTACATGTTTAATCATCTGGAATATGATACCGCGACCCTGGCCGATGAATATCATCGTGACGTCGCCGCCGGTCTGGAGATTGCCCCGCCGGCGAATTTCTTTCCCGGCGACGACCCCGCGCGGGCCCCCATTAATCAATGGCGGGCCCATGCCAACATTCTGATCAGTAACTGGATCAATGACCTATATCAAACAACCTCATTCGAGCTTTCTGATATACCGGCACGGAGGCGTTTTTAGATAAGCCGCGATTGACAAAAACCGGAAGGACCAGGAAATGATCGATTACAGCGTTTACAAGGATCTATTGATCGAGAAAGACAACGGCATTCTGACCATTACCCTCAATGCCCCCGACAGCCTGAATGCCTTCACCGCCGGCATGCACAACGGGCTGTCGCGGATCTGGACGGATGTGCATGACGATCCGGAGGTTGACGTGATCGTCCTGACCGGCGCGGGCCGGGCTTTTTCCGCCGGCGGCAATGTGGTCGCCATGCAAACCAAGATTGACGACACCGATCTTTGGGACCAGGGCATGCCCGAGGCCAAACGCATTATTTTCCGCATGCTGGAATGCGACAAGCCGATTATTGCCAGGGTCAATGGCCACGCGGTTGGCCTGGGCGCCACCGTTGCCCTGTTTTGCGATATCATTATCGCCGCGGATCATGCCAAGATCGGTGATCCCCACGTTAGTGCCGGCCTGGTCGCCGGTGACGGCGGCGCGGTGATCTGGCCGCAGCTGATCGGTTTTGCCCGGGCCAAGGAATATCTCTTCACCGGCGATCTGATGATGGCGGCGGAGGCCGAGCGGATCGGCCTGATCAACCATTGTGTCCCGGCCGATGAACTGGACGACAAGGTCTATAGCCTGGCCCGGCGGCTGGCGGCGGGCGCCTCGAAATCCATTCGCTGGACCAAGCAGGTGGTCAATATTCCCCTGCGCCAACTGGCCCATTCCATGATGGACCTGAGCCTGAGCGTGGAAACCCAATCGAACATGTCAGCCGACCATCAGGAGGCCGTGACCGCGTTCTCCAACAAACGAAAGCCCGATTTCACCGGCGGTTAGACCAATCTGTTAATTCGCCGGGATGCTCAATGAATTTATCGAAGAAGACAGATAATTCATGGGCTCGTCTGTCATTGGGTCACTTGCAAATCGGCTCCTTCACCAATTATCGCGAATGGCGCCCAAAACATCGGATGGGCATAACTCACAATGACCTTGCCACCTTCGGGGTCGATCAGGCCTGGACCGTCGATCAGAGCTAGCATCGCAGAACGCAGTGCTACGCTTTTGGAACTAGCGGGAGAAGCGAGGCTTTTGAACAATCCGGTGATTAGTTCGCTCGCCGATGTCGATTCCACTGCCCAGTGGGTTGCCAATACGGACCGGCTGCCGGCATAGAAGAAAGCGCGGACGAGGCCCGAAAGCGCTTCAGAACCAAGGCCGTCAGCAGATGCCGTATTGCAGGCTGACAGAATGATCCAATCGGCGTTGAGTTTCAGATTTAGCACTTCTCCCATGGTCAGTAGTCCGTCTGATGCAGCTTCGGCACCCGAGACAGTTGGCGGCGTGAGCGCGAGCGCCGGTTCTCTCAGGCCGTCCAGATCGCCTGGAACCAGGGCATGGGTGGAAAATGCTATAATACGGCGATCAGTCAAATCCATCGTTTTTACGCGCTCTTCGGTCGCGTCTTTTCCAAGGAATACATCTTTCGAAGGGTTGGCGCCCAAATAGCGCGCCATCAACAGCACTTCTTCGGCCGTATCGGGTAAGCGCAGCAGTTTGGAGATATCGATTGAATCGATGCTCCTGTCATCAAGTTTTCCGGAACGGCTGATTCTTGCGGACCGGCGCCTCAATTGGGGTCCGACTGATGTCGTATCAGGCAACTTTGCGAGATCGGCTTCCGCCAGCCTCGCTTGATCCAGGTTGAACCAGGGGTCGCCAAAACCGACGAAGGCAGTGGTAAATTCGTTCGCTGGTTTCGAGGTACGCAAGCTTGTGAGTGCTTCCACCGATGGCGAATAAGAAATGGCATAGTCACGGATGAGCCACGGGACTGACTTGTAGCGAGCGAATAACGCCCTGGCATGGTCTTTCGGGAAGTTGTCCGAGGTCGGAATAATTGAAAACGGTATCTGCGCAAGGGGTCCATCTGTCACGACAATGAGGTGTTTGGCTGACTTCCAAGCAGTTTCGACAGGTGCCAGTAACTTCTTATAAAGTTGATAGGCAAGAGCGACGTCGAAATCCGGGATTTCGCCGAATGTGGCCGCTTTAGTATCTACGGCTTGGCGCAGCCTGGAGACGATATCTGCGAGTTCGGACCTTGGCAGCTGGACTTGCGAAAATTTTTCGATGCCTCCAGGTCCGGTCGCCCAAACATATGTAGCCCGATCGCTGGAAAAGGTAACGATCAACGCCTCGTCAGAATGCAGTATTCCCTTCACCTGTTCCAGGTCAATGGGTTGCGACCGCAGCACGTTCGCGAACTTAGGATTCCGTTTTACAATTGCGTTTTCTATGCTGTTGATCGATAGGGCAATATCCTTGATTTCTTTTCTTATCGCAGCCACATAACGACTGTCGCGATCGCCTGCCTTGCCAGTGAACCCTTGTCCCAATTGCTCTCGCAGCGTTGCCATCCTGCGGCGGGCGTCCTGGGTACTCCTTATAAGTCTTGCCAACTCGGGATCGTTAACATCCGTCCTCGAACTACTCTGTAACAATGCGCCGGAAACCTTTCGTGCCCGTACAATTTGCGCCGCGCGAAAAGATGCTTTCAGCAAATCTTCCCGCATACGATTGGAGATTTTTGGAAAATTGCGAAAAATTGCGTCCAGATAATAGTCAATAGCCACTTCAATTCGGCGGATTCGACTGGGAACCGCGGAAATCGAATTGGATGCATCGACGTTGTTTACAATGTTATCGAGGGACAGACCAATGAGCCTTATCGTGTTCAGATCAGGCCGGTTAACGCTATTTATGACGTCCAGAAAAAGTTTTGCTTCGACCGTATTGTAATGGCCTTGTCCATATCTGGCCGAAGTTCGTGCAATGTATTTCAGAAAAATCTCACGAGCTTCTTCAATCTGACCGTTCTGCAGATAGGAGACGCCAAGCCATGCATTAGACCCCAATCTGTCGTTCCAAAGCTTAACATCGTCGGCCTCGCTGTCCTTGATCGCCTGAAAATTCTTGATCGCGCCGACCCAGTCGCCGTTTGCCGCTTTCGCTGCACCGATGATCGAGCGGGCAACGTTTCTGGGAACAGCCGACGGGCTGACGCAAACCTCATCCATCATCTGCAGGGCTATTTCGCTGATCCTTTCCGCCTCTTCCAGGCGGCCCTGGCGAAACAAAATCTCTGAAAAATAAATCAGGAAGAAGGACGATTCCGCAGTCCATACAAACATTCCGCCGGCAACGCCTGACACGCCAACTCTCGTAAATTCCTCTGCGATGAGGAGCTCCCCGGTATCGGCAAAAACCTTGGCGAGTTCGATCTGTGCCAAGGTAGAAAAACCAGGCAAGTTTCGAAGCATGCTCTTCATGTCTTTGGTGTTTTCGAGCGCGGCATTGAATTTTGCTATCGCTTGGTCGTACTTGCCCCGGTTTGAAGCAAATATCCCATCGGCAAAATTTAAAAAGAACTCATGATCCGCTTTGAAACGTCTTGCGCTCCATTCCAAAAAGTTATCGGCACCATGGGCGCGGGACAAAGAGTTTTCCGCATCTTCATGCAGACCGAGATAGGACTGGTAGATGGAGAGAAGGGCAAACCCCTTTGTTCGTGTCCAATCATCCGCGTAATCGTTTGCCCATTTTTGCAAGTAAATCGCTCGCTGTGGGGAGCCGTGGAAGAAGGCGTAACGTCCCATCTTCGCGAGCATGTTGAACTTTTGCCACTCCCTTGTTTGGAGGTTGAGAACTTTTCGTAAATCCGATTCCGGTAGGCCTTCATAATCCTCCGCGTCGCACCAAACGGGGTTTGGTCGCTTGGTAATACCAGACAAGATTTTGCTTATTCGCCGAGGAGGCGGGCGTTTGATTTTTGCAATCTTGACGGCGATCTTTTTTGCTTCTTCAGCAGGTATGGCTGTGTGAATGCTTGTTGAAGTCTGGCAAGACAAAAGGGAGACACAAACGAAGAGCAAACCAACTGTTCCGCCAAGATTGATTTTCATTTCTATTCTCTCGTAGCCACGATTTGTTGAGCCCGAAGAAACGTAGTAAATCTAATGCTGCAATGCGCGAAATTACAATGACATACCGGCAACCGTCGCGCCTTTTACATTGCGTTTTCCACAAATTGGAGGGAATTCGGCAAGGCCCTCATCAGGTACTGAAATCGACCACCCGATCCTCGGAAACCGCCTGTCTGATATCTTCGGGCAGCGGTTCGGCGCGGATTTTTCGGCTGTCGGCGGGGTCGGCGTAGGCCCAGACCCTGATTTCGTTTCCCACAACCAGGGTATCGTCGCCGTGGGTAAAGCGGTGCTGCAATTGGAACGACTTGCCGCCGAAACTTTCAACCTGCGATGATAGCGTGATGACATCGTCGTAGTAGGCGGGTCTGGAAAATTCCGCTTCATTTTTGACCAGGGGGCAGCCGATGAATGTGGTTTCGCGCATCATCTCGGCGAACGGTACGCCGGCGGCCTTGAACAGATTGTGGCAGCCGGCGTCCATCCACGCGAAGTAGTTCGGATTGAAGATGATCCCGGCCGGGTCGCAATGGCCCCAATCCACGCGATAGCGCTGGGTGACAACAAGCATGCCGTACTCCTAGAATTCAGTCAGACCGTGGTCTTGGCTTTGTAGCCGCACACATCGTTGACGATGCAGGTGGGGCAATCCGGCTTGCGCGCCTTGCAGACGTAACGGCCATGCAGGATCAGCCAGTGATGGGCGTGCTGCAGATAGGATTTCGGAATCCGCTTTACGAACTTACGCTCGACCTCCAGGGGCGTTTTGCCGGGCGCCAGGCCGGTGCGGTTGCCCAGGCGAAACAGATGCGTATCCACCGCGATCGTCGGCTGGCCAAAGGCGATATTGCAGACCACGTTGGCGGTTTTGCGCCCCACGCCCGGCAGGGTTTCCAGTTCCTCGCGGGTTTCGGGCACCTGGCCGTCGAATTCAGCCAGCAGCTGTCGGCTCAGAGCCATGACGTTTTTGGCCTTGGTGTTGAACAGTCCGATAGTGCGAATGTGTTTTTTCAGTTTGGCCTCACCCAATTTCACCATCGCGGCGGGATTGTCGACTTCCTCGAACAGCGCCTTGGTGGCCTTGTTCACGCCAACGTCCGTGGCCTGGGCGGAAAGCACCACGGCGACCAGCAGGGTATAGTTATTGGCATAGTTCAATTCACCCTTGGGCTCCGGGTCGGCCGCCTGCAGGCGGGAAAAGAAGCTCTCGATATTTACCTTTTTCATGGTCTAAACTGATGTCCATGGGGACGGATGGGGTACATGACGGCCAAGAGCTGCTGTTCGATGCTGAACTGCGGCCCCACCGGAGTCTGTCCCCAAAGGGTTTCCGCATTTTGATGGCGGGCATTGGCGTGATCTGCCTTGCGGTCGGCTTGGGTTTTCTTCTCCAGAGCGCCTGGCCGATATTGGGGTTCCTCGGTCTCGACGTCGCAGCCATATACTTGGCCTTTCGGATCAGCTATCGGGCCGGCGGCCTGCGGGAAGTCGTGCAATTGTCGGAACAGGAATTGGCCATCCGCCGCATCCATCCCGGCGGTCGGTGGCGGCGCTGGTCGTTTCAGCCCTATTGGGCCCGGGTCCGCCTGGAGGTGGAGGAGACCGAGGATGTGGGCAGTCACGGCAGCGTCCTGGTCACCTCGCACGGGCGCGGGGTGCATCTGGGCCGGTTCCTGGCGCCGGAGGAACGCCAGTCCTTTGCCGAAGCACTCGGGTCCGCTCTGGGCCGTCTGGGCCGGCATTAGGTCAAAGCCCAAGCACATCGGCCATGCCGTACAAGCCGGCATCCTTGTCCGCCAGCCAGCGGGCCGCCCGCATGGCGCCGCGGGCGAAAATGGCCCTATCGGTCGCCTTGTGGCTCAGCTCCACGCGCTCGTCATCGGCCGCGAATATAACCGTGTGCTCACCGGCCACATTGCCGCCGCGCAGGGCCGAATAGCCGATATCGCCCCGGCGCCGCTCGCCGGTAATGCCATGGCGGCCACCTTGCAGGACGGCTTCGTGATCGACCTGGCGGCCGGTGGCGGCGGCGCGACCCAAAAGCAGCGCCGTGCCCGATGGCGCGTCGACCTTGTAGCGGTGATGCATCTCGACGATTTCGATATCGAAATCTTCATCCAGATAACTGGCCAGTCGTTCGGTCAGCACGGCCAGGACATTGACGCCCAGGCTCATGTTGCCTTCCCGCATGATGGCCACGGCCTCGGCCGCCTTTTTGATCGCGGCATCATCCTCCGCCGTCATGCCGGTGGTGCCGATCACCAATCTGGTCCCGGTTTCCACGGCCATCGCCGCATGGGCCACCGTTGCCGCGGGCACGGTGAAATCCAGCACCACGTCGGCCCGATCGAACACCGCGCGGGGTTCCGCCTCAACCGCGATGCCCAAGTGGCTTAGCCCCGCCAGTTCACCCAGATCCCGACCGACGGCGTCATGCCCCGGCCGCTCGCTGCCCCCCGAGATGACGCAGCCGTCCGCGGCATCTATTTGCCGCAACAGATTGATGCCCATACGGCCGGCACAGCCTACAACGCCGATTTGCAAACCCGACATGTCTCGTCCTCCCCAAGATTTGTCCCGATTTTATACCATTGTGTCCCTGGATGGGCTGGATATATCGGGCCCAGGTCTTATAAGGTAGGCAACAGTTATCCAGGACACCAGACCGCCATGCTTATTACCTTGAACGCAAGCCAACGGATTTGGGCCGTGCCCGCCGTGCTCGGCCAGGCAGAGGCCCTGGGCGCACTGCACAAACGGTTGCAGGATCGGCTGGAGCGTGGGGATTGCCTGGTCTATCTGGGCAACTACATGGGATATGGCCCATCGGTCGCGGAAACGGTGGACGAATTGTTGCGCTTTCGCAAGGATCTGCCCGGCATCCAGGTTGTCCATCTGCGTGGCGCGCAGGAGGAAATGTGGGTCAAGCTGCTGGAGATCCAATGGGCCATGCGGCCGATTGAAACCTTCAACTGGATGATGGAACATGGCGTCGAGGCGACCTTGCGCGCCTATGGCGGCGACCCGGACGAGGCGCCGGCGAAGTTCCGCGCGGGCGTGGTTGTCACCACCCGCTGGACAACCGAGTTGCGGGAGGCGTTTCAGGACCATCCCGGACACTATGAATTTCTGCACGGCCTGGCGTCCGCCGCGCCCACCTCGGATGGCCAGTTGTTGTTCGTCAACGCCGGCATTGACCCCCACCAGCCGCTGGAAAAGCAAAACGACGCCTTTTGGTGGAATGCGGCCGGGTTTGAAGCCATGGCGGCACGGTTCGAGACCTTCGCCTATGTGATACGCGGTTTTGATGCCGCCCATGGGGGCGTTCAGACCGCGGCAAACAGCATCACCATTGACGCCGCCGAAAATTTCGACGGCCCCCTGCGGGCCATGTCTTTCGGTCCCGACGGCGCGATACTGGAAACACTTTCCGCTTAGATATTCATTTTTTTTTGTTTAACCACAGCCACAGGAGCATTCCGAAATGGCCCTTGAACTTCGCTCTACCATCAAAACCGGCGGCAGCCTTGAGATCACCCTGGCCGAGGTCGAGATCCCCGAACCCAAGGACAACCAGGTTGTTGTCCGGGTTGAGGCGACACCCATTAATCCTTCCGACCTGGGCTTGCTGTTTGGCGCCGCGGATATGACAACCGCCAGGTTTTCCGGCGACGGCAGCGGCCGCGTGGTAACGGCGGACGTGCCCGAGGGTTTGATGAATTCCATGGCCGGGCGGCTCGATCAGTCCCTGCCCGTGGGCAATGAAGGCGCGGGCGTCGTGGTCAAGGCCGGAGCATCGGATATGGCCCAGGCCCTGATGGGCAAAACGGTCTCCATCATCGGCGGCGCTATGTACGCCGAATACAAGGCGGTTCGGGTCGATCAATGCCTGGAAATGCCGGCCGGCGTGACGCCGGCGCAGGGCGCCTCGTGGTTCGTCAATCCCATGACCGCCCAGGGCATGGTGGAAACCATGCGCGCGGAGGATCATACCGCGCTGTTGCATACGGCCGCCGCCTCCAACCTGGGCCAGATGCTGGTCAAGATCTGCCTGGCCGATGGCGTTGATCTGGTCAATATCGTGCGTAAGCCGGCCCAGGCGGATCTGCTGAAAGGGCTTGGCGCTAAATACGTCTGTGACACTTCGTCGGCCGATTTTATGGACGAGCTGACCGAGGCCCTGGTCGCCACGGGAGCCACTATCGGGTTTGACGCCATTGGCGGCGGCCGGCTGGCCGGACAGATCCTGACCTGCATGGAAGTGGCCGCCAACCGCACGGCAAAGGAATACAGCCGTTATGGCTCGACCACCTATAAACAGGTCTATATTTACGGCGGCCTGGACCGCGGCCCGACCGAGTTCAACCGCGGCTTTGGCATGATGTGGGGCGTCGGCGGCTGGCTTTTGACGCCTTTTCTGCAAAAGGGCGGCGGCGAGGTAATCAACCGGTTGCGCCAGCGGGTCGCGGCCGAAATCACCACCACCTTCGCATCCCACTACACCCAGGAAGTCTCCCTGACCGACATGCTGACGGCGGAAGCCATCGCGGTCTATGGCAAACAGGCCACCGGCGAGAAGTTCCTCGTCACGCCCAACAGCTAGGCAATTGTCAATTAACCGGCGACGGCGGCCAGGATGCGGCCCGCCGGCACCGGGCCGGTATAGCGCGAGGCGGGGCGGATGATGCGGCCCGATTGTTCCTGTTCGAATATATGCGCCGTCCAGCCCAGAACCCGGCCCATGGCGAAGGCCAGGGTGAACAACTCGCGCGGCAGACCGACCGCTTCGAGCGCCAGAGCGGTGTAAAACTCCACGTTGGTATCCAGGCGCCGGTCAGGATAGCGTGCCGCCAGTTGCGCCAGGATGGCGGCTTCCACCGCCTCGGCCAGGGCAATGCGGTTGGGCCCGCCGCGCAGATCAGCCACCACGCCTTTCAGGACATCGGCCCGGGGGTCGCGGGTGCGGTAGACCCGGTGGCCGAAACCCATCAGGCGTTCGCCGGCGGCGAATTGCCGCTCCAGCCAGGGCTGCACGCCGTCTAAGTCCCCGATTTCATCCAACATATCCAGCACCGGGCCCGGCGCACCGCCATGCAGCGGGCCTTTCAAGGCGCACAGCGCCGCCACCACGGATGAGACGATGCCGGCCCGGGTCGAGGCGACCACCCTGGCGGTGAATGTGGAGGCGTTCAAGCCGTGATCGGCCACGGTCACCAGATAGCATTCCAGGGCCCGCGCCGCACCGGCATCGACCTGCGCACCGGTCAACATGGCCAGGAAGTCTTCCGCCTGGCCAAGGCCGGGATTGGGGGCTATCGGCGTCTCGCCCTGGCCCTGGCGCCACAGGGCGGCGGTGAACACAGGGGCGGCGGCACAGAGCAGCAGGTGATCGCAATCGGTATCGGAAAACAGCGCCAAACCTGCGCGCAGCCCCTCGATCGGTGACAAACCCCGGGCGGCGGGCAACAGTTTCGGCAGGAATTCCGCCGCGCGCTGACGAGCCAGGCCCAAATCCCGACGGATTGCGGCGGCATCGACCGGACCGGGCGCCAATTCGTCCCACAGCAACGCGGCCATGTCGGCGAAGTCGAATTCAGCCGCCAGTTCTTCGATATCCCGGCCCCGGACGATCAAACGGCCCGCTTCACCGTCCACCTGACTTAGATTTGTCACCGCCGCCACGACGCCGTCCAGACCTTCGCTAACCGTGCTCATGAATTTATCTCCCGTGCTTGGATTTCCATGTCATTGGGGTTATATGTAGCGGACAGTCAATTATCGTCAACATTGATTCATACAATCAATATAGGTGAAATATGAGCGAACCTTATTTAACGGCGCGGGAAGCAGCGGCCGAATTAAACGTTTCCAGGGCAACCTTATACGCCTACGTCAGCCGGGGCCTGGTCCGCTCGGAACCGGTGGAGGGCAGCCGCAGCCGCCTGTACCGGGCCGATGACGTGCGGGCCATTCGATCCCGCAAAACTGCTGATTCCGGGCCGGAAACCATCAACGGAGCGAGCCTGACCCACGGCATGCCAGTGCTTGATTCCGCCATAACGTTGATTGCCGACGGGGCATTGTATTATCGCGGCCGGGATGTGCGGGAGCTGGCCAGAAGCTCCTCGCTGGAAAGCGTCGCCGGGTTGTTATGGCAATGCAGCGACACCGATCCGTTTGCCAATCCGGCACCGGATATAGGGCCCTTTGCCTCGCCTCTGACCGGGATTGCCCGCTGTCAGGCCCTGTTGCCCCTGGCCGCCGCCCAGGACCTACGGGCGTATAATTTGCAGACCGCCAGCGTGGCGCGAACAGGTGCCGATCTGCTACGGTTGCTCACCGCCGGCTTTACCGCCAAGGCACCCTCCATCGAACCCATTCATGCTCAGTTAAGCGCTAAGTGGGCCGGCGAACCGGCGGCGGGCAAGCTGATCCGCGCCGCCTTGGTCTTGTGCGCCGATCACGAATTGAATGCCTCCACCTTCACCGTGCGCTGCGTCGCATCCACCCGGGCCACGCCCTATGGCGCGGTCATGGCCGGGTTGGCGGCCCTGCAGGGGCCCCGTCATGGCGGCCAGACGGCGCGGGTGGCGGCCCTGTTTGATGAAGTCGCCGCCGCCGATAGTCCCGAAGCCGCCGTTGCCGCCCGCATGCGCCGGGGGGAGAGACTGCCCGGCTTTGGCCATATCCTCTATCCCGACGGCGATCCACGCTGCCAGTTGCTGCGCCGGTTGCTCACCACCGCCCTGGGCAGCAACCCGGAGCTGGCCATGGCCGTGGAACTGGCGGCGGCGGCCACGGAGAACACCGGCCTGCAACCAAATGTGGATTTCTCTCTGGTCATGCTACAGCGCAGCCTGAACCTGCCCGAAACCGCGCCCATGGGGATATTCGCCATTGGCCGCTGCGCCGGGTGGATCGCCCATGCCCAGGAACAATACGCCCACCCCGAGTTGATCCGCCCCCGCGCCCGTTATGTGGGTGAGCAACCGCAACTGGCGCGTGACTAGAACAACGCCTAAGCTGTGCGGAAATAAGGGAGATATGAACATGGTCAGTTTTTCTGAATACCGGAGTATGGATGCCACGGCCCTGGCCGAGGCGATTGCCAAGGGTGATCTGACGGCAGGCGAGGTTCTGGAGGCGGCCATTGCCCGCGCCGAGGCGATCAACCCGGATCTGAACGCCATCGTTCATACCCAATACGACGGTGCCCGCGACACAACTCCCGCCGATGGCCCCTTCAAGGGCGTGCCCTATCTGTTGAAGGATTTGGGCGC
>JABIRL010000187.1 GCA_018667855.1 Rhodospirillaceae bacterium
CGGAGGCCCTGGAAACCTCGCCCCTGGTGGGGGTGCCGCTGCGGGACGTAAACTTGCCCGCCGGTATGATCATTGGCGGTGTGCTGCGCGATGACAGCGTTATCATTCCCCGTGGCGATACAGTGGTGCAGGTCAAGGACCGCGTGGTCATTTTTGCCCTGGCGGATGTGGTCAAACGGGTCGAAAAGATGTTCTCCGTCCGTCTCGATTTTTTTATCTAGAAGCACGCGCGCCCGTCATGTCCATAACCAGCGTCGTTCATTGCCTTGGCTGGACCGTGGGCTTGCTGGCCGCATTGATGATACTACCGGCGCTGACCGCGATGCTGGATGGCGATACCCGTCTGGCCTGGACCTTTGCCGCTTCCGCCGTGCTGTGCGGCTTTTTCGGTGCCGGCCTGGCCCTGGCAACCTGGCAGGACGAGGGCCAATTCGGCAAGCACGAGGCCTTTATGTTTTTGGTTCTGGTCTGGCTTGTTTTGGCATTTTTCGGCGCTATACCACTGCATTTTTCGGGCATGCCGCGGGAACCCATTGATGCATTTTTTGAAGCTATTTCGGGGCTGACCACGACCGGCGCCACGACTTTCGTGGGATTGGAGGCGATGTCGCCGGCAGTCCTGCTCTGGCGCGCCCTGTTGCAGTGGTCGGGCGGGCTGTTGAGCGTGGTTTTGGCGGTTAGCCTGATTTCTCACCTCGGGATCGGTGGCATGGAAGCCTATCACAGCGCCTTGCCACGCGGTGAGGGGGCCAGCTTGCCGGCCCGGATGTTGCAGACGGTACAGGATCTGTTCTGGATCTACGTTTTGCTGACGCTGCTGTCCGCCTTGGCTTTGTGGGCGGCGGGCATGTCCGCTTTTGACGGCCTGTGCCATGCCTTTTCCGCCCTTTCAACAGGGGGCTTCAGTACCCGCGATGGCGGCATCGCTAGCTTTCAAAACCCAGTGGCGGAGCTTGTTCTGATGGCCGTCATGTTGCTCGGCGCGATGAATTTTACCCTGCATTGGGCGGCCTTTAACGGCCGGTTGCGGGTGTTCCGCGAGAATATCGAGATTTATTACCTGGCGGTCTCGGTCAGTATCATGGTTGTGGCTTTGTTGGTATTGGGTTTGTTCGATCAGACGGATCGCGAATACCTTGACACATTTCGCGGGGAAATATTTACGGCTATATCAGCCTTGACCACCACGGGATTTCTTAACCAGCCAATAGACAGCGGCGATATCGCCTTGGCGCCGTTGGCGCCGATATTGATCGTCGGCCTGGTTTTGGTTGGCGGCGCCACGGGGTCTACAACGGGCGGGGTGCGGCTGATGCGCATCGCTGTTTTGTTCAAACAGGCCCAGCGCGAATTGCTGCGATTGTCGTTTCCGCACGGTGTGCGTCCGTTGCGCCTGGGCAAGCTGCGCATTGAAAATCCGATTATTTGGAGTGTCTGGAGCTATTTCTTTGTCTTCATCCTGGTGTTGGCGGGCCTGGCGCTGGCCTTGGCCTATTTCGGTTTGAGCCCCGATGCCGCCATTGCCGGCGCGGCGGTGGCGGTCAGCAATGCAGGGCCGTTTCTGCACGGCATTATCCCCGAGGCGCCGGCCTATGTAGAGATGTCCCAGGGCGCCAAGATTACAATGATTATCGGCATGCTGGCGGGGCGGGTCGAATTGCTGGCTTTGCTGAGTCTGCTGAACCCGGCATACTGGAGCCGATAATCATCCACCAAAGCAAGGTTACGGAAAGCATGAGCCGCATCGCCTATGTAAACGGACGTTATCTGCCCCACGGCGCCGCATCGGTTCATGTTGAGGATCGGGGGTATCAGTTCGCCGATGGGGTTTACGAAGTCATCGCCGTGCGCGGTGGCGTGCTGATCGATGGCGACTGGCATATGGGGCGTCTGCAACGTTCGCTTTCGGAATTACAAATCCGCATGCCCATGTCTCCGGCGGCGCTGAACGTGATATTTCGGGAAACCGTCCGACGAAACCGTTTCAAGGACGGCATTGTCTATATTCAGATCAGCCGCGGCGTGGCCCGGCGCGACCATCCCTTCCCAAATCCGGAGGTGCGCCCCGCCGTTGTGGTGACGGCTCGGCGCACACCGCCACAATCAGCCAAGGTGATTGAAGAGGGCATAGCCGTCATCACGCAACCGGATATCCGGTGGGAGCGTTGCGACATAAAGGCCATCGCTTTATTGCCCAACGTGTTGGTCAAACAGGCGGCCCGGGAACAGGGCGCGGTCGAGGCCTGGCAGGTCGATGGCGACGGCTTCGTAACCGAGGGCGGTTCCACTAATGCGTGGATCATTAACGCAGATGGTCATTTGGTCACCCGGCCGGTCGAAAATGCCATTTTGAATGGCATTACCCGGCGCCGCTTGATCGCTCTGGCGAAATCCCATGGCCTGAAAGTCGAAGAACGGCCATTTTCCCTCGAGGAAGCGAAATCCGCGCGCGAAGCATTTTTGACTTCTACGACATCCCTGGTGACGGCGGTTGTGAAGATTGACGACACAGTATTGGCCAATGGCCGTCCGGGCAGCAAAACCGTGGCCTTGCGACAGTTGTATATGGATTTTATGTCCGAAACGGCGATCAGCGGTGCGACATCACAAGTTTGAGATCATATTGATGGTTGTCGAATGGGTAATCGACCCCATTTGAGTAAACGGGTATCTTATACGAATCCCCGCGAATGTTTTGGACATTGGCGGGTTGTATTGTCATATAGCCACCGGATGCTGTCAGGGCGTAAACCAAACTAATCTGGCATCCCAATAATGAAACGCTGACCCGGATTCCTGATTGGAAACGGGACAGTCCAAAACGGAGCCGAACATGGCGAACGATAAACAAAACGTGCAGGATGTGTTTCTTAATCATGTCCGCAAAGCGAAAACTCCAGTCACCGTGTTTTTGGTAAACGGCGTAAAACTACAAGGCTTCATTTCCGGCTTTGACAATTTCTGTGTCCTGCTGCGCCGTGATGGTCATATCCAGCTGGTTTACAAACATGCCATTTCGACGGTCATGCCGGCTCAGCCGGTGCAATTGTACGACGCATCAGAGGATGAAGAGCAGGCGTGAGCGGCCCATTGAATGAGCAGGATGGATCCTATTCCGGCGGCACCAGCCGGGCCCTGATCGTTCATCCGCAAATTAAATCCTCGAACACTGATAGCGGTAGCGAGCGCTTGCCCCAAGCGCAATTGGCCGAGGCCGAGGGCCTGGCCCATGCGATCGGCCTGGATGTGCGCGTAGCGGATGTTGTCGCCGTCAACCGCCCCCGGCCCGCGACCCTGTTTGGTACGGGCAAGGTCGAGGAACTGGGTACCGTTATCAGGGCGGAAGAGATTGAGGTGGCGGTGCTGGATACAGCCCTTTCGCCAATCCAGCAGCGTAATCTGGAACGGGCCTGGAAATGCAAGGTGATCGACCGTACCGGCCTGATCCTGGAAATATTCGCCGACCGGGCACAAACCAAAGAGGGCCGCTTGCAGGTTGAGCTGGCCCAGTTGACTTATCAGCGCAGCCGGCTGGTACGATCCTGGACCCATCTGGAACGCCAGCGCGGCGGTCTGGGCACCGTGGGCGGCCCCGGCGAAACCCAGATCGAGGCCGACCGGCGAATGATCGATGATCGGGTGGTCAGCCTGCGCCGCCAATTGGCAGCGGTAGTGCGGACCCGGGAGTTGCACCGCAAGAACCGAGCCGAGGTTCCCTATCCCATCGTTGCCCTGGTCGGCTACACCAATGCCGGCAAATCGACCTTGTTCAATAACCTGACCGGGGCGGCGGTCATGGCGGAGGATCAATTGTTCGCCACCCTGGACCCGACCATGCGCGCCGTGGATATTCCCGGCCGGGGCGGACGCATTATACTTTCCGATACGGTGGGCTTTGTCTCCGACCTGCCGACCCAATTGGTAGCGGCCTTTCGCGCCACCCTGGAAGAGGTGCTGGGTGCCGATGTCATCGTGCATGTGCGCGACATCGTGCATCCGGACAGCGAGGCGCAAAAGCAGGACGTCCTCTCTGTGCTGACGGACCTGGGCGTTGATGATGTCCGCCGCGAGAATATGATCGAAGTCTTCAACAAGATCGATCAGGCGGATGATGAGGCCCGGCGGCGGATTGCCAATATGGTTGAACGCACGCCCCTGGCCGCGGCCGTATCGGCGCTGAGGGGTGACGGGACGGACCATCTGTTATCCCTGATCGGCCGCCAGGTGGGCCGCGATGATCGTGCCGTTCGCCTGCAGTTGCCGCACCAGGAAGGCGCCACCCTGGCTTGGCTGTATCAGGTTGGTGAAGTGATCGAACGGCGCGACGATGAACAATCCGTCTGGCTGGTCGTTCGCCTGAATGCGGCCAATGCCGGCCGCCTGGAGAAACGCCTCGGCCGCGCCTTGGATTGGGCCGACGAGGATATCAAGGCGGCGGAATAACCGTCCCTCGTTTTTACTGGGTGATTAGAGCGAAACCGTTTTGTTTGATGCCGCCATGGGCAACTCGATCCAGAATACGCTTCCCGCATCCTCTTCGCTTTCAAAACCGATCCGGCCGGCCATGCGTTCGATGAGCAGTTTGGTTACGGTTAGGCCCAGGCCGGAGCCGGTCTTGGCGATCAACTGATTGGTCTCGACGCGATAGAATCTCTGGAAAATATCCGCACGGTCTTTCAGCGGTATACCGATGCCCGTATCGCTTACTGAAATGCGAAAATAGCCGCCTTTGACTTCCCCTCCGGTCAAGGTGACCGTCCCGCTATCCTTATTGTATTTGATGGCGTTGGAGAGGAGGTTGAGCAGAATTTGATTGAGGCGAAGCCGGTCGGCGCGCAGATGGACGATTGCTCCATCGCTAAATTCATCGTTGACGGTAATGCCGCGCGTCGCGCTGAGTGGCGTTGTCAAACCGATACAGTTTGCGACGGCCTCGTTGGCGTTTACATCTTCTATTGATAAAGACAGTTGATCCGCCTCGATCTCCGCCAGATCAAGGACACCGTTGATCAGTTCAAGAAGATGATTGCCCCCGGCCAGAATATTGTCGACGCGCCCGGTCTGGGCCGCATTAAGCCGGTTGGCGGAGTCATGCTGCATGAGTCGCGCAAACCCCAGGACGGCATTTAAGGGTGTCCGCAATTCGTGGCTCATGCTGACCAGAAATTCCGATTTGGCCCGGTTGGCGGCTTCCGCCATGGATATCGATGCTTCCGTCTCCTGTTGCTCCCGCCGCAGCGCCGAGCGCATGCGGTCGCCAAGGGCAAACGACAGCAGAACCGATTCAATCGCCGAAGAAGTGATAACCGTGAATTCCCACGGGAACGGCCAAGGCATTCGAACCTGCGAACCGGTCAGGATGAATAGGATCGAGCCCAGGGCGAGCACAGTCCAGGCAAAGAAAAAATACCGGGCCGGCTCATAACCCCGGCGCCAGAGCACGGCGGCAGTGCAGATTACGGACAGTGTCAATATTCCCGCCAGGGGATGCAGCAGGCTCTCCAGAATGAGAACAACATCCCTGCCGGGCGCGATCAGGTTGGCGGCGGCGGCGCAAAGCAGGATTATCATTGCCGCCACAAGTCCCCGATGCACCCATGGCGCCGAAGAACGTGTTCGCAGGAAGGAAATCGTAAACGCAGCGCCAAAGAACATGGTGACGGCCGAGCTGAACTGGTTGGTTGTATGATGATTTATGAAACTGGACGTCGAACTGTCGATGAAATGGAACAAGCCGGTTAAATTTGCCTGCCAATAGGCCATGGCAAGGACAAAAAATACGTACAGCAGATATGTCCGATCCCTGATCATCAGGTAGAAGATCAGATTGTAGGCAGCCAACAATAATATGACGCCAAACAGCAGACCAAGGTAGATGGTCCGTCCGCCCAGCATACTGGTGTAGTTCCGCACCGAGCGTAAGGATATGGAATGGGAAAATTTGTAGTAGGACTCGATGCGTAACAGAAAGGGCCGCCGGACGTCGAATTGTGCGGGCAGGGCAAAGGCAACGCGATTGGACGCCAACGCCATGCCTTGACTGGGTATCAGGCGTCCGGAGCGAGAGGTTTTGTACTCCGTCCCGTGATCCCCCAGGATCGGTACGAAAAGCGCGGCTTCGGCCGGTAAACCATCCAAAAACAGGATGCGGGAGACGCCGATGCCGGCTCCCGATTGCGGACGGGAAAGCCAAAACCGGACCCATGTAACGCCTTGGTCTCCGGCCATGAGAATATTTGTTTGATAATTGCGTTTGAAGTGATCAGCGGTGGGCGAGGCGACAACATCATTGAGCTTCAAAGCACTTGTTTCATCGACCAGGACATCCGCATGAGGGCCGATTTCGATGTGATCGAGATTGCGGTGCAAGACAATAGGTTCGGCTTGCGCGGACGAAACGAACAGCCCGGCGACAAGTAACAACCCAATTGCCAACGCGGACCCGAGTTGCCTGATGTTCAGGCAAAAACCAGGTCTTGGCGCTGGTCTCTGTGGTGTCGCTTCTCCCATCACTCGTTCATTGTCCTGCCGGCATCAAATTGATACCCACCCGAATATCCTTTTAGAATTATTGGCTGAGTTAAAGTGGCAACAATTTAATATTCTGCGCTACCATAGATATTATTCAAATTTGTTTATATTTCCCTACTGACGGGGCAATTAACTCGCCATGCATTGGGCGAGTGGTTACTGTCTGCCTACCGGGGTTGTCTGGGCGTGGATGGCTGTTATCTGGCAATTATTTTGAAACGATTGGATATGGCTATGAAGCTGCGACTGCACACGCGATTTCAGAATTCCGCCGGACAACGGGTGCGCATCGTGCTCAATCTGAAGGGCGTGAATTATGAATACGCCGCCATATCTTCCCTGACGGACGACAGTTACCAGACGCTCAATCCACAGGGTCTGATGCCAACGCTGGAGGTCGACGGCCGCCTCGTGACCCAGTCCATGGCCATCATGGAGTTGCTGGAGGAGCTGTATCCCGAGCCCAGCATCTTTCCCGACGATCCCATCCTCAAGGCCCAGGCGCGGGCCTTTGGACAGGTCATTGCGTCCGATCTGCATCCGGTGGTCGTCACCCGCGTACGCCGTTATCTTGGCGATGTCGTCGGTGCGTCGGAGGAACAGGACACAGCCTGGAACGGGCACTGGATCGACCAGGCTTTTTCGTCTTTGGAGGCACTGCTGGCGCGGCAGTCAGAGGCATTCCGGTATTGCTTCGGTGACCGGCCGGGTCTGGCCGAGGCCTGCCTGGTGCCGCAGATGGCCAATGCCCGGCGCACCAATTGTGATCTGTCCGGCTATCCCCGTCTCGTCGCCATCGATGGGGCCTGCCAGGAACTCGATGCCTTTAAGGCCGCGGCACCGAATGCCCAGCCTGATTACCCCGGCGAATAGCGGAGGCTGACATGGATTTCGACGCGCCCGAGGAACATGCGCTGTTGCGCGACAGCGTGCGGCAATTCTTCGCCCGCGAGCTGCCGGAAACCCAAATCCGGGAATATGATCAGGCCCGCAAAATCCCGCGCGAGATCTGGAAGCGGTTCGCCGAACAGGGCTGGCTGGGCCTGTCCATCGGTACGGAACACGGCGGCAGCAACGCCGATGTGCTGACCGGAGCCGTGTTGTGCGAGGAGCTGTCGCGACAATTCCCATCCCTTGCCATGGACTGGGTCTTGCTTTCCATGACGGCGCGGACCTTTCGCGAGCATGGCACGGAGGCGCAAAAGGCCGAATATCTGCCCCGGCTGGCGCAAGGTGAATTCATCATGGCCTTCGGCATGACGGAACCCAGCGGCGGCACCGATATCCTGGGCCTGACCACCAGGGCGAGCCATGACGACGATTGCTGGACGGTAAATGGACAAAAACTGTTCACCACCTTCGCCGGTGATGCGGACGCCATTCTGGTGCTGTGCCGCACCGATCCCATCGAGAACGAAAAACGGGCCCGCGGTCTATCCCTGGTCCTGACCCCACGGCAGCAAAGCGGTGTTGAGGTCAGACGGCTGCAATTGATGGGGATGCGGGCAGGTGGAACGTCCGAGGTGTTTTTCGATGATGCCATCGCGCCCGGCGATGCCCTGGTCGGCGAACGGGGCCGGGGCTGGTATACCCTGCTGTCCTCGCTGGATGAGGAGCGCATACTGTCGGCGGCGATTTATGTGGGCATCACGGCGGCAGCGCTTGATATTGCGCTGCAGTATGCCAAGGACCGCGCCGCCTTTGGCCGGCCCATCGGCGCCTATCAGGCGGTGCAACATCCTCTCGCGGACGTGGCGACCGAGTTGACGCAGATCAGGTTGATTACCGAAAAAGCCGCCTGGCTGCTATCCAATGGCCGTCCCTGCGCCGAGGAGGCAGCCATGGCCAAGCTCGCCGCCTCTGAAACGGCCATACGCTGTACCGACCGTTGCATGCGGGTGCTGGGCGGTTACGGACTGGTTGAGGAGTCACCCCTGGAGCGGCTGTTCCGCGATGCCCGTCTGGGACCGTTCAGTCCGATCTCCAACGAAATGGTGAAGAATTTTCTCGGCGAACGCATGGGGCTGCCGCGCAGTTACTGAAGCGGCTTCAATCGGGGTTGTCCAGATCCTGCACCAGTTCCTCGAAACTTTCCTGAATCTCCCCGGCGTCGGTCTCGGAGGCCGTGACGATTTCCTCCAACTCGAAATCCGGGTTCAGGACCGCCGCCATGGGCGTGGGCGCCATGATCACGAAATCGCCTACTTCCTCGCTGGCCACCGCGGCGCGCTGGGTCGAACGCCAGACCGCAAACAGACAGAGCAGCCCCGTGGCAATGGCGATGGTGTGGAAAAACCATTCAGGACCCAATGTTTCCATGGCGAAGGCCGTGATCGGTGCGCCCAGGGCGGAGCCGATGGAGACCGCCAAAACCAGGGTGGAGGAGGCGGCGACCATCTGGCTGGGCGTCAGATAGTCATTGGTATGGGCGATGCACAGGGCATAAAGCGGCGTGGAGAAGCCGCCGATCAGGGCGATGGCAAGGTATAGCTGCCAGGCCTGGCCGATGCCCGGGCTGCCGATCTTCGCCGCGGCAAAAGCGGCGATGGTGCCGCCCAGGCAGGTTGCGATGATCACCTGGCGGCGGTTGAACAGATCCGATAGGCGGCCGATGGGATATTGCAGCGCCACCCCGCCCAGCACCATGGCGCCCATGAAGAAGGAAACTTCGCGCACCGACAGGCCCACGTTGGAGGCATAGACCGCGCCCATTCCGAACATGGCGCCCAGCATGACCCCGGTCATCACCATGCCGATAACGCCGGTGGGGGAAACCTTGTAAAGTTGAAAGACACTGACGGATTCGGAGGTGTTGAAATCCGGC
>JABIRL010000056.1 GCA_018667855.1 Rhodospirillaceae bacterium
CGAGATCGACTTGCGCATCAAGACGATGGATGAGCAGGGCATTGATGTCGAGGCGTTGAGCATCAATCCCAATTGGTACAGGGTCGAAGATCGCGATCTAGCCAAACAGATCATCGAGATTCAAAATCAGGCGCTTGCCGAGGCCTGCGCGAAAAATCCGGAGCGCTTTGTCGCCTTCGCATCGGTGGCTTTGCAGTTTCCCGATCTTGCCGCCCAGCAGCTTGAGGAAGGGGCGACAAAATACGGACTGCGGGGCGTGGCCATCGGCAGAAATGTCGCCGGCGACGAAATCAGCGATCCACGATTTAACCCATTCTGGGCCAAAGTCGAGAAACTGGGCGTGCTTGCCTTCATTCATCCGCAGGGTGACGGAGCGCCGGCTCAATTGGGCTCGCGGTTCAAAGGCAACGGATATCTCAGCAACGTGATTGGCAATCCGCTCGAAACAACGATCGCTCTTTCCCACTTGATATTCGAGGGCACGCTGGACAGATACCCCGGCCTTAAGATCTGTGCCGCACATGCTGGGGGATTTTTGCCCTCATACGCCGGCCGGTTTGATCGTGGCGGCCCTGTACGCCCCGATCTATGCCCTGGCGGGACGCATGGGCCCATCAAGAAAGCACCGTCGGAATACCTGAAACAAATGTACTACGACACCATGGTTTTTCGGCCGGAAGGTGTGCGCCATCTGATTGCCGAAGTCGGCGCCAGCCAGCTCATGGTGGGGACCGATTATCCTTATCCATGGACCGACACTGCAATCGATCTAATCCTCGAAACGCCGGACTTGAGCGATACCGACAAGATCGCAATCCTCGGCGGCACGGCTGCCGACTTGCTTGGTCTTACGGTAAATGTAAATTGAGGCGTCCCGGATAGGGGCTGGCGACGGTCAACGGGCTTCAATCTCATCGATGCGGGCGCTGGGTGAGATGTGGTTGAGACTGATCCGGGTCTCGATCACGGCCGGGCCGGCATGGGCCATGGCCTCGGCGACCACGCTCTCGACTTGGCTTTCGGCGGTGATGCAGAAACCTTTGGCGCCGAAGGCTTCACCCCAAGCGGCGAAATCCGGATTTTGCAGTGCCGTGGCGGTAACCCGGCCAGGAAAACTTCGCGCCTGATGCATACGGATGGTCCCGTAGGCGCTGTTGTTGGCGACGAATATTTTAATCGGCACACCATATTGCACCGCCGTCGCCAATTCGTTTCCGGTCATCATGACGCCGCCGTCACCGACAAAAACGACGATCTGCCGCCCCGGCGTTGAAAGTCCCGCCGCGACACCCGATGGCACACCTGGCCCCATTGCACCCACGGTGGCGCCGATGAACATATTGTCTTGCCCTAGGTGGAGATATCGGGCCGGCCAACTGGAAAAATTTCCGGCATCGGTTGTTACGACGGCGTCGGGCGCCAGGTGCTGGTTGATCGCGGCGACCACATGGCCAAAGACCACGCCGTCGTTGGCGGAAACCGGGTTCCAGGTCATGACGGACCGATGCGCCGCATTCAATCGTTCAACCCAGGCCGACCGTGCCGGCGAAAGATCGCCCGGGCCGGCCGCCAGCATCGCCTTGATAAATTCATGCGGATCGCAGCCCAGGCCAAGGGCCGGTTCGAAAACCCGGCCGACTTCCACTGGGTCCGGCCAAACATGGATCATCGGCTGATCCGGTTTAGGGGCACGTGGAAAGGTAAAGCCCTGGCTCATGGATGGTCCGATCCTCTCACCCAGAACCAACAGCAGATCGCATTCCCGCATGATGTTCAACAACTCGCCCGGCGCCCTGTTGATCAATCGACCGGCACTGTTCGGATGGCGGCTGTCGAAGGTATGAAAGCGTCGCTGCGGTGTCGCCACGGGTAGCGCGAAACGCTCGGCAAAGGTGGTCAAATCGGCCAGTGCCGCCGGGCCATGCAGCCGCCCCCCGGCAATCACCAAGGGCCGTTCGGCCCCTTGCAGCATGGCCAATGCCGACGCCGCGTCATCGGGTGTGGGCGCCGTAACGGCTTTCTTGCGGGGGCCCAGCACCTCGGCCTCGCAAGGGCCGTAAAGCAGGTCTTCCGGCAGGACGACCACCACGGGACCAGGCGTCCCGGATTGGGCAATATGAAAAGCACGGGCAATCGACTCGCTAATCCGGCTTGGCTCAATCACTTCGATGACCATCTTCGTGGTCTCGGCAAAGGCCCGCGAATAGTTCATTTCCTGCAAGGTCATCCGGCCCAGTTCGTCCCGATCCGCTTGCCCAATCAGGAACACCAACGGTTCGGCATCGTGATAGGCCACATGCAGCGCGATTGCCGCGTTCATGGCGCCCGGTCCGCGGCTGATGATGCAGACGCCCGGTTCGTTTCGCAGCCGCGCATGGGCCACCGCCATGAAACCGGCGCCCCCCTCATGGCGGCAAACGACGAGCTTAATTTTGGGAAAATCGAGCAGTGCATCAGTTAATGGCAGATAGCTTTCGCCAGGCACACAATAGGCGGTATCGACGCCATGAGCTTCCAATGAGGCGGCCAGGACGTGGGCTGCGGATCGTGTCACGGGCAATTCCCTTCGGTTCAGTGGGGCTTTTGTCTTTAGGTGGAGTTGGTGTCTTAGTTCGCGGTGGGTGGCGCGGCGCAGACCCGGTCATAGGCATACCGCTCCGAAATGATGCCGTTGTATTCAAAGATATCCAACGTCGCCTCATAGGCGGCCTGGGTAATGTCAATATGCGGGGTCCAGCATCCCAATTTCTGGTATGTGGCGATGCAATTGGCAAGCACGGCCTCGTCAATATCCGGGAAGTATGGTTTCTCCGCCCGAGCGATCTCGGTAGCCGGCGCATTGTTCAAATAGGCCCGGGTCTTTCGGTAGGCCCGAACAAAGGCTGCCGCCATGTCCGTATCCAGCCACTCCGGTGTCGCCGCCAGGCTGGAGAAGCCGCAGGGACCAATTTGTGGCCCGACCTGGGCCACGATATGGCCAATGCCATCCGCCTCCAACTGCTGGGGGAACGGACCTTGTTGTTGCACATACTGCCCGGCGCCGTCACGAAAGGCCTTGTCCACATTCCCGGCACCGCCGGGATTGATGGCCTTTATTTTGTCATAGTCGATGCCGGCCTTGTGACAGGCGTACTTGAACATGGCCAACGGCTGGCCGCCGCCGAACAGGACAGCGTCGGCACCTTCCAGTTTGTCCCATGTGAAGTCCGGATCCGGTTCGCGGGCAGTCAGGAAGAAGCCATCCATTTCGTTGACTTGTGCAAAGTGCACGGTTTTGGGTTTCTCACCGCGCGAGAGCGGCCCGAAACCTTGGCTGAGGGCGGATTGCGCCACATGTACCGATCCGTCCTCAAGCGCCGCGATCGCCGAAGTGCCGGGCGGCGAGATCGACCATTCCGGGTCTAGCCCTTCATCCTTCAAGAACCCTCCCGACATGGTGGAGATAAGGGGGGAGTAAAATGCTGAAAACAGGGTGAACTGAATATTGATCTTCGCCATTTTTTTGCCCGTTGGATTTGGCCCCGTGCGAAACTGCCTGCCATCGTTGCCGCCAATAGAGAGGATGTAGAATGCAAACATATCATGGAAGTTGCCATTGCGGCGGCGTCACGTTCGAGGTTGATGCGGATCTCTCAAGACTTGGCGACTGCTATTGCTCCATGTGTCGAAAAAAGGGCTCGGTGCATCACAGCGTGCCAGCCGATCGCTTCAGACTTTTGCGCGGTGCGGACACTATTCAGACCTACCAATTCAACAAGAAAATCGCGCAGCACTTTTTTTGCCCAACCTGCGGCATTCACACCTATTCCCATCCCCGTACGGCGCCGGACAAGTTCAACATCAACATCCGCTGTCTTGATGATTTTGATCTGCAAACGGCTGACTACACACTGGCTCATTTCGACGGTCGGAACTGGGAGGAAGCATTCGCGGCACGCCAAAAATAATGGCTAACGCAGCCGCCCCGCAAGCGGTAGATCTCAATGCGCTCAGACAATTTGAGCTGATTGTATCTAAATCCCATAGCAACATCACCTTAGCAAAAGTGGTGCACTTGTGTCGTGAACCGCCGGAATCCATGTCTGTATCTGCAGCGTCGTGTAAGGTATTGAATATTATTGAAATTCAGATTCAACGTGGATTCCCGCTTTCGCGGGAATGACAAATACGAATGCAAAAAATAGTTTTTCAGCAACCTGCTAATGGTGCCTTGCGCATCGCGACTCTATAGAATCAAGCTTCCCGCCCGCACGAATGATGCCTTGAGGTGCCATGATCAAGTTTCCAGCCTTTGGAATTGCGGACTACCGCAATTTATGGGCAGGCGCGGCGTTTAATCAACAAGGCCTGATCGGCGAACAGGTGGTGTTGGGGCTGCTGGTCTTCCAAATCACCCAGTCAACCGCCTGGGTCGGGGTGATGCTGGCCGTCTATTTTCTGCCGTTCTTCGTATTTGGTATTGTCTCCGGCGTGGTCGCGGACCGCCTGGACCGCCGGTCGTTGCTGCGCCGGGTCGAGGCGCTGATCGCAGTAAACATGATCATCTTCGCCGCCGTCCTGGCTATGGATCTGGCGGCACTTTGGGTCATCATCGTCTTCACGCTGGTGTCGGGCAGTCTGCGCGCGCTGCATCAGCCCGCGCGCTTGAGCTATGCCTACGATATCGTCGGCGGAGACAAAATCGTATCCGGCCTGGGGCTGTTGAATTTTGGCTCACGCGCCGGGCAGTTGATCGGTGCCATGGCCGCCGGCGCCGTGATGGATCGATACGGGGCGGCCACTGCCATTCTGATCATTGCATCGGGTCATGGGTTGGCGCTATTTTTCTTTTTACGTCTTCGCACCGCGGGCCAGGCGGCGGCGACCGACCACGTCCCCATGCGAGAGAACATTCGCGAATATGTTACGGAGTTGCGGGGCAATCGGCTGCTGTTGATGTTGGTGGCGGTGACGGCATCGGTGGAGATATTCGGTTTCTCCTTCGCGACGGCGCTACCGGAATTAGCGTCCACGCGGTTGAACCTCGGTGCCGAGGGGCTCGGCCTGATGCATGCTGCTCGCGCCGTGGGCGGGATGGCCGCCGGCCTGGGCCTGGCCTGCATGGGCGCACTGCAGCGCCGGGGGCTTGCCTATATCGGCGTTATATTCGCCTTTGGCGCCTCTCTGATGCTGCTTGCGGCCGACAGCCCCTTGATGGCGACAATGGCCATTATCGCCATCGTCGCCGGCGCGGCGGCGGCGTCCGATACCCTGACCCAAAGCATGATGCAGTTGTCGGTGCCGAACGCGCTGCGCGGCCGCGCCATGGGCGTATGGGTATTGGCGATCGGTTTTGCGCCATTGGGCCATCTTGAAATGGGCGGTCTGGTCGAAGTGATCGGCCTTGGCCCCGCGTTGTTCACCAACGGCGCGGCGCTGGTGGCGGTTGGTGTCTTCGTCGCCATCTCCGTTCCACGTTTGCGGCAGTTATAGTCGGAGAAAGCGGCGCCGGGACAGTCTGGCGCTGGTGATCCTGTCAGCATAGAATTTGAGGATTGTTTGATGGAGATAGGTATATGAAGTTCGGCGTGCATTTTGGTTCCCGTGGGGTCGCCGGCGACCCTGATACACTGAAGGCCATCGCCCAGAAGGCGGAAGCCCTGGGCTATGAGCACTTCGGCATGAGCGATCACGTGATCGTGGCCACGGACGTTGAAAGCGCCTATCCCTATTCCGAGAGCGGCAAGTTCTATGCACAGGACACGGGCGTATCACTGGAGCAGGTGACCGCGCTGGGCTTCGTGGCCGCGGCGACCAATCGCATTCGGCTATTGACCTCCGTATTGGTGCTGCCCCATCGCCATCCGGTGCTGGCCGCCAAAATGCTCGCGACCGTTGACGTGCTCTCCAAGGGGCGCTTGATAGCCGGCGTCGGCATTGGTTGGATGGCGGAGGAAATTGCCTTGCTTGGCGGACCGCCGTTCGCGGAACGTGCCAAGGCATCTGATGAATATATCGAAGCGTTTCGGGAATTATGGACGTCGGAAACGCCGATGCGGAATGGCGCGCATGCTGCTTTCGATAACTTGTTGTTCGCGCCGAAGTCGGCACAGACCCCGCATGCGCCGATCTGGATCGGCGGCGAAGCAAAGGGTGCGCGCCGGCGCGCGGGGCGGCTCGGAGACGGCTGGTATCCCCTTTCCGCCAATCCACGATTGCCGTTGGATACAGCGGATCTGTATGGCCAGGCCCTGAACGATGTCCGCGCCCATGCTGAACAGGCGGGGCGTATTCCGGAAGATATCGCGGGGGCATTGCTGGCCATCTACTGCCGCGTTGGTGCTGAGCAGGAAGGACGTGATGGCGGTCGCCTGGCATTCACGGGCGGCGCACAGGCCATCGTCGACG
>JABIRL010000076.1 GCA_018667855.1 Rhodospirillaceae bacterium
CCTAGGGTGCAACGCCTGAACCAGCCCGATGCGATCCATTTCCGCGGCATCGACCTCGCGCCCTGTGCAGATCAGTTCCAGGGCGCGGGCATGACCGACCGCCATGCCCAGCCGGTGCGGTGCGCCGGCGCCCGGGAAGCCGCCCCATTTGGCTTCCGGCATGGACAGCGTCGCGTCGTCCGCCGCAACGCGGATATCGCAGGCCAAAGCCAGTTCGACCGCGCCGGCCATAATATTGCCGTTAATCGCCGCAATCACGATTTGGGGCAAAGCGGCCAGCGCATCGAAAATACGATTGGCCAGAAAGACAAACTCCAGCACATCTTCTTTGGACATGGCGGCGCGGATATCCGGGTTCAAAAGCCCGGCCGAAAACATGGCGTCGCCCGCGCCGGTGACCACCACCGCATGGATTTCCGGATCCGCGCCGATATCGTCAACCATGCGGCCAAGCAGCGCCATGGAGTCGGGCGTCAACCGGTTGAGATCGTCCGCCCGGTGCAGGGTGATGGTCGCTACCGGCGGGGTTTTTGCCAGAATGATATCCGCCATATCTACCTCCCCAGAATTTCCAATCAGGCCGGCGGGGCAACGGACAATCGACCCACCACGCCATGCCGTTCAATCAGCTCGGCGACCAACCCACTGGCTTTTATGTCTTCCACACATGTTCGCAGGTACGCGGCGCCGGCATCACTGCCCCGCGCGCAACCGACCGCCTGCTGCACGGAAGTATATTGGCCATCGAGAATTCGTGAGCCCGGCAGTTTCGCCGCATCCTTGGTCAAGGCCGGCCGCAGCCCCGCCAAAGCATCCAGCTTTTCATCGACGAACAGCTCGAACGACGCAGCGATGCCAGTGATGCGCACCAGCTCGGCATGTTTCAGGCTGCGGGTCAGATACAGATCATAGGCGCTTCGTCCCGATACCGCGATCCGGACGCCCTCTTTGTCTACATCTTCAATGGCATTGAAGGGCGAGCCTTCGGGAACCAGATAGGTGGCTTCGATTTCCACATAGGCGTTGGTGAAATCAATTTTTTCAGCGCGCGACGGCTCGGCCCCGATCAGCCCCACATCCCAGATATCGCCACCGGCCGCGTCGGCCAGCTCGCCAGGTGATTTGAACGGCACATATTTGACTTCCACCCCCAGACGCGCGGCGATCTCACGCGCCATGTCGGCGGCAACGCCTATCGGATCGCCCGACGGCGTCTTGTCGGTAACCAACAACGAATTCCCCATATTGATCCCGGCGCGCAGAACCCCGGTGGGGGCGAGTTGGGCGCGTGCATCTTCTGTCATGATGATTTCCTAAATTCGGTTGAACTCATTGATCTGCATATTGGATGCCCACGGCGTTGGGCCGCGGGGCGTCGCGAGGGCGGTCCCGACGCCGTAAAGGCTGGCCGAAACACATGATCAGGGCTCGTTCAAGATTTTTGGTTTTGGCCGGAACCCCAGTCGCCAGATTGAAAATGCGGTCAACACCAAAAAGAAGATCGCGATGGGACGGGTCAATAGCCGTTCCGGGTCGTCACCGAACAGCACCAGCGTCTGGCGCAGCGCATCCTCGAATAACGGCCCCAGGATAAAGGCGATAATGAATGCCACAATGGAGAAATCCAGCTTGCGCATGATGTATCCCAGAATCGCAAAGGCGGACATGAGACCAATGGCGAACATGCTCTGGGTGGTCAGATAGGCGCCCGAGAAACACAACAGAACGATGATGGGATGAATATATTGATTGGGCAGACTGATCATGAATGCAAAAAAACGTAACCCCACTTGGCCAAGCAGCAAATTGACCAGATTGGCCACCAGCATGGCCCCGAACAACCCGTACAGCACCTCGCCATGTTGCTGGAAAATCATCGGGCCGGGGGTCAATCCATGGATGATCAACGCGCTGATCAGGATCGCCGCCGACAGATTGCCCGGAATGCCGAGCGCCAGGGTCGGGATCAGATTTGCGCCGACAGTGGCGGAATTTGCCGCCTCGGCCCCGGCGATGCCATCGAGCGCGCCTTTGCCGAATTCTTCAGGATTTTTGGACGCCCGCTTGGCCGCGCCATAGCCGAGAAAACCGGCCAGCGTCGAGCCAAGCCCGGGAATAGCGCCGATCACGGTGCCGATCAGGGCCGACCGCAGCATGGTCCGGAAACTGGCCTTGAACTCCGCGCCGGTGACGATACGGTCTTCGTGTGGGGTCGCCTTATCGAACGCCTTGATGCCGGCGTCGCGCCCTGCCCGGCGGGCATGCACGCGTTCCTCGATCTGGATCATGATTTCCGACAGCGCCAGCATGCCGATCACCATGGCCAGCA
>JABIRL010000172.1 GCA_018667855.1 Rhodospirillaceae bacterium
CGCCTTGCGTCCATCCGCCGGATGCACGCGAACCACCGGGTGAATGGCCATCCTGTCCTCGCGGCCGTGGGGGTGGGCATCATGCAGGGCGGACAGACCCTCGCACATCTCCTGCATGGGCGGCGAAAGCGCATCGAAGGCGGCGCACAGGTTCGACCACATGGTGTCACCGCCCGTATCGGGGCATTTCACCATATTCAGGATGGACATCTTGGCCGGTTGCGCCAAAAACGTCAGATCAGTGTGCCATTCATCGGCGATACCGCCCTGGCTGGCCACCAGCTCGAAAATCTCCGGGTGCTGCACGATATTCTTGTCGGGGAGATTGGGATGGCCCTCCAACGGCCCGAACGGTTTGCCGAGCGCTACATGGTCATCCTGGTTCATATTCTGGTCTGGGAAGAACAGCACCATGTGCTCGTTCAGCAAACGCTTAATCTCCGCGATATCGCCTTCGTCGGCGCTTGCCAGCTTGATACCGCTTACTTCGGCGCCAAGGGCCCCGGCCAAGCGTTTCACATTCCATTGATTTCCAGTCGATGTTCCGGCTTGTTCCGCAACCATCATTCAAACCTCGCATTAAGAGCCATGAGAATTCCTTCGGGACAGAATATGGAACCGCGCCGTTCCCCGCAAGTCATTGGCCGGCGGATGGTTTCAGCCGCCGGCTTTTCTGCGCGCGACAGCCTCAGCCAGCAGGCAAAGGATTTCGAACATCATGGTGGCCCCGACCAGAGCGGTATTTCCGGTCTGGTCAAACGGCGGCGAGACTTCCACGACATCGCCGCCGATCAGGTTCAGGCCCCGTAGACCGCCCAGCAGAGCCTGCGCCTCCAGGGTCGTGATGCCGCCGATTTCCGGTGTACCCGTGCCCGGCGCATAGACCGGGTCAAGGCCATCAACGTCGAAAGAGATATAGGTGGGGCCATCTCCCACCACGCGGCGCGCTTCAGCGATTACGGCATCGACGCCCAGCGCCGTGAACTCCTCCATGAAAATGACGCGCATGCCGCTATCATGAGAGAAATCCCAGCCATCAGCGAAGTTCTGCGCCCCCCGAATTCCAATCTGCACCACCCGCTTGGGATCCAGCAGGCCGTCGTTGACCGCATGGCGGAAAGGCGCGCCGTGATTGAACTTGTTGCCCTGAAAGGCATCCCAGGTATCCGTATGGGCGTCAATATGGATCATCCCGATTGGTGTTTCCGGATCGGCCAGGGCGCGGAAGATCGGATAGGTGATGGAATGATCGCCGCCTGCGCTCAACGGCGCGGCGCCGGCGGCGACGATCTTGCGATAAAACGCCTCAATCTCGCCGACCGCCAAATCCGGCTGCATAATGGCCTCAAACGGCACATCGCCCACATCCGCTATGCTGCAAAGTTCATAGGGATTGATGCGGGAGACGTGATGAATGGCCCGACACAGAGACGAGGAATTGCGAATTTCCCGGGGTCCGTGACGGGCGCCCGGCCGGTTCGTTACGCCCCCGTCATAGGGCACCCCGGCAAGCGCGATATCCAGGCCCGCCGCATCGGGCTGGTAGGGCGTCCGCATGAATGTGGGGATACCGGTGAAACGCGGGGCTTTTGTCAAATCAGTTGGATCCGGCATGTCTTTTCCAATATCCCGAAAATCGAAACGGTGTGTTGCAAGGGCGCTCAACAGACACAATAATTAGCCGTTCCACGGCGCCGTGGTCATACCACAGTGCGCCGACAGTAACCCACAAGGGAGTGAAATCGCCATGGCACAGCGGGTGATCGACGCGGACGGACATATTTGCGAAACCAAATCATTGTGGGAAGAATATATTCCCCGCGCCTATCGCGACCGCACGATCCGGATTGAGCGGGGCGATGACGGCCAGGACCGCACCTGGGTCAATGGCGAAGTGCGCCAGGATCTGCTGCCGGCCATGGCCTGTGTGCCCTGGGGCATGGACGACCCCAATAATGTGCCCACCTGGGACGACATCACACCCGGCTCCCACGACGGCGCGGCGCGGGTGGCGGTGATGGACGAGGAAGGCATCGATCATTGCCTACTGTTTCCGTCGATGTATCTGCTGGCCGGCGATATCGCCGAGGGGGAGGTGGCGGCTGCCGCCTGCCACGGCTACAACGAATGGATCGCCGATATGTGCAAGGACGGCCAGGGCCGCCTGGATGCCGTCGGCCTGGTGCCCCTGCAAAGCGTCGATGCCGCGACCAAAGAGGTAGCCCATATTGCCCAACTGGGCCTGAAGGGCGTGGCATTCCGGCCTGAACGCTACAACGGCATGGCCCTGCATGACGAAGCCCTGGCACCGTTCTGGAACGCCGTCGCCGAACAAGGGTTGTTCGCGGCCGTGCATGGCAGTTTTGGCTCCCACATGCCCAGCTTCGCCAACAGCCGGTACGAGAACACATTTTTTACCCACATGATCTGCCATCCGTTCGAGCAGATGGCCGGTTGCCTGGACATCGTGGCGGGGGGCGTTCTGCAGCGCCACCCGGACCTGCGGGTCGCCTTCCTGGAATCCGGCCTGGGCTGGCTGGAATACTGGCTGGGCCGCATGGATGAACATTTCGAGGTCATGGGCGCCATGGTGCCGTGGCTGACCCGCCCGCCTTCGGAATTGTTCAAGGAGCAGTGCTTCATCTCGATCGAGGCGGACGAGGCCCATCGTTTGCCGAAGATCCAAACGCTTGGTCTGGAAAAATGCGTCTTCTGGGGTGCCGACTACCCCCATTACGACTGCACCTATCCAGGCGCCGTGAAAGAGCTTGAAGAAAACCTGGCGCCTATTGACGAAGATCTGGCGAACATGATCCGCCACGGCAATGCGGCACGGTTCATGGGATTGGGATAGACAGCGGTATCAGTCCTCGTCTTCGAATTCGTAGTCATCGGACAGGAAATCTATCTTTGCCGCGCGATGGAAGCCGTCGAAGATGGGATAGCGATCATCCTTTGACGCTTCGTTTTCCGGGCTCAGCGTGTACTCCGCCGTCATGGCGGGAACGGCGCCGTTGACGCCGATCGTCTCGCCCGAGATAAATGCGGCGGCCGGCGACAGCAGGAATACAACGGCCGCCGAGACCTCCGCCTCGGTGGACAGACGACGGGCGGGGACGAAATTTTTCCGGTTTCGTATCTTCTTTTTGTGCGCCAATGGGTATTGCTGCAAGCCTTGGGTGGCAATATAGCCCGGCGCCACCACGTTGACCCTAACGCCGTAATGGGCCCATTCCAGGGCGGCCGTCTTGGTGAAATTTTCCATTCCCGCCCGCGCCGCGCCGGAATGGCCCAGACCCGGCATGGAACGGGCATGATCGGCGGTGATATTGACGATCGAGCCGCCTGTATCGCGCATGGACTGCTTCAGCACCTCGCGGGCCACAAGGAAACCACCCGTCAGATTGGTGCGAACCACCGTTTCCCAACCCTTCTGGCTGATATCCTCCAGCTTGGCCAGAAACTGCCCACCGGCATTATTGACCAAACCGCTGATCGGACCATGTTTGACCAGGATTTGCGAGACGTTCGCCGCCACCGCATCTTCCTCGCGAATATCGAAGACCGCATGATCCGCCCTGCCGCCGTCCTCGATAATCTCCGCCACGACGGCTTCAAGTTTTTCCTCATTACGCCCGGTGATCACCACAAGAGCACCAAGATGAGCCAGTTCATGGGCGATGCAGCGGCCAATCCCACTGCCGCCACCCGTGACAATAATGGTCTGGCCGCCGAAAAGAGCGGCGGTAAACACGGACTTGTACGGCATGGAAAGCTCCTTTTCGGGCCACGCTCATCGATGTACCGGTGGGTCAGGTCTTATCGTCATCCCAGCGGGGAAACAGCGCATGGGTGACGCCCAGTTGATCCAGGGCGCGGGCGACGCCCTGATCGACGATGTCCTGCACGGTCGCGGGTTTGTGATAAAAGGCCGGCATGGGCGGCAGGATGGTGGCGCCGTAGTCGGCGGCTCTCGACATCAGGTCCAGGTGGCCCTTGTGCAAGGGCGTTTCCCGCACCATGAGAACCAGGCGGCGGCGTTCCTTCAAGGTCACGTCCGCCGCCCGGGCGACCAGATCCGCGTCATAGGAATTGGTGATCGCGGACAGGGTCTTGATGGAACAGGGCGCGACGATCATGCCGCGCGTGAGGAACGAGCCGGACGAGATCGAGGCGGCGATATCCTTGTTCGAATGCACCACATCCACCAGGGCCTTGACTTCCGCCAGGGGGATGTCCGTTTCCAGCATCAGGGTCCGGGCGCCGGCCTCCGAAACAATCAGATGGGTGGGGATGTCGAGTTTTTTCAGGGCGCGTAATATATCGATGCCATAGACGACGCCGCTGGCACCGGTAATCGCCACCACCAAGGGCAGGCTCATGCTTTCCCTCCCAATTTTTCGACCGGCACTTTGACCCTGCCCGCCGCGCGCCGCTCGCGGGCGGCAATGTAAGCCGTAGACGCGATAATAATCGCGGCGCCCGCGCCTGACCAGATGTCCGGTCGTTCATCGTAGAGAAAATAACCGATCGCGGCGGCCCAAATCAGCGTGAAATACACGCCGGGCTGGGTAAACGACAAATCAGCCATCTGGAAAGACTTGGTCCAGCAAAAGTGCGCGCAGGTGGCCATGACAGCCGCCAGGAATGTCAATCCGCAGGTGTGCAGGGAAGGCATATTCCAAACGAACAAAGTGGGGACAAGGCTGGTCAGGGTGACAAAAAGAGAAAGATAAAATACCATGGCGAAAGTCGAGGTGCGCGGCGCCAAATGCTTTCCAATTAAGGTTGATGCCGCCTGAAAGGGCGAAGAAATCAAAATTGCGATGGCGCCGACGGAAATCACCTCCACGCCTGGCCGCAGGATCACAACCGCGCCAATAAAGGCCGCGACAATCCCGCCCAATCGGCGGTAGCTGAACGTCTCCCCCAAAAAAACAAAAGCGCCGATCGTAATGAATACCGGCGCCGTGAAACTTAGTGCCGTCAGATCGGCAAGGGTCATTTTGGTTACCGCATAGAACCAAAGCAGCACGCTGACGGCATGCACAACGCCGCGCATCATATGACCGCCGATCAATCTTGGCGCCAGATCCGTCGCTTCGAATTTCAAAATGGTCGGCAATAGCAACAAGGTACCGAAGGCATAGCGCATGAAGCCGGCCTGTAAGGGATCGATGTCATCGACCACGCTGCGCACGATCCAGGTCAGGGATGTGATAAACACGCCGCCCAGAAGCACAAGCAGCAAACCTATGAAGTTGGCGCGCCAGGTGGGCGCCAAAAC
>JABIRL010000049.1 GCA_018667855.1 Rhodospirillaceae bacterium
CCGGAATTGAAGCCGTTCGGCGCGGTCAAGTGGAAGCGGCGGCCTCCCTTGGGCTCAGTCGCCGTCAGATATTGCGTGACATCGTCATTCCCCAGGCCCTTCGGGTGATCATTCCGCCACTGACCAATCAGTATCTGAACCTGACCAAGAATTCCTCGCTGGCCGCCGCCATCGCCTATCCGGATCTGATTTCGGTTTTTGCGGGCACGGTCCTCAACCAGACCGGTCAGGCGGTCGAGGTTATCGTCATCACCATGGCGGTCTATCTCGCTATCAGCCTGACCATTGCTTTGTTGATGAATATCTATAACCGGCGCGTGACCGGCAGAGGCGGGGCATGATGATCCGTTGGGCGCGCGCCAATCTGTTTTCGACGCCGTTGAATACGGTGCTGACTTTGGCGGCGCTGGGCCTGCTCTATGCCGCGCTGCCGCCTTTTGTCGATTGGGCAATTCTCACGGCCGATTGGCAAGGCGAGACCCGCGCCGACTGTACCAGCGGCGGCGCGTGCTGGGTGTTTATTCACGCCCGCATCGACCAGTTCATCTACGGCTTTTATCCCGCCATGGAACGGTGGCGGGTCGATGCGGCGTTCATTGTCCTGATCGCCGCCGTGACGCCATTATTCCTGCCCATGGTGCGCGGCAAGGGCGTCATTGGCGTCGCGCTGGTGTTGCTGTTTCCCTGGGTTGCGGTCGGTTTCTTTTCCGGCGGCATATTTACCCTGCCCGCTGTCGAGACCGAAAAATGGGGCGGGCTGATGTTGACGCTTATTGTCGCCGGCGTCGGGATTACCGCTTCCCTGCCGGTTGGGATTTTACTGGCCTTGGGGCGGCAATCCTCCATGCCGGTGATCCGCACGCTATGTATTCTGTTCATTGAGCTGTGGCGCGGCGTGCCCCTGATCACGGTCCTGTTCATGGCCGCCGTCATGTTGCCGCTGTTCCTGCCCGACGGCATGACTCTTGATAAGCTGCTGCGCGCGCTGATCGGCGTGTCCCTGTTTGCCGGCGCCTATATGGCCGAAGTGGTGCGCGGCGGGTTGCAGGCCATTCCCCGGGGTCAGTATGAAGCGGCCGCCGCCCTTGGTCTCGGCTATTGGCGGACCATGGGTTTCGTCATACTGCCCCAGGCCCTGCGTCACGTCATACCGGGATTGATCAACACCGTGATCGCCCTGTTCAAGGACACCACGTTGGTGTTGATTATCGGCATGTTCGATTTTCTCGGCATTATCCAGGCCGCCCTGACCGATCCCGACTGGCTCGGTTTCGCGCTGGAAGGCTACGTGTTCGCGGCGCTGGTTTACTGGGTAATCTGTTTCAGCCTGTCCCGGCTGAGCCTCGCGGTCGAGCGGCGCGCCCCGGGATACCGGGCACCCATTGCGGGAGCCATGACCTGATGGCTGACGCCCAACGCCAGGATACCGCCATTCAGATGGCCGGACTGCACAAATGGTTTGGCGGGCATCATGCGCTGCGCGGCATCGATCTCACTGTAAAAATGGGCGAGCGCATTGTGATCTGCGGGCCGTCGGGGTCCGGTAAATCGACCCTGGTGCGTTGTATCAACGGCCTTGAGGATTTCGATGATGGCAGCCTGACCGTAAACGGCGTCATCCTGGATGGCGATCCACGGGCGTTGCAGCGGATCAGGCAATCGGTCGGCATGGTGTTTCAGCAATTCAATTTGTTTCCCCATCTGAGCGTGCTGGAAAATCTTTGCCTCGCGCCGGTCAAGGCCACGGGTCTGTCGCAAACGGAGGCGGAGGCGCGGGCTAGGCGTTACCTTGATCGCGTGCACATTCCCGAGCAGGCGGATAAATATCCCAATCAGCTTTCCGGTGGCCAGCAGCAACGGGTGGCCATCGCCCGCGCGCTTTGCATGGAGCCGGATATCATGCTGTTCGACGAGCCGACATCGGCGCTCGACCCCGAAATGATCAAGGAAGTCCTCGATACCATGATCGAGCTTGCCGAGACCGGCATGACCATGCTGGTCGTCACACATGAAATGGGCTTCGCGCGCCGCGTCGCAGATCGGGTGGTGTTCATGGATGGCGGCGAGATCATCGAACAGGCACCGCCCGCCGATTTCTTCGCCAATCCGGAAAATGAA
>JABIRL010000200.1 GCA_018667855.1 Rhodospirillaceae bacterium
GCGATCAACTGCGCCAGCACCTTGGTGATCAAGGCATATCGACGGCGATCCACTACCCGGTTCCCATTCATCTGCAACCCTGTGCCCGGGACCTGGGCTGGCAAGCGGGGGATGTGCCGGTGGTGGAGGCGCAGGCGGGACGTATTCTGTCGTTGCCGATCCATGAATTCGTGACCGAAAGCGATATCAAATTCGTTGCTGATACCGTGAACGGTTTTCTCTCCGGATCATAGGAGGACGGGCGTTTGTCATTGGATGTGGTTCTGATCGGCGCCGGCGGTTCTGGGCTAAAAATCACCCAGATCGCCGAGGACCGCTGGGATGCGGGCGCCAGGGACTGGCGGATCGTGGCGGTCGTTGACGACGATGCGACGCTGCACGGCCAACAGTTACTGGACTATCCTATTGTCGGCGGCACAAATGCGCTTGCTACTCAGTTCGGGAACAAGAAAATTGGCGTGATTTGCGCCGTGGGCGCACCTGTAACACGTCGCAGGATCATTGATCGCATCAACGGCCCTGATATCAGCTTTCCCAACGCCATCCATCCTTCCGCGCAGGTTTCGAAGCGGGCGCGCATGGGCCAGGGCAACATACTTTGCCAGAACGTGGTGCTGCAGGCCGGCGTGGAAATGGGCGATTTTAACTGTTTCAACATGGCCGCCGTCATGGGTCCCCTCGCCCGGGCGGGAGATTTCTGCACGGTGAATGCCCATACGATGCTGGCCAGCGGCAGTACGCTGGGGAGCTATTGTTACGTAGGAATGGGCGGCAAGGTGGCGCCCCGGGTCGCGGTGGACCAGGGCACCACGATTGGTGCCAATGCATTCGTACACCGCAGCCCGCCTGCCTGGACGACCGTGGTTGGTCTGCCGGCCAAGGTGATCAAGCAAGACCAGAAACCCGAATTTGACGACCATGACCTCGATTGATTTTTTTCAAAGCGTGGCTGCGACCCGTGGTGCCGCTGACCGGCGGCAAAAGATGCAGGGCGGTCTGCCGCCGGCCAGCGAGGACTATTTTAATTTCGGCGCCGATTATTTCGACAATCCGGATCTGGGCATTGGTTACGGCGGCTACGACTATGATGGCCGCTACGGCGGCGCGGCGGCGGCGATTTGCCACCATTACAATCTGCTGCCGGGCAGCCGTATTCTGGAAATCGGCTGTGCCAAGGGCTTTCTGCTTTACGAGTTTCATCGCCTCGGACTTGCCGTTAGCGGACTGGATATCAGCGATTATGCCGTCAGCCAGGCACATCCCGACATCCAAAGATTTCTTTGTCTTGGCGACACATCATCGTTGCCCTATCCCGATGACGCCTTCGATCTGGTCCTGGCCAAGGAAATTTTGCCCCATGTCCCCGAAGGCCGCTTGCCCGATGCCCTGGCCGAATGCGCCAGGGTGAGCCGGGGCGGAATTTATTTCGTTGTTCAGGCCGTGCGCGGTGATCGCGACCGTGAGGAAATGGCCGCATGGGACCCCACCCATCAGGTGCTTCGCAGCGAAGCCTGGTGGCATGCCGCATTGGCCGGAATGCCGAAAAAGCCGGATGTTACTTTCAAGTTTCTGTTTTAAGGACCGCCGCAGCACAATGACAGGCAACTACCGGATAATGCGGGTTTCGCGGAATGAATATCTGTCCGTGTTCGATGATCTGCAGCGCCAGGACCCGGGCTTCAAAGAGGCTGGGTTCGAGGCCCAGATGGCGGCCTATTTCGCCAAGAGTTTTATCTATGGCGACAGTTTTACCCGTGCCATGGAGGCCCTGCGCAACGAAGCGATGGAAGTTGTCTGCAACGCAGAGCTGTCGCAAAAAACCTGGGCCGCGGATCACGGCTTTGACTATGACGAGGACGAATGGATCCGCCCGATTGTCTGGGCCCAGGTGGCCGACTACAAGCCGGACGTGATTTTCATTCAGGGCATTTCCTCGAACGACAAGTCATTCCTGCCCGAAGACGGCTTTCGCGATCGCTTCCCCTTCGTCAAGGCGGTGATCGGGTTCTCCGGTTTCGCCCATGAAATTGATCGCATGGAGGGCATTGATTTTGTCATTTCCGGCCTGCCGTCGATCGAGCGTCATTATCGCGCCAACGATATCCCCACGACATTGCTCTACCATGGTTTCGATGCATCCCTACTGGGGCGGGTGCCGGAACCCGCCGACAATATGATTGACTTCAGTTTTGTTGGCTCGACCGGTTTGGGCTATGGCGAGAACCACGCGGTGCGGTATTGGGAGCTGTTGGAGTTATGCTGCCGCGGCAATTTGGAATTATGGGGTAACGAAAAATACGAAGCCGAGGAATTCATCATGCCCCGGGATCAACTGCTCAATTTGGGCCAATCCCTGAAGGCATCGTCGGTCCAGCATGACCCCGGCGAGGTGATCAAGGTCTTTCGTGAATCCCTGGCAACATCCAGCGGCACCGATCTGCCCATCCTGCCCCTGTCATTCATGTTTCCAGAACGCTTCAACCCGGCCATGTACGGTCTGGAGATGTATGAAACCCTGCGCCGTTCCAGGGTCACACTGAACCGGCATTTCGATCCGGACGATGGCATTCGGGAAATCGGCAATATGCGAACGTTCGAGGCGACCGGGATTGGTGCCTGCATGCTTGTGAACGGGGCCGATAATGCGGCCGATCTGTTTGAACCCGACAGTGAAATCGTGACCTTTGATAGCGTGGCCGAATGTGCCGAAAAGGCAGCTTGGCTGCTGGCCAATGAAGGTGCTCGGGCCGGGATCGCCGCCGCCGGACAACGCCGCGCTCTGCGCGATCACAGCATCGAAAACCGCTGTGCGGCAATTCACGAAATGATCGGCGGCCTCATCTAAAAAATCTGCGTCAAGCGTCGAGTTCGATGCGCTGTGGCGGTCGGCCGGCGAGATGATTTTGCCAAGCGGCCACGATGGCATCGTCCAGATTGCGATTGAAACGTTCGTTGTCGAACAGAGGATGGCTTTCGCGCCCCTCGATCAGGCGTTGGTGTAATTGGCGCCGTTGTTCGGGATCGTTCGCCAAGGCGATGGCGCGCTCGATATAGCTGGGAAGATCGGGCGTGATCATATCGGGGATGCCGGCGGCGTTGCACAATGTGGCGCCCAGGCGTGCACCCGGCTTATCGCCTAGGACCGTGAGCACCGGCAAGCCAACCCACAAGGCATCAACGGATGTAACGCCGCCGCCGTGCTGGAAATTGTCCAGGGCCAGGTCGACGAGTTTCAGCCGCGCGAGATGACTTTCGTGATCGACAATCTTGGCGAAGATCAGCCGGTCCCCATCGATGCCGTATTTGGCGGCCTGCCGGCGCAGATTGGCCTGGGTATCATGCATCCAGGCGCCGAACCACAGAACGCTGTCGAGCACTTGGTCCATGATCTCCATCCAGGCGGCAAAAATCCTGGGCTCGAATTTGCACGGGTGGTTGAAGTTGGAAAAGACGGTGACGCCTTCGGGCAGGCCGACATCCGCCCGGCTGACCGGGTCGCCGATTTTCTCCGGCCGTTTGGTGGGCATGAAGGTATCCGGCAGATAGAGCAATTTCTCGGTCCCTACAGCCTCCCACTCCTCGGGGATATAAGTGCGGTCGGTGACCAGATAGTCGATATAGTCCGCCCCCGTGGTGATGGAATAGCCGAAGGCATGCATCTGCACCGGGGCCGGCCGGAACGAGCAGACGGGCATGCAGTTGATCGACGTCAGGCCGGAGGCATCTATCAAAACATCAATACCATCCTGATTGATGATTTGCGCCGCGAGGTGGGGCGCGGTGTCGGGAAGATCGCGGAAATGGTCGAACGCGCCTCTGTACCCGGCGCAGAATTTGCTGCCGTCGCTAGGCCGCATGGAATAGCCGAATACTTCGAACCGGTCGCGGTCGTGGCGCCTGACGATCTCCTCATGGACCAGGGGGAAGCTGTGAAACCAGGTATAGCCCACGGCATAGCCCAGCCGTATGCGTTCGCTTCGTGGCGCGGCATATACAAGGGGGGCGGTACCGGCTTCCGGCATGGCCGTGGCCGCGATCTTCGCGGCGGCCTGGCGAGCGATCTTGCCGATGAAGGCGTAATCCACGGGCAACGCTTGCAGATTGAAGACATCATATTCGTCGCCGCCGGCTTCGATCCGTTCAATCTGGGACCGACAGATTTCGTCGTAATCCTCCCAGTCGCACATGGCCATTTTCAAATCAAATATTCGAACGGCGGCAGTGCTGTCATCGGGAACCAGCTCGAGGATGTGTTCATAAACGGCGACGGCCTGGGCGGCTTCCTTGATCTTCTCGAACAACGAAGCAACCATGTTGAGGACGAGTACATCACGCGTGCCCGATGATACGATTGCCCTGAGCTGATCTTGCGCTTCGTCCAAGCGGTCCGTGAGAATGAAAGTGGACGCGACGACGATTTGGGCCCGCAATTCCGTATGATCCAGTGCCAGGGCGCGTTCCGCGAATGCAAGGGCTTCATCAAACCGGCGTACGGAATGAAGCAGGTTGGCATGATCCGCGATAAGACGTGGATCATCCGGTGCCAATGCGATTGCCCGTTCGCGCAATGCGGCCGTGTGTTCGAAATCGCCCAGCCGTTCCGTAACTACGGCGTAGTCTTTTAAAACAGAGACATCGTTCGGTGTAACCTTCGATAGATGCTCCAGTTGGGCCTGGGCGCCCAGCAAATCGCGCGTATGTACCAGGCAGCGGGCCAGACCGTGACGGGCGGCGTGGAATTCCTCGTCGATGCTGACAGCCTGCTCCAACGCCGTGCGGCCTTCACCATAACGCTGGCGCTGCATCAACAGACCGCCAAGGGTGTTCCAGGCCAGCTTGTAGGCGGGATGCGCCCGCACCAGCTTCTGCAGCAGATCAATGGCTTCCGATAACTGATCCAGTCGCGCCAATGTGCTGGCCAGATTGTTACCGCAGGCCGGGTCATTGGCCGCTTCGTAGGCGATGGAGAAGCATCGGGCCGCGGCCACGTCGTCGTCTTTTTTCAGCGCTAGGTTACCCAGCAGAAAATTAGCCGCCGGGTCGTTGGGGTCGATCTGGAGCACCGTTTCCAGGTATTGCCGGGCCAGATCCAATTCATCGCATTGCAGTGAGATGTCGGCCAAACTGTTCCAGGCGTCGAGATAGCCCGGATCCAATTCCGTGGCCGCCAGGTAATGGCTGGCGGCTGTGTCAACGCCTCCGAGATGTTCATGCATCTGGCCCAGTTGGTACTCGGCAAGGGGGCTGTCGGGCTCCATATCCAGGGATCGTTCCAGGCATTGTCTGGCCTCGTCATGGCGATGCAGGGCACCCAATACGATGCCAAGGTTAAGCCAGACCATGGCTTCTTGCGGCCACAAATCCGAGAGTTCAAGATACAGGGGAATGGCGTCCAGCAGGTTTCCTTGCGCGGCCAAGGCATTGGCTCTGGTCCAGAGGGTCTCTGGATTCGGTGCCTCGATCACTGTCCCGGGTGGTGAATTTTCGTCCATGCTCATGATCGGCGAAGCTTGGCGGTATATGGTTAATAAAGAATTCAAATACAGGTATCCCTTGCGGCCTAATTCGCGGGCCCTATATTGCCGGCCATGTCCCCAACCACGACACCGGAAGAGATGATATCAAACGGCATCCGCCTGGACGGGGTGGAGCCTGGCGCCCGGGTGGTCGTGGCCATGTCGGGCGGTGTGGATTCCTCTGTTTGCGCTGCGTTGTGTCAGCGCGCAGGCTATGAAGTTGTCGGGATCACACTGCAACTTTACGACCACGGCCAGGCTATCCAGCGCAAGGGTGCCTGTTGCGCCGGTGCCGATATTCACGACGCCAAGCAGGTCGCCGCCGGCCTGGGTATCGCGCATTATGTGCTGGATTACGAAGACCGCTTTCGCGCTGCCGTGATTGATGAATTTGTCGATGATTACCTGGCGGGGTCCACGCCCATTCCTTGTATTCGGTGTAATCAAACGGTCAAGTTCCAGGATTTGCTGACAACGGCGCGGGAACTGGGCGCCGCTGCCTTGGTGACCGGGCATTACGTCCGCCGGATTCAAGGGGAGGGGGGTGCCGAGATGCACCAGGCCGCCGATCCGCGGCGGGATCAAAGTTATTTCCTTTTCGCCACCAACCAGGCGCAGTTGGAATTCCTGCGCTTTCCCCTGGGCGGTCTGGTCGCGAAATCGACCACCCGGGCCCTGGCGGAGGCCTTTGCCCTGCCCGTCGCAGCCAAGCCGGACAGTCAGGACATCTGTTTCGTGCCCGACGGAAACTATCGCGATCTGATCGAACGGCTGCGGCCCGGTGCGGCGGACCCGGGCGAAATTGTCGATGCCGCCGGCCAAGTCCTCGGCCACCACAATGGCATAATAAATTTCACCGTGGGACAACGTCGCGGCCTCGGTTTATCGGGACCCGACCCGTTATATGTCCTCCGCCTAGAGGCCAAGGACAAGCGCGTGGTCGTGGGCCCAAGGGAAGATTTGGGACAGCATTTGATCCACCTGTTCGATGTCAACTGGCTGGATCATAAGCCACCAGAACAGGGCCGTTCGGTCGAAGCCCGCATCCGCTCCACCCATTCCCCCGTGGCGGCCAAGTTGGTGGTCCCGGAACCGGGTTCGGCGATTGTGGAACTGGCGGTCAATCTGGAGTTGGCGGAAGAGGCCGTCGCGCCCGGTCAGGCCTGTGTAATATATGACGGCTATCGTGTTCTTGGTGGGGGCTGGATCGCACGAAACTAATTTTGCGCGGTCCTTGACGGCAGCAAAAAGAATACCAGATACCTTAATGAAATTTTGATAAATAAGATCAAATATTACAGTAATTCTTTAATTCTTGGTTGTGAACCGAGCGAAACAAGGGCTGACCGCGTGCGTGGTCAGGATGTTGGTTGAGAGAAAATCTTGCATTATCGTTCAAAGGCTTAAGTGTTTTGGTCCTTGAGGACAATCACAATATGCGGCGGATTCTGACCCGCTTGCTAAGTTCGTTTGGGTTCGAAGAATTTCACTATGCCATCGATGGCGGCGAGGCTCTCGAGCAATTGCATATACGCAGTGTCGATCTGTCGGTCGTGAACTGGCATATGGCCCCGATGGACGGTATTGAATTCACCCGGAAAATTCGGAACAGAAAGAGCAGTCCCGATCCCTATTTGCCGATCATTTTGCTGACGGGTTTTGCGGAACCAGCGCGAAAGCGGATCGCCTGGGACGCCGGCGTCAATGAAATATTGACCAAGCCGGTATCGCCGGAACAACTTTTCGATAGTTTGACGGCGGTGGTTCGCCATCCGCGACCATATTATCAGACTGAAAGCTTCTTCGGGCCGGATCGCCGGATGGCGGAGACAACCGATTTCGACGGAGCCAATCGGCGGCATGATGACGTGCAGGGAATTTCGGCCTAGGATAAGAAGACGTAAGTGAGGTTATTGTATGAGTTTGTCCAGTCAGTATCGGCCAATTCGACCTGTGAACAGGTTGCATGGCAAAGCCCAATTTTCCGAATTTAGTGTGCCGCAGATGATGGCCAAGGCTCACCGCGCCATGGAGGCTATCGCCAAGAACTATTCGCAATGGCTGCAGGCGGATTTGGAGCTTTTAACGGCAGCGCAAATGAATTTACGCGCCGCGCCCCATGACCCCGTCCATAAAAGCGAATTGTTTCAAATTGCCCATGATATCCGCGGCCAGGCAGCGGGTTTTGGCTATGAACTGGCAGGTGAATTGGCGACGTCGCTGTGCCGGTATTTGGAACGGACCGATCATATGGGCAGCGTTCAATTGAAAGTCATCGCCGCCCATATTGATGCGATCCGCGCCTATGTGGCGCAAGCATCGAGTGGCGACGGCGGAGCCGTCGGCCGGGAACTTCTGGCGCGGCTGACGGCCCTTACAGCGAGCGCTGATCCGCAATACTAATTCGGGGTTTGCCGCGTCAGCGTAAATCCTGCATCAACGGCAAGACTTCTTCAGCGAAACGCACGAACTGCCTGTCGCGATCCTCGTAAGGTCCGACGAAATCCATGATGATGTGGCGCACGCCTGCGGCATGAAATTCCAGCAGACGTTCGGCCACATCCTGTGGCCGGCCCAAGGCACAATACTTCTTTGCCGCCTCGCGGAAATCCATGGCATAGCGGACACTCAGTGTTTCGGTCGCCTTGTCCAACGCGCTTTCATAGGTGTCGTCGACGGTGGCGAATAACAGATGACCGGTGCCGAAGGGGCGGTCAGGACCGCCGGCTGCGGCATCCTGAATGCGGGCCATGGAATCGCCATACATTTGCGGCGTAACTACATAGGACAGCCAGCCATCTGCGATTTCACCGGCCCGGCGCAGGGCAGCGGCTGAGCGGCCACCGCACCAGATTGGCGGCCCATCGACCTGGCGGGCAGGAGGCGACATGGTCAACTCCGGGAACGAGAAATGTTTGCCCTGATGGGCGACGGCATCGCCGCTCCACAATTTGCGCATGACCTCGATGCCTTCCGTAAGGCGGGCGCCGCGTTCCGCCGGGTCAACGCCGGCGACCTGGAAATCGGTTTTGAACTCACCACCGACACCAACCCCGAGGATCAGGCGGCCATTGGACAAATGATCCAGTGTGGCGACTTGTTTCGCGACGGGACCGGGGTGGCGCAGCGGCAAAAGATAGACGCCGACGCCCAACTCCAACCGCGAACTGTAGGCGGCAGCCTGGGCCAGTTGGATGAAGGGGTCGAGAATGGGGATGGCAAAGGACAAGTGATCGCCGACCCATAGGGAATCATAGCCCAGACGGTCAACCATCTCGACCATGGCGCGGCCGTCCTCCGCATCGGGCAGCCACAATCCGGTTGCCGGCTCGGTTCGCCGATGCATGGTCTGGACGCCAAATTTCAGTTGATCGCTAAGTTGTAAAGTCATGGTCGTTATCTTTCTAAACCGGAGGCATAGGTCTAACAAAACGTTCCGGGGGCGACGCCATGGGGCGGCGCCGCCCCCTTGTCACACTATTTCAAGGGGCAAAAATCCGTCGGATTCATCAACATATTTTCCTGAGCCTGCAAGGCGCCCAATGCGGTGGACGCTTGAGTATACGCAATCCAATCCGGATCGGCCCACAAGGCGGCTCGTTTCGCCTCCCGGTCACCGGCATTCTCATAAACCCAGATGTGCATGTATTGATTAGGGTTTCCGGTTTCCGTCTTCAGGTATGCCAGGGGCTGACCAAGGTTTTTTGTTTGCGGGGCGAAGCCTTTATCGGCGTACAATTGCAGATGTTTGCCGATCGTACCGGGGCGGCAGGTATAGGTGCGGACATCAAGTAGCATTACGTCATCCTTCAAAAAGTGTTTCCAATGGGCGCAGTCTACGCTATTGCCAGATTATTTTTCCATGGGAAGCAAATAAATTGCCTGCAAATTAATAGTATGCTAATCAATAGCGGGCAAACTATTATGTAAGTCCGCACCTTTTGCCCGAACGGGGCATGAATGGGCTGGCAAAATTACACGATGTATTCCTGATGATTGAACGCGAAAATTTGGATCCCCGTGACCAGTTCGGCTTCCGTCTTGGCCGGATGTCCAGGTTGTGGCGGTCATGGCTGGATGAAAAAATGCGACCCCACGGTCTCACCCAGGCCCGTTGGGTCGTGATGATGCATTTGAACCGGGGTGCAGACGGCTTTCAACAGAAGGCTCTGGCGAATTTCATCGGGATCGAAGGGCCGACCCTGGTGCATATTCTGGATAACCTGGAAAAACAGAACCTGATCGAGCGGCGGCAGGACAAGGCCGACCGTCGGGGTAAAACGGTTCATTTGACGGATGAGGGCTGGCGCATGATCGAGGTTCTGAACGGCGTCGCGGCTGAAGTAAGGCGCGAGCATTTAGCGGGTATCTCGGATGAAGATCTGGCCCATTGCCTGGCGGTGTTTGAACACATCGAACGGCAGGCCGGCGCGGACGAACCGGACAAGGCAGACAGCGTTGCGGCCATGGCCGCCGCGGCAAAATTGGAACTTGGAACGACAGGATCGGATTGATCAGGTGAACGATAAATCGACAACTCAGCGGCTGCAGCCGGCGGACGAGCAGCAGACGAAACCGGACAGCGATGCTGATCGTGGAACGCCGCCGGGACAATCCGAAGGCACATTGCCCAGTCGGTCTTCCGGTTTGCGCCGGGGTGTTGGCCGGGCGCTCTTGGTGGCGGCGGTATTGGTCGGTCTGGCTGGCCTGACGTACTGGGTCTATGGCCGCTATACCAACGTCGTGGTCTACGATGCCCGCATCAAGGCCGACATGATCATGATTTCCTCCCGCATTGACGGCTGGGTAACGTCAGTCCCTGTTTCGGAAGGACACAATGTTGCCGTCAACGAAGCGCTTATCACCATTGACGGTCGGGACTCCACCCTGCGCCTTCGCGAAATCGACGCACAACGTAAATCCCTGGAAGCAGAGCGCGAGCAGATCGAGGCGGAGGTCCGCATGATCGACCAGCAGACCCGGGGCCGGTTCCAAGCCAGCCGCGCCGCCCTGACCGCGGCCCAGGCGGCCAAGGCCGGCATGGATACGGAGCTGGAGCAGATCAAGAACGATTTTGAACGCGGTCAGTCCCTGCTGGCCAAGAAAGTGATCTCGCGTCAACGATGGGAATCTTTACGCACGGCTTATCGAATGGCGGGGCAGCAGGTTCTGAAAGGCCAGGCCGACGTGGCCCAGGCCAATGCCTCCGTCATGGAGGCCCAGGCCGATCGTCAACGCATGGATGTCCTGCAGGGCAGAATAGCAGGCCTGCGCTTTGACGAAGAACGCCTGCTGACCCAGCGGGAGCGGCAGCAGCTCGATCTATCGGACCGTACTATCAAGGCGCCCAGCAAGGGCACCGTCGACCGCACCTTTATCGATTCCGGCGAATATGTGGCCCGTGGCCAGCGCTTGTTGTTGATGCACAATTCCGACGTCATCTGGGTTGAGGCGAACGTCAAGGAAACCGATATTCGCAACGTCAAACTGGGCGCCAAGGCGAAGATTTCGGTTGATGCCTATCCGGACCTTGTCGTGGTGGGTGAAGTGGTGCGGATTGGCAATGCGGCGACCAATCAGTTCGCCCTGCTGCCCAGTCCCAATCCATCAGGCAGCTTCACGAAGATCACGCAACGCCTGCCGGTGAAGATCGCCGTGCCCCAGACGGAAAGCCTTTTGCGTCCCGGTATGATGGTCGAGGTTGAGATTGCAATCACCCGCGATTGAGGCAATGTTCGCGCGGTTCGGTCCGCGCTATCGCTTCTACGTAACCTTCACCGCCATGCTTGTCACCATGGCCACGGCGTTGACCGCGACCATGACCAATGTGGCTATACCGGTGATTATGGGCGCCTTTGGCGTCGGTCAGGATAAGGTGCATTGGGTCTCCACTGGCTTTATCGCCGCCATGACCATATCCATGCTGTTGAATGATTGGTGCGTCCGTGCCGTTGGCATGAGGGTAACCTATATCGGCGCCATGCTGGTCTTCATTTTCGGCGGCATCATGGGCGGGCTTTCCAGCACAATCGATCTGGTCATTCTCTCCCGTACCCTGCAGGGTCTGGGTGCCGGCGTTGTGCAACCATTGATGATGGTCTTGGTATTGCAGGTTTTTCCGGTGGAATGGCGCGGCCGCGCCATGGCCTTGACGAGCGTGGGGATCATGGTCGCACCCGCGGTAGGGCCGGCTTTTGGCGGCGTTCTGTTGGATGCCTTTAATTGGCAGTATGTCTTTTTCATGTCGACGGTGGTGCCGTTGGTCGGGATATTCCTGGCGATGATTTTTATGCCCGGCAGGGAACGTGTTCGGGAAATACCGGCTTTTGACTGGACCGGCCTGGTGCTAATCACACTGTGCATTTTCTGTTCCCTGACCGGACTTTCCTCCGGCCAACGGGAGGGTTGGGGTTCACCGATTATCTCGGTACTGTTTTCCGTCGGCCTTGTTTCAGGTGCTGCTTTCATTTTTTGGGAGCTGAAAACGGAAACACCAATTCTGCAGGTCAGGGTCTTCGCCAACCGGAAATTCACCGCCTCGATCATCGTCGGCCTGGTGTTAAGTCTCGGGTTCTACGGCTCATCTTATTTGGTGCCATTGTTTGTGCAGACGGTGCAAGGTTATAGCCCGACGCGGTCCGGTATGTTGATGATCCCAGGTGGCATTTTGATGATATTGGCGTTGCCTATCGCCGGCCGTCTGGCGGACAAGGTACCTGGTTATCAAATGACCCTATTTGGCCTCGTCGTCTATGCCATTTCGTCCTTATTGATGATGCAGGCCAGTACGGACACCGCATTTTGGGTTTTTGCGTCCTGGCTGATGCTGGGCCGAATTGGCCAAGCGGCCATGATGCCCACTTTGTTGGTCACCGCCGTCGCCACGCTGAAACCGGAAATGTTGAGCCAGGGCGCCGGCGCTCTCAACTTCATGCGCAATCTGGGCGGCGCGGTGGGAATTAATGTCATCGCCGTGTTATTGGGCCAACGGACGGCATTCTTCTCTGATGCGTTCGCCGGCCTGCAAACACCGGACAACAGCGCCACCCAGCAATTCATGTCGCAGTTCGGTTATTTGCTTGGCCAACTGGGTTGGTCGTTCGAGATGATGAAGAGTGGCCTTTTGTATCTGGTCGGCCGCAGCGTTTATATTCAGGCCTCCATGATGGCCTTCAAGGATCTTTTCCTGTTTGTCGCCGTGTGTTTTTTCCTTGCCGTCATCCCGGCGCTATTGATGCGGGACCGGCGTCCAAAACCAAAATCCCGACCCGTGCTGGCGGCGCGGACGAGTTAGAATGGCCGGCCCGACCATAGAGGCGATGTTCGCCCATTTCGGGCCGCGCTATCGCTATTACGTTTCTTTCACGGCCATGCTGGGCACCATGTCCATGGTGCTGACCGGGACCATGACGAACGTGGCGATCCCCGTGATCATGGGCGCCTTCGGCGTCGGCCAGGATACGGTGCATTGGATCTCCACCGGGTTTATCGCCGCCATGACCGTTTCCATGCTGCTAAACGACTGGTTCGTCCGGGCCTTCGGTATGCGGGCGACCTATGTCGGCGCCATGTCGGTATTTGTCTTTGGCGCCATCATGGGCGGGCTCAGCACCACGATTGATATGATGATCCTATCGCGCATCCTGCAAGGCATTGGTGCGGGCGTGGTGCAGCCCCTGTCCATGGTTTTGATGTTCCAGGTCTTTCCCGTGGATCAGCGAGGCCGTGCCATGGGCTTGTTCGGGGTTGGTATTATCGTGGCCCCGGCACTGGGCCCTGCCGTGGGCGGATTGCTGTTGGACGGCTTTAATTGGCACTACGTGTTCTTCGCATCCGTACCGGTGGCGGTGATCGGCGTCCTGCTGGCAACCGTCTTCATGCCGGGCAGCACGCGCAAGGGGGCTTTGCCGACCTTCGATTGGACCGGATTGGCGCTGATCATTATTTGCATCGGTTCCACCCTAACCGGGCTGTCCAGCGGCCAGCGCGAGGGATGGGGCACGCCTATATTCTCCATATATATTTCGGCCGGGATTATCGCGGGTGTGGCTTTTGTATATTGGGAGCTGTTGACCGAGACTCCTTTGTTGCAATTGCGGGTGTTTTTCAACCGGAAATTTGCCGCCGCCGTGGCGGTGGGCATGGTTCTAAGCATGGGGCTGTACGGCTCCACCTACGTCATTCCTTTGTTCGTGCAAACCGTCCAAAGCTATAGCCCCACGCGGTCCGGGCTGTTGATGATCCCCGGCGGCCTGCTGATGATGGTAATTTTCCCCATAGTAGGTCGGCTATCGGATAAGCTGCCCGGCTATCAAATGATCATATTTGGCTTGGTCGTATTCGGCTTGTCCTCGTTGCTGATGATGCAGGCGCACACCGATACACCGTTCTGGGTCTTCGCGGTGTGGATCATGATGGGCCGGGTTGGCCTGGCTTCCATGATGCCCACATTGACCGTCAGTGCCGTTTCGACCCTCAAGCCGGAACTATTGAGCCAGGGTTCGGGCGCGTTGAATTTCACTCGAAACCTTGGCGGCGCCATCGGCGTCAACATGATGGCGCTGACCCTGGACCGGCGCACGGCATTCTTTTCCGACGCTTTCGCCGGGCTGCAGACGCCCGATAACGCCGCCACATCGCACTTCATGGCGCAAATCAGCCGTACGCTCGTCCAATTGGGCTGGCCGTTCGAAATGATGCCGTCGGGGGCACTTTATCTGGTGGGACGCAGTGTTTATTCCCAGGCCGCCATGATGGCTTACAGCGATGTCTTCCTGATCATTGCGCTTGTCTACTTTCTCACCGTCGCGCCGGCGCTGCTGCTGCGCGACCGGCGCCCGAAAACTGCCCAGCGGCCCCAATTGCGGCCACGGCACGGGTAGGATATGAGAAGCCCCGCCATCGAAGCCCTGTTCGCACGGTTCGGGCCGCGCTATCGCTACTATGTCAGTTTTACCGCCATGTTGGGCACCGTGGCCATGGTGCTGGCGGCGACCATGATCAATGTCGCTATTCCGGTGATCATGGGGGCCTTCGGGGTCGGCCAGGATCAGGTCCACTGGCTCTCCACCGGTTTCATCGCGGCCATGACCGTCTCCATGCTGTTGAACGATTGGTGCGTGCGATCGTTTGGTGCCAAGGCCACTTATATCGGCGCCATGACGGTCTTTGCCATTGGCGCCATCATGGGTGGTCTAAGCCCGACAATTGATATCATGATCTTTTCACGGCTCCTCCAGGGCGCCGGCGCCGGGATCGTGCAGCCCTTGACCATGGTGTTGATGTTTCAGGTCTTTCCTGTGGAACAGCGGGGCACCGCCATGGGTCTGTTCGGCCTTGGCGTGGTCGTGGCGCCGACCGTGGGACCGGTGTTGGGCGGGGTTTTGCTGGATGTCTTCAATTGGCACTATGTCTTTTTCATGGCGGTACCAGTGGCGGTCGTAGGTATGTTTCTGGCCCTGGTTTTCATGCCTGGAAATGAGCGCAAGGGCCCGCTGCCCAGCTTTGATTGGACTGGCTTGATCCTTGTGGGGATCGCTATATCGGCGTTCTTTACCGGCCTCTCCAGCGGGCAGCGCGAAGGCTGGCAAACCTTCAGCGTGTCGATTCTTACCTCCGCCGCCATCATAAGCGGCGTGGCGTTTGTCGTTTGGGAACTGCGGATCAAGGACCCGATCATGGAGTTGCGGGTTTTCTTCAACAAAAAATTCGCGATCGCGGCCATCGTCGGCATGGTACTGGGCGCCGGTTTGTTCGGTTCAATCTATATTATCCCGTTGTTCGTTCAGACCATCCAGGGCTATAGCCCGACCCGCTCCGGCCTGCTGATGGTGCCGGGGGGCATTATCATGATGATGTCGTTTCCCATCGCCGGCCGCCTCTCCGATCGACTACCCCATTATCAGATGATCCTGTTCGGCATGCTGGTCTACGGTTTTTCTTCCGTGTTGATGATGCAGGCGCATACCGATACGCCATTTTGGGTGTTCGCGGCCTGGATCATGATCGGCCGGGTCGGTCTTGCGTCGGTCATGCCCACCCTGACCGTGGCGGCGGTATCAACATTGAAACCGGAGCAATTGAGCCAAGGATCCGGCGCCATAAATTTTACCCGTCAGTTGGGCGGCGCCTTGGGCATCAACCTGATCGCCTTGGGCCTGGAACAGCGCACCGCCTTTTTCATGGACGCATTCACCGGGCTGCAGACGCCTGATAACAGCACGGCCCGGCATTTAATGACCCAAATGGCCCACATGCTGAGCCAGTTGGGCTGGCCGTACGAATTGACGCCCGCAGGGGCGCTTTATCTGGTTGGCCGCGGCATTCATGCCCAGGCCTCCATGATGGCGTTCCGAGATATTTTTCTGTTCGTGGCGTTGGTTTATTTCGCCATGCTGATACCAGTTCTGTTGCTGCGGGAAAAGCCCACCCAGACGAGTCCCCGCGCCCGATTGCGGACGGGTGCGAGATAAACCATGGCAACGGCCGCAATAGAAACGTTGTTCGAACGGTACGGGCCGAAATACCGGGTTTTCGTAACGATCACCGTTATCCTGGGCATCGTCTCCATGCTGTTGAATGCGACCATGATCAATGTCGCCATCCCGGTCATCATGGGAGCCTTTGGGGTGGGTCAGGACACGGTGCATTGGCTGGCCACCGGCTATATCGCCTCCATGACCGTGACCATGCTGTTGAACGATTGGTTCGTTCGTTCGTTCGGCATGCGCACGACCTACCTCGCGGCCATGGCGATCTTCGCGGTCGGCGCCCTGGTGGGCGGCCTTAGCAATAATATTGATGTGATGATCGCGGCGCGCGTCGGGCAAGGATTGGGCGCGGGTCTGGTACAGCCGTTGTCAATGGTACTGATGTATCAGGTATTTCCCATCCGCCAACGGGGCAAGGCCATGGGCCTGTTCGGTTTTGGTGTCGTCATGGCGCCGACCATGGGTCCATTTTTCGGCGGTATATTGTTGGATGCCTTCAACTGGCACTACGTGTTTTTCGCCTCCATCCCCGTGGCGGCGGTGGGCAGTATTCTGGCCTGGCTGTTTATGCCGTGGCGGACCGGCAATGATCCGAAACCGCCCTTTGATTGGACCGGCCTGGCGCTGTTGGTGGTCTTTGTCTGCTCCATGCTGATCGGCTTGTCTTCCGGTCAGCGCGAAGGTTGGCATGCCCCCATCGTGGCGGTTTACATCTCCGTATTTGCCGCGTCGTTCTTTGCGTTCCTGTGGTGGGAATGGCATACCCCCGAGCCGATCCTGCAATTGCGTCTGTTCCTGAACCGCCAGTTCGCGGCGGCCGCCGTGGTGCGCATGGCCTTGGGGGCGGGCCTTTATGGCACCACTTACCTGATCCCGCTGTTTGTGCAGACTGTGCAAGGTTATTCACCGACCCGCTCGGGCCTGTTAATGGTGCCGGCGGGATTGACCATGATGGTATTGATGCCGGTCGGCGGCCGTCTGGCCGACCACCTGCCACGCTATTGGTTGATCATGGGCGGGCTTGGCGCCTTCGCCGCTTCGGCCACGTTGATGACCAGCGCACACACGGATACGCCGTTCTGGACCTTTGCCCTATGGCTGGTGCTGGGGCGCATCGGCATGGCTTTCGTCATCCCCACGATCAATGTCACGTCCCTGCAAAGCCTGCCCAGTCACCTGTTGAGCCAGGGTTCCGGCGCTGTCAACTTCATGCGCCAATTGGGTGGCGCCCTGGGGGTCAATCTGATCGCCGTTGCGTTGGAGCATCGCACGGCGGTATTTTCCCAAGCCTTGGCCGGCTCGCAAACGCCGGACAATATGCTGACCCGGGATATGATGCACCACCTCTCGAGCCTATTGTCGCAATTGGGTTGGCCGACCGACATGCACCCCGCCGCGGCCCTGCATATGATTGGCGGCAGTCTCTACGCCCAGGCGTCCATGCTGGCCTTCCGGGATGTGTTTCTATTCCTTGGCATGGTCTTCTTCTTTGCCATGATTCCGGCCATTCTGCTACGCGAACGGCGGGGCGCCGCCCGGGCCTCGCCCAATATACGGCCGGACGATCGGGCCATTGGCGAGGCGCGGACATGATCGGAATGGAAAAATCTCAATTGTGCCCCGAGGGCGGCGATTTCAGGCTTGTCCTGGCGGCGGCATATCTTTAGGTTCCGCCCGTGTTCATTAACCCCCAATATCGCAACGTTACGTTGCTGGCGATTTGCCAGTCGATTTTCGTCTGTGGCCAGACGACATTGTTTTTCGTCGGCGGTCTGATCGGCTACAAGCTGGCCTATGACAAGGCGCTGGCGACGCTGCCGGTCAGCGCGGTGATCCTCGGCACGGCTTTGATGACCATCCCGGCATCACTGGTCATGCGCAGGGTGGGGCGACGCGTCGGTTTCATGGGCGCGGCCTTGGTCGGGCTGATTGGTCTGTTGACGTGCACCCTGGCGCTTTACAGCTCGCTTTTCTGGCTGTTGTGCATGGGCGCCCTGATCGTTGGGTTTTACAACGCCTTTTGCCAATATTACCGCTTTGCCGCCGCCGATGTGGCCACGCCGGCCTTTCGCCCCAAGGCGATTTCCCTGGTCATGGCGGGTGGCGTCGTGGCCGGCGTGATCGGGCCCTCTCTGGCGGTATACAGCCGCAATCTGATACCCGAGTTTGAATATCTTGCCAGCTATCTGTTGCTGGCGATCATGACAATAAGTGTGTTCGCCCTGGTATCCTTCGTGCGCATTCCCCGCCTCTCGGAGGCGGAACTGAAGGACACCGGCCGGCCCTTGTTGCAAATCATGACGCGGCCGAAATTTATCGCCGCCGCGGGTTCCTCCATGATTGGTTACGGCATCATGGCTTTGTTGATGACCGCCACGCCTCTGGCCATGATTGCCTGCGATCATCCGGTCGATGATGCCGGTTTCGTCATTCAATGGCATGTGGTGGGGATGTTCGCGCCGTCATTCTTTACTGGCCATTTGATTGCCAAGTTCGGCCTGATCAAAATAATGCTGACGGGCGCCATATTACTGCTGGCCTCGGTCGTGGCCGCCTTGATGGGCATCGCGATCTGGCATTTCATGATTTCCATGTTCCTGGTCGGGGTCGGGGTCGGCTGGAATTTCCTGTTTGTCGGCGGTTCGACTTTGTTGACCGAAGTTCATACCGCCGCCGAACGGGCCAAAACCCAGGCCGCCCATGACTTCATGGTATTTGCCGTCACGGCTTCGGGATCGTTCCTCTCGGGCCAATTGCTGTACAGATTTGGTTGGGACGAGGTTAACCTGGTGGCGCTGCCCTTATCGTCGCCGTCACCTTGTTAATCATCTGGTACGCCTTTATCCGTCGGCGGGAAGAGCAGACACTGGCGGCAACTTGATGAAGGCGCCTTAAGAATCGGGCAAATTAGTTGCGACGGGTTAACCGGGATAGACCAAAATTAGACGATATTGCATGGCTTCCCAGCTCTGTTGAAGGCATCTGTTGCGTTTCGAACGCTTCTCTGGCATTTATCGCGCGCATTTGCGCCCTTGTGCGGAAAAGCAGGGTAATTGAGACCCACCATTCAGTTCAACGACCTAATCGATAAGATCCAGCAAAGAGGAAGTAAACCTATGTCAGCGGGATTGGCTTTTGCCATCGTGTGCGGATTGCTCGCACTAGTTTACGGTATCTGGGCGGTACGCTCGGTAATGTCTGAGAGCGCCGGTAACGAGCGCATGCGGGAAATAGCGGCGGACGTGCAGCTCGGTGCCAAGGCTTATTTGAACCGTCAGTACC
>JABIRL010000296.1 GCA_018667855.1 Rhodospirillaceae bacterium
CAAGGAAGAGGCCAGCCGGGAGCTGCGGGACGAGCTTTCAATCAACGCTTTTCAGACATAGCAAGCTGCCGAATAACTATTTTTCGCATTTGAATTTGTTTGTATTTGTCATTCCCGCGAACGCGGGAATGACATCAAACGATCGGATTTTAGATTATCAATACTCTGTCAAGCCTTACGGGCAGAACGGATACTGATCGCCGGTGCAGCGGTGAATGACGGCGTATTCAACGCATTCACCCCGCAGGCGAAAATTACGTTCGCTGCCGGGCGCCGTGGATAAATCCAAAAAGGCCTGATGGCTTGGATACCAGGCACCCAGCAGTTCATCGATCTTCTGCTCGCCCACCGCCTGGCCATGCACCGCGTGGCGCCACAGGATCTTGCCGCCGACGGCGGGCAGGAATGTTTCCAACCCCGTAATATAATCGAGATATATGCCTTCGCCCGGATATCCCGTGCCGTCTTTATATCGGTTCAGATTGAGCATCAGGACGGGACCGTCATCGCCGCTCTTGGCGATGGCCTCGATAACCGCCCGCTCGTCTTCGTTGCGTGTCAATTGCGCAGGTAACATGAATGGCTCTCCAGGTCGGGATCATATTTTGGGATAGGCTAGGGGCCGCGTGGTATTTGACCGCCCGGCCCTATCTGGACGATTATGCCCGCTGGTATCAAGTATGCATAGGGAAGCCCGTTCATGGAGTGGTATGAAAAACGCCGGATTGGCGATCTGGCGGACGACGCGGCGGCGAAGTTCGGTCCTCGCGAAGGGCTGGTTTTTGAGGACAGGCGTTATACCTTCAACGAAGTGGCCGACGAAGTTGACCGGGCCGCCAAGGGGTTGATGGCCGTGGGCGTCCAGCGCGGCGATCACGTGGCCCTGTGGCTGAACAACAGCGCCGATTGGATCTTTATCTCCTTCGCCCTGGCCAAGGTCGGCGCCGTGCAGGTGCCCATCAATACCCGCTTCCGTACTTCCGATCTGGAATATGTGACCCGCCAGTCAGACAGCACAATGTTGATCACCCATGATGTCTGCGGTCCCATCGATTATCTGGAAATGGTGCGCGAGGTCGTCGCATTGCCCGGGACGGGGGACAGGATTGAGGATGATAATTTCCCCGAGCTGCGCCAAGTTCTGATCGTCGGCGCCGGTGAATATGAGGGCACGACATGCTGGGAGGCCTGTTTGCGCGCGGGCGAAAGCATCGGTGATGACGCGTTGGCGGAACGGGCGGCGTCGGTCAATCCCGACGATCCTTTCCTGATCATGTATACATCCGGCACCACCGGCTTTCCCAAAGGCGCCATGCACAGCCACAAATTGATCCGTAACAACGACGAGCGTACCGCGCGCATGGGCTACACGACAAATGACGTGATCCTGAATTATTTGCCCCTGTTCCATGCCTTCAGTTATTCGGAATGCGCCATGATGTCGCTTCTGAGCGGCGCCAGACAGATCATCACGGAAACCTTCAATCCCGACGAAAGTCTCGATCTAATCGAGGCCGAGGGCGTCAGCATCATTCATGGTTTCGAGGCGCACTTGAAAGGCCTGACGGAAGCGCAAGAGGCCAAGGCGCGGGATATCTCGACCCTGCGCACGGGCATTTTCGCGGCCGGCATGCATAGCGCGACGCCGGTGGTCCGCCGCGGCGCCAGGACCCTGGCACCGCTGATAAATCTCTCCGGCTTTGGCATGACCGAAACCTGGCTGGGTGTCGCCCTGAATTCACTTGATGATGACGAGGACCTGCGTTGCCAAAGTTCCGGCTACGTGGGTCTGGGCTATGAAATCCGTGTTGTCGATACCGAAACCGGTGCCGACCAACCGGTCGGCGTGCCTGGCGAGCTCATAATCCGGGGCTATAGTCTGATGCTGGGCTATTACAAGAAACCGGAGGAGACGGCGGCCAGTTTTGATGAAGACGGCTGGTTCCACTCCGGTGATACGGCGGAATGGCTGGAGGGGGGCTACATGCGCTTTCTGGGCCGTTACAAGGATATGCTCAAAGTCGGCGGCGAGAATGTGGACCCCATGGAGACCGAGGGTTATTTGCTTGAACACCCCGAAGTGCATCAGATCGCCATTGTCGGATATCCGGACGAAAAACTATCGGAGGTTCCCGTCGCTTTCATTGAACGCGCGCCGTGCACCAATATGACCGGGGAAGATGTGATCGGCCATTGCCGGGGCAAGGTCGCCAGTTTCAAAATCCCCCGGCATGTGTTTTTCGTCACCGAGTTCCCCATGACTGCCTCTGGAAAAATCCGCAAGGTGGATCTGCGGGCGGAGGCGTTGCGTTTGCTGGGTGAGTAGGGCGCTGCATTGATCGGCTATCTAACATTTGTTAGATTATGGGTCGATCCATCAAATCTTGCCCAACTCAGGACGAGCGAATATCAGTATGTCAAAACCGCATGATTACGACGTTGTTATTATCGGCGCCGGGATGTCCGGCATGTATCAACTGCATCTTCTCCGCAAGCTCGGGTTTTCGGTCCGGGTGTTCGAGGCCGGGACCGGCGTTGGCGGCACCTGGTATTGGAACCGTTATCCGGGCGCCCGGTTTGATTCCGAAAGTTACAGCTACGGCTATTCATTTTCCGAAGAAGTCTTGCAGGAATGGGATTGGAGCGAACATTTCGCGGCCCAGCCGGAAACCCTGCGCTATCTGGACTTTGTCGCGGACAAGTTTGATCTGCGGACGGATATTCAATTCAGGGCCCGCGTTGCCTCGGCCATTTTCGACGACGGCGAAAACTGCTGGGATACAACATTGGAGGACGGCACCACCACCCGCTCACGCTTCCTGATTACCGCCGTCGGTCCCTTGTCCACACCCGCCATGCCCGCCATTCCTGGCATAGAGGATTTTCGGGGTGAAAGTTATCACACCGGCACCTGGCCCCATGAAGACGTGGGTTTCGCTGGCAAGCGGGTGGCGGTGATCGGTACCGGCGCCACGGGCGTGCAGACCATTCAGGAAGTGGCAAAGACGGTTGGGCAACTGACGGTCTTTCAGCGCTCGCCCAACTATTGCGCGCCCCTGCACAACAGCCCCATCGATGATGACACCCAGGCAAAGATCAAGGCCAGCTACGACGAGATTTTTGCGCAATGTAACAGCACCCATAGCGGCTTCCTTCATGATGCCGACCCGCGCTTTGCGCTGCAGGTCTCGGACCAGGAACGGGAGGCTTTTTACGAACAACGCTACGGCGAACCGGGCTTCGGTATCTGGATGGGTAACTTCCGCGACATCTTTGTTGATCAGGATGCCAACGACACGATCAGCGAATTCGTGAAGAACAAAATTCGCCAACGGGTCAAGGACCCGGCAACAGCCGAAAAGCTGATCCCGCACAATCACGGCTTCGGAACCCGCCGCGTACCCCTGGAGACGGGATATTACGAGGTCTACAACCAGGACAATGTGGATCTGGTTGATATCAAGGACATGCCCATAGACCGCATTACGGCGACCGGTTTGGAATGCGGCGGCAAGGCCTATGAATTTGATATGATCATCTATGCAACCGGTTTCGATGCGGTTACGGGCGGCTTTGACAAAATCGATATCCGTGGTCTGGGCGGCCGGCGACTTAAGGACAAATGGGTTGGCGGTCCGCGCACCTACCTGGGCCTGCAGGTCGAAGGTTTCCCCAATATGCTCACCCTTGTGGGCCCCCACAACGCGGCGACGTTTTGCAATATCCCTCGTTGCATCGAGCAGAATGTGGAATGGGTCGCGGAACTGTTCGACTATATCAAAGCGCACGACATAAAACGCATCGCCCCGACCCTGGAGGCGGAGGATGCCTGGACCGAACATGTCTATGACGTGGGATCGAAGCTGCTTTTCACCAAGGTTGATTCATGGTTCACGGGTATCAATCGCAACATCGAAGGTAAGGATAAACGTACGTTTCTGTTGTATGCCGGTGGTGCGCCGGCCTACCGGGAAAAATGCGATAACGTCGCCGCCAACAATTATGAAGGATTTGTGCTTCAATAATACCCTTTATGCGCTATGTATATTCATGATTACAACCTATTGAATATATAGTTATGCGCATGGGAGCACAGTCACATGGCCAAAACGCCAATTTCAGCCGATTCACACATTACGGAACCGCCGAACTGCTATCTTAACTACATTGATCCCGGTTTTCGGGACCGGGCGCCGCACATGAAACACGACGAAGAATTCGGTGATGTCTATGTCATTGATGGCTTCGAGAAAGCCATATTCATGGGCCTGATCGCCGCCGCTGGCAAAGATCCCAGCCAGATAAGCTATAGCGGCGGCAAGTTTGATGAGTTGCATCGTGGTGGCTGGGATCCGACCTATCGCCTCGCCGATCAGGACAGGGACGGTCTTTGCGCCGAGATCATCTATCCGTCAATCGGCCTGGTGCTGTGCAATCACCCGGACTTTGACTACAAGCGGGCCTGCATGACCGCCTATAACCGTTGGCTTCAGGAATACTGCGCCGAAGCGCCGGATCGGTTGTATGGCATGGCGCAATTGACCATGGCCTCGGTTGCGGATGGCATTGATGAGCTGCGCCGCGCCAAGGAAATGGGCTTTCGCGGCGTCATGATGCCGGGCAATCCCCAGCATGAAGACTATGATCATTTGGACTACACCCCTTTCTATGAAGCAGCGGTGGATCTGAATATGCCGCTGTCCTTTCACATTCTAACCTCTCGCTCGGATCAGGTTGACCTGCGGCACGGCGCGATTAGCCAGGGGCGAGGCCCCACCATCAATGGCTTTTGCGGCGTCCTTCGCGGCTGTCAGGACATCATCGGCATGTTCATTTTCGGCGGTGTGTTTCAGCGTCATCCGAAGTTGAAGCTGGTCTGCGTGGAGGCCGATGCCGGCTGGGCGCCCCATTACATGTACCGTATGGACCATGCCTATAAGCAACATCGGTTTTGGATGAAATGCGACGAAATGGAACAGTTGCCCAGCGCTTATTTCAGGGAAAATGTCTACATGACCTTCCAGGATGATTGGATCGCGTTTCAATTCAAGGATGCGTGCAATATCCGACGATTGATGTGGGCCAATGATTTCCCCCATTCCGACGCGACCTGGCCGCATAGTCAGGAATTACTGGCGGCACACACCGCCAATCTGACCGAGGTGGAGAAGGATTGGATTCTGCACGACAATGTGGCCGAATTGTATGGCCTGACCGCCGGTTAACGAGAGGGAGGGATTCGTGCTGCAATCGTGATGCGGGCGCGGTATACTGGCCATAGGAACAATATCAACAAAAAAGAATTTTCGTGGAGGAACGAAACGACATGGCCAAGACACCCATATCCGCCGATTCACATATCACCGAGCCGCCCAATTGCTACATCGATTATATCGATGCCAGTTTCAAGGATCGGGCGCCCCATATCAGGCACGATGAACGGTTTGGCGATGTTTATGTGATTGAGGGTATGGAAAAGACCATACCCCTGGGCCTTGTCGCGGCCGCCGGCAAGGATCCGGAAGAATTGCGCATGAGCGGCGGCAAGTTCGAGGAACTGCACCTCAGCGGCTGGGACCCTAAGTATCGCCTGGCGGACCAGGATCGCGACGGCGTCGGCGCCGAGATCATTTATCCTTCTGTCGGCATGGTGCTGTGCAATCATCCCGATTTTGACTACAAGCGGGCCTGCATGACCGCCTATAACCGCTGGCTGCAGGAATATTGCGCCGAGGCGCCGGATCGTCTGTATGGCCTGGCGCAGGTCACCATGGCCTCGGTCGAGGAGGGCATTCTGGAATTGCGCCGAGCCAAGGAAATGGGCTTCACCGGCGTCATGATGCCTGGCAATCCTCAGCACGAGGACTATGACCACCCGGACTACGATCCGTTTTACGAGGCGGCGGTGGATTTGAATATCCCGCTGTCGTTCCATATCCTGACCTCTAATTCGGATAGCATCGGCGCCATGCGCGGGCCCCGCATCAACGGCTTTTGCACCATCATCAGGGGCTGTCAGGACATTATCGGCATGTTCATCTTTGGCGGCGTGTTCCATCGCCATCCGGCCTTGAAGCTGGTTTGTGTCGAGGCCGATGCCGGCTGGGCGCCCCATTTTATGTACCGCATGGACCATGCCTACAAGCGTCATCGCCATTGGATGAAGGGCAAGGAGCTGGGAGAATTACCCAGCGAATACTTCCGGGAAAACGTCTACATGACGTTCCAGGACGACTGGACCGCATTCAAATTCCGCGACGATTGCAACATTCGCCGCCTGATGTGGGCCAATGACTTTCCGCATTCGGACGCCACCTGGCCGTGGAGTCAGGAATTGCTGGCCGAGCACACCGCCGATATGACGGAGCAGGAAAGGGATTGGATCCTGCACGACAACGTGGCGGAGTTGTACGGCCTGAAGGGCGTTTAATCAGCGTCAAGTCAGCATCCAATCATACGACATAGCTTTTGGGGGAGGGGTCCATGTACGACCTGAAGATCACGAACGGCAGTATCATTGACGGCACCGGCGCACCGGCGATATCGGGGGATTTGGGCATCAAGGACGGCCAGGTCGTGGCCATGGGCGAGGCGCCGGATACTGCTGCCAGGGAAATTGACGCGGACGGCCAGGTTGTCTGCCCCGGCTTTGTCGATATCCACACTCACTACGATGCCCAGATCCTGTGGGACCGAAACCTGACCATTTCGCCCTGGCATGGCGTGACCACCGCCGTGATCGGCAATTGCGGTTTTGGCGTCGCGCCGACCAAGCCGGCTCATCGCGAGATGATCATGCGCACCTTGGAAAAGGTCGAGGGCATGAGCGTCGACGCCCTGAAGGCCGGGTTGGGTGAGGATTGGCCGTTCGAAACCTTCCCCCAATATCTCGATACCATTGATGGTCTGGCCCCCTCTATCAACGTGGGTGTCCTCATGGGCCATACCCCCTTACGCACCTACGTGATGGGAGAGGCGGCAACGGAGCGTGAGGCCACCAACGACGAACTGGCCCAGATGTGCGCCTTGCTTTCTGATGGCATCAAGGCCGGCGCCCTTGGTTTTGCGACCTCCAAGGCCTCGACCCATGTCGGTTATGAAGGCCGTCCCGTACCGAGCCGGGCGGCGGACATGGAAGAGATCCATGCCTTGTGTGACGTTCTGGGCGGCCTGGACAAGGGTATCATTCAGGCCACCGTTGGGCGGGAGTTGTTCCTGGACGAGTTTGAGCAGATTGCCACCCGCACGGGCAGGCCGATCACCTGGACCGCCCTGCTGGCTGGTCTGTCCCTGGGCAAGGGTAGCCATGAAGAACAGCTTATCCAGTCCCAGGACCTGGCCCGGCAAGGATTGAAGATCAGCCCTCAGGTCACGCCGCGGCCCTTGAACTTTGAATATCAGTTCAAGGAACCGTTTCCGTTCGAGGCGATTTCAATGTTCAAGCCGATCTCGGCCGCGGATTTCGATGGCAAGTGCCGCATTTACAAAGACCCGGATTTCCGCACCACGTTCAAGGAACGCATGAAGACGATCCGCGCCTCGTTCCAAAGTTCTTTCGCCATGACCGTGATCTCCCAATACGACCCGGAACCGGCCTTGGCCGAACGGCTATTGGTGGACGTGGCGGCGGAACGGAATATGGACCCCATTGACCTGGCGTTGGATCTGGCACTGGCATCAAATCTGGAGGCCCGTTTCCGGATGCCCGTCGCCAATCACAACGAGGACGAGGTTGAGCCGTTGTTGAAAAGCGATTGCACCGTATTGGGCCTGTCGGATGCCGGGGCGCATGCCTCGCAGCTTTGCGATGCCTGTCAGCCGACGTTCTTTCTTAAACGTTGGGTGCGCGAAAAAGAGGTCTTCAGCCTGGAGGAAGCGATCCGCATGCTCACCTCGCGTACGGCCGAGGTCATGGGTATTACGGACCGTGGCCGCCTGTCCGTTGGCCGGCCGGCCGATGTGGTGATCCTGGATCCCGCCACGGTCGGCGATCAGCCTTTGCAACGGGTTCACGACTTCCCCGCCGGTGCCGACCGTCTGATCAGCGAAGCCACCGGCATCACCAATGTCATCGTCAACGGCGCGGTGATCCGGGATCAGGGCGAAGACGCAATATCAAATGGATCGCCGTTGCCTGGCCGATTGCTGCGCGGCGGCGCGGCGGCCTAGTTCAAGCGCTAACCAAGGGTAAAACGTCCGAATTCCTTTAGGGAGTTTGGACGCAGGTACCAATCGTTCTCGAAAAGCTGCAATTCGCGGGCCGTCATTTTGCCGAACTCAAAGTCCTGAAGGTCCGAAAGCGCCTGGCGCAAGGCCGGCAGGTTCGGCACCTGGCGGGCAAACCGGGCAAAAGTTATATGTGCGGATTCATTTCGGAAACGGCGTTTCGCGCCAAATTCGAACCCCATGGCCTGAAATTCTTCCAGTATGTCATCCTGCAATCGCCGCAGCTGATCATCGCATGGATATCCCTTTACCAAGATCGCCTGATCCGAGGCAGAGATACCGGCAAATCGCAGAGTAAACGGGGCCGAACTACGCACCACCGTGCGCTTCACGGCACTGGCGTAGGCCGGCAAATCAAGCGCATGAAAATTTGCCGAGGCACCGACAGGAATGGCACTGTAAACGGTCATGTGCAAGTCCCCCGCCGGGTAGAAATACTGATCCCCCAGCAGCGGCCCCAGTCGCCCTTGCATCGCGATAATGCGCTCCGAAATTTCCGCTGACGGCCTAATAATCAAAGACATTCCGCGCCGAATGTCTTTTTTTGGGTGGGCGAGGAATTCATCCACGGCGACCTTGCCGTCGACGCAGCAGTCCCTGAATTTGCTCTCGATTTCGCTGTAGGCTTGTTCCGTGGGGGTCACGCCGTGACCTAACCGTCACCCAGCCAGCTGATAATTCCGCTCGGTACAAGGCCACCAACCGTGGTGCCGTGCAGACCATCGTGGATGACCCGCTTCAGACTCCGTTCCCGTTTGCTATCGATGGTCACGGTGACGGTCATCCCCGCGCGCAAGGGTTGGCGGCCTTCCTCGGCCAGAATGCGTAGCCGAACCGGGATACGCTGGACAACCTTAACCCAGTTGCCGGAGGCATTTTGCGGCGGCAGCAAGGCGAATTCCGCCCCTGTGGCGGGCGATATGCTCTCCACCACCGCTATGTAGTTGTCGTCCGGGTAGGCGTCCGCGATGACCGTGGCCTCCTGTCCCAACATCACGTGGGTCAGTTGCGTTTCCTTTAAATTGGCCTCGATCCAGGTATCGCCGGTTTCGATCATGGCGAAGACCGGCGTACCAGCGCGCACATATTCTCCAAGCCGAAGCTTGACGTTGGATGCGGTACCGTTTGCCGGCGCCGAAATTGTGGTGCGCTCCAAATCAAGCTGCGCCATGCCGTAATCCGCCAGCAGTTTATGATATTTCGGGTCGCGTTCGGCGGGGCGCTTCGGGTTGCCGCCCAGTTCCGCCAGGATCATCTGATTATTGTCATTTCGGGTCTTCAGATTTTGCCGGGCCATTTCCACATCATGGTGGGCCGCGTCCCGTCTCGCCGTGGTACCCGCCCCGCGCTTAGTCAGTTCAATAGCGCGGGCGTATTCCTGTTCCATGTAACGCAGCGTTTCGCGGCTTTCCTCGACCGCTTGCAGGCCGGCGCGATAGGCCATTTTCTTGGCCTGTATTTGCAGCTTCACCTCATCCAACTGCGCCAATACGGCATCGATTTCCAACTGAAAGGGGTGCGGGTCGATACGAAACAGCACCGCGCCTTTATTAATTGCCTGGTTGTCGTGGGCATTGATCTCCACCACCCGGCCCGAGACATCGGCGCTCACCGCCAGGACATGGGATTTCACATAGGCGTTCTCGGTCGAAATATAGCGCAAACTCTCGGCCCAGATACCAGCCCCGTACAACACGCCACTAATTGGTATAACCAGCATCAGGACGAAGCGGACCAAGGATTGTATCCAACGCCGGTGCCGTCGCGGGGTTGAGCTGGGCAACTCCGATAC
>JABIRL010000067.1 GCA_018667855.1 Rhodospirillaceae bacterium
CCGCCGACAGAGGCGCAGTGTTCTTCTCCATCAATTCGAACTGGCCGCCCTTGAAATGCAGGTTCAACAAAAAGCAGGCGTGATCGTAGAGCGAATGAAAGATAGGCGCGTTGCAAACGTCCGGTACGCCAAGATAGAAAAACGGCTGCGCCCTGTCCCAGCCGACCCAGTCGGCCAGATCGAACATGGCGCGGGCGCGGATCGGCTTGTGCCCGATGTGGCGCACCCGGCGGAAGGAATTGAATTCCTGGTGGTCGATGATCGAGGCGAACAGCAGTGTATCCTGAAGCCGGTGACGCTGTTCCGGCTCCGCCGCCAAGCCTAGAAATATGCGATAGCTGGTGACCTTGTCGCCCTGGGTCAGGGCCAGGAACATGGCCTCGAAACGGTCATCCACCGACCCTTCGACCAACGGCTCCTGATCCTCGAAATGGCAGTGCAACTCGTGACCAATGTCTTCTTCGGCGCATTGCTCCTGTTCGCGCGCGTAATGGCCGGGGAAGCCGCATTCAAGCTGCGACCAGACATCAAGCCCCTGGGGGAGATAGTACATGCCCTGAACGACACCAAGGTTCTTTTCTACATCGGAAAGCCACGGCGAGAGGTGCATGCCGGCCCGAATACCAAGCAAGGTATGGTCGTAATTCACATTGCGGAATTCGCCGGTATTGAGGAGCTTTTCATGCGCCGGTACATGAAGGTACGGCGCGGCCGTGCTCATGGCATGCAGCGCCAGGTCCGGGATCGTATGACCCGCGCGGATCAGTTGGCAGAAATTATCCGTGGCTTCGTGGAATTTACCGTCGAGAATTAATGCGTCCATCTGGGCAAGAGATGCGGTAGACATGGGGATTCCTCCTTTATCCTTTTTTTGTCCCCCACTACTGATCCAATCTTAACCCCATACATAGTCTACGATCATACAGGTCCCATAGAAAGCCGGACGACGACAATTTGTCGCGCCAGAAAGTCGTCTATTTTACAGCGAACAAAGTGATCTTGGCGGTGGCATACGGTCCACTCCAATATCCGGTGGTACTGCCCGACGCGACGGCGACATATTGGCGATCTTCGACCATGTAGGTAACGATGCCGCCGGCGATCGCGCCATCAAGGTTGTGACGGAAAAGCACCGCGCCCGTCTGCCCGTCCAGGGCCAGAAAATCCCCCGTTAGTTCGCCTGTGAAGACCAGGTCGGACGCGGTCGTGGTGGCCGCCGCCAGCATGGGTCGTTTAGATTCATAACGCCAGCGGATGGTCCCGGTAGAGGCATCGATTGCCGTCAACCAGCCCTTCCATTTGCTGTCCGGCATGTAGCGGCCGCCCATATACAAATGGCCCTTCACATAGATGGCTTCCTGAGCCCGGGTAAAGATTCCGCACCACTCGACCGACGGAACGAACAGCGCATTGAGGTTGGGATTGTAAGCCGGTGCGCTCCACTGCACACCGCCGAAGACGCCCGGGCAGGCATGGGTTCCCTCCTCGCTAATGGGCTGGTCGACATTCTCCCGTTTGGTGACGGCGGTTTCATAGACTTTGTTGCGTCGGTTCCGATCAAACACCCGCAACATGCCGTCCTTGCCCGCCGTGGCGACCAGCTTTCGTTGCTGTCCGTCGATCCTGGTCGAAAATAGTGGGCTGACTTGGGTCAGGTCCCAATCGTGGACATCGTGAGGCACCATTTGGCGGTACCACTTTAATTTGCCCGTATGAACATCGAGCACGACCATGGAGTTGGTATAGAGATTATCGCCCGGCCGCGCCTCGCCAAGAAAATCAGGCGCCGGGTTGGTCACCGCCACGTACAACGACCCGGTTTCGGCATCAATCGAGAAAGGCGTCCAGACCCCACCGCCGCCCGCGACAACATCCGGCTTCATGCGCCAGGTATCGGCGCCTGGTTCGCCCGCCCTCGGAACGGTGTTGAAGCGCCACACCGGAGCCCCGTCGCCAAGGCGAAAAGCTCCAACCCAGCCTTTGATGGCATGTTCGCTGCCGGCCGGACCGATGATCACCAGGTCGTCAAAAATGACCGGCGCCATGGTCAGCGTCTCGCCCTTCGCGGCCGAGGCAATTTCACGAACCCAACGCTCAGCCCCCGTCTCGGCATCCAGGGCGATCAGAAAGCCATCCGTCGTGCCGCGCACAACCAATCCGGAAGCGATCGCAACGCCCCGGTTCTGGGGCCAAACAATACGCTTCCTCGGCTTCCAGTCGTGGCGCCATTTGACGGCACAGCTCGCCGCATCAATGGCGATGGTTGCCAGGCGCGCGGTAAAATAGAGCACCCCGGCATGAACGATGGGTGCGGTATAGAAGGGGCCATCGTCACCGGCGTCATGAGCACAAATCGGTGCCAACCGGGCGACGTTGTCCTTGTTGATGGCACCCAACTTCACATATCGCGTGCCGGCATAGTCATGGTTGACGTAAAGCCAGTCAGAGCTTGTTTCCGCGTTGAGAAGTTGGTCTTGTGTTGGTAATTGATCCGCGATGGCGCCTTGGAAGGACGCCGCGACAAACAGCAGACCAACAACAAATATCCGGACCATCAATATCATTCGGCTACCCCCAATTTCGTAACGCGATCCCCTTGGATCAAGAATAGCTTCTACGAATTTAATTGGCTACGTTCTGGACATCTAGTGATGAGCTTGGGGGCGACGCCTGAAATGATGGAAACTTTGCCACGGCCGCGGATTATTTCAGTGCTGGCCCTCGTGATACTTTATCTGTCCAGCCCCGGCATGGCAGCGGAACGTCAGGCGGTCGAAATCTGGAGCGAAGGCAGGCGTCTTGCCGGCGATCTATGGCACCCGCCGGCAACCAACACGGATACAAAGCACCCGGCTATCGTGATGACCCATGGCTGGGGCGGCACACGGTCGCACCTGAACAACGCCTATGCACCGCAGTTCGCGGCTGCCGGCTTCATCGTTCTGACCTTTGACTATCGCGGCTGGGGCGACAGCGACAGCCGGTTGGTCCTGGTGGAAAAGGAACCAAAACCCGACGCGGAAGGCTTGATCACGGTCCGTGCCAAGCCAATTCGCAACGTGGTCGATCCCCGCGCCCAGATCCGCGATGTTATCAGCGCGATAGACTTCATCAGTGGTGAGCCATCAGTGGATGCCGGCCGCATCGGCCTTTGGGGCACATCCTATTCGGGCGGCCATGTGGTTTATCTGGCCGCGCGGGACAGTCGGGTCAAGGCGATCGTCGCCCAAGTCGGCTACATGGGTGCGCCCAGGCGCAACTACACCCAACTCGCCCGCCAACGGGCAATGCAAAAGGCACGGGGCATTATAGATCCTCTGCCAACAGACCTGGATTGTATTCAGGGTCTGAGCGGCTGTCCCGATATGGCCAAAACAGTGGACTATCGTCCGGCATCTCTGGCCGACGAAATCAAGATTCCAACCTTGATCATGGATGCCGAGAACGAAGAGCTTTTTGACCGCACGGCCAACGGTCTCGCCGTTTACAACATGGTCAAGGAACACGCGCCGGCCGACTATGTCCTATTCGCGGGCACTCATTATGACATCTATGACCAACACAGACGTGAGGCAATCAATCGGGCGACGGCCTGGTACCAAAAATACCTGACCGCCGCCAATTGAAATTTCGACTACCGTCGGTTCTAAGCAACGGCCCTGTTCGGTGCCTCCGGCAGGTTGAAGTTGAAGATGCGGTTGGCGTTCAGGCCCAGGACCTTGGCTCGGGTTGCATCGCTGAGCCCCGACATGGTGCGTTCGATGGCAGGCGCGGAATGGGGCCAGGTACCTTCATGGTGGGGATAGTCGTTGGCCCACAGCACATTGTCGGTCAGGCCGAATTCCTCGATTAACGCCAAACCGACCGGATCTTCCTGGAAAGCGGCGGAGCCATGCTGCTTGAAGTATTCGCTGGGCAGACCCTGCAATTTCGGGCGGACCCAGAAATGATGCTTGCGATAGGCCTCGTCCATGGCTTCCAGCGCCCAGGGTATCCAGCCGATGCCGCACTCAATCAACGAGAACTGCAATTTCGGGAACCGTTCCAAAATGCCGGAGGCGCACATATTCGCCATGGGCTCGATGGTCGGGCTCAGGGAATGAGATACATAATTGATCACCGCGCCGCCGTTGCCCTTGGACGCGCGGGGGTCCCGGCCGGTCGAAATGTGATAGGTGATGGGCAGGCCGGTTTCCTCGATCAAGGCCCACATGGGATCGTACATGGGCAGATTGTAGTTCGGATCATCCACGTCATGGCCGCCGTAGATCGGCTTGCATGGCAGGGTCAAGCCGCGGAAGCCCATTTTCGCCGTACGCTCGATCTCCGCCAAGGTACCGGGCAGATCGCCCGTCGCCAGCGCCGCCATGGGCGACATGGTATCGTTCCGGGGACCATAAAATTCCCAGGCCCAGTCGTTCCAGACCCGGCAACCGGCCATGGCCAGTTCAGGGTCGGGTGTGGCCCACATGGCCAGACCTTTGTTGGGAAAGATAATCTCGGCATCAATGCCGTCCCGTTTGTGATCGGCGGCCCGGCCTTCGATGGTGGCGCCGACGCTGTTGCGTTCCTGATCCTGGCCGACCATGGCGGCGATACGAATCTTGGTCGGGCGGTTGCCTTCGGTCACGCTCCAGCGGTCGCCCTTTTCATCGATGCGGACGTGGGGCACCCGTTCGCGGTATTTCGGCTCAATCCGGGTTTGCCACAAATCCGCCGGCTCGTTGGCGTGAGTATCGGCGGAAACCATCAGATATTTGTCGGGATCGTCGGGGCGTGCCGTGCGCGGCCAATCCGCCGTGCCGGGAGATTTAAGACGCCATGCATTGGCTTCATCGACTTGTACTTGCTCGCTCATTTCTTTCTCCTATTCGTTAATCGGTCAAATTCAGCTAAAGCGCCACTGCACTAATGTATAAGGTGTCGGGGCGTCATCATGGGGTTCGAACACCGCTTCGACCGCCCGGCCGATCACCACGTCCTGGTCATCCGGGCCCAGCAGATTGCCGACCATGCGGATATTTCCCGCATGGGGCAGTTCCACTAGTACGGCGGTATATGGGCCCCTTTCCTTCAAGGCGGGATGGACCGGATGCCACGGCCGCTCCCAACTGTAGATCAGGCCCTTGCCTTCGACCTGTTCCCATTTGATATCGAACGAATTGCATTTGTGGCACATCCATTCGGGGCCCCATTGCCAATTGCCGCAGCCGCCGCAGCGCTGCACCATCAATTCACCACGGCGGGTACCTTCCCAATAGGGAACATCCAGACCATCGGGCGAGGGGACGGGCGCCGGCATGCCGGCGGGTAGATAACTATCACTCATTACAATGTCTCCTCTGAACCCATGATCAGGCTGCTGACCGGGGTTACCATGGGACCGGCGATATTCATGGCCAGTTTGACGTCCGGTACCTGATTACAGCTTTCACCACGGATTTGCCGCACCGCCTCCAACTGCAGGCCAAGGCCATGCATGTAGCATTCCGCCAGATTACCGCCCGAGGTGTTCAGGGGCACCCGGCCGGTAGGCGCGGCCAGGTTTTCCTGCGTGAAGAACTCGTTGCATTCCTCCGGCGCGCAAAAGCCATGTTCCACCACCGCCATCATCACGCCGGTCGTGAAGTTCTCATAACTTTGCAGCACATCGATATCGGACGGGGACACGCCCGCCGTCTCGTACAAACGTGGCGCCACGGTGGCGAAGGACGATGAGCCGAAATTACTGGCATTCAACACGCCCGCGCCGCAACGGTGGTCGGAGCCTTGCGCGGCGCCGAGGATATAAGCCGGCTTTTGCCGCAGATCCTTGGCCCGCTCGGCCGAAACAATAATCATCGCCGCCGCGCCGTCGTTTTCCTGACAGCAATCAAACAGCCGATTGACCGGCTCCACAATCCAGCGGCTGTTATCATAAGTCTCCGCATCCAGGGGCCGTCCGTACATCACCGCCCGCGGATTAGCCTGGGCGTGACGGTAGGAGGTCAACGCGATGGCGCGCAGCACATCGTTTTTGACACCATAATCGTGCATGAACCGGGTCGCCCGCATGCCGAATTTTTGCGATGGCGACATTACGCCGTAGGGCGCCATATAGGCCGCATCACCCGAAACGGTGGGATCGGGCGCGCCCTGGCCGAAGCGCCGGAACTGTCCTTGCGCCAAGGCCCGGAAGACCACAACGCAATCGGCATAGCCGCAAGCGATCGCCGCCGCGCCGTTGGCCACGGCGGCCGCGACGCCACCGCCACCGCCGCCCCATTGCATATTGGAAAAGCGCAAATCCGGGATGCCCAAGGCGGCTGCGATACGCGAGGGATCGCTGCGGTCATTGGAATACGAGGCGAAACCATCGATCTCTTTTGGATCAATCCCCGCGTCCTCCGCCGCCCGCACGATGGCCTGCAAGGCGAGGACGAACTCCGCATCCGGTGACTGGCCGTGTTTGTAATAGGTGCTCTCGCCGATACCGACGGCGGCCACCTTGCCTCTGATGGTGCGCCCGCTCATCGCCGCGCTCCCACTCTTACTATCTTCTTCAACCGCACTGATTTCTTCCTCTCGAAGTTCAAATTTTCAACATCTGAGATAATTCTAACACTTATTCGAAAATGACCGCGAATCCGAAATGCCATCTTGGGCGCTGAATGGCGATGGTGTAGCCTGGACGCGCATATCAATGGGAGCGCAAAAAATGGCCGAAACAGCAGTTTTCCAACCGGGCGGCTATCGCTACGTGCGCGGGCCGTTTCAATATTCCGGCGGCGTGGCGGCGGAGCCGGGCTTTGCCATCGAACGGGTTCGTTTCGCAAAACCAAGGCCGATCGAGGCCGGTTTCCGAGATATCGAAGCCTATCTGGAAGCCCAGGGGCGGCCCTTCACCTCCTTCTGCGCTTGCGAGTTGCGCTCTCCCGCACCGTTTGACGACGCCGGCTTCATCGCCTTCAACCGCATATATGTGGGCACCTTGGAACGCTGGGGCATCTTCAAGGATGACGAGAACCCGGTCGCCCGCTCCAACGTCTGTCCGGAAATCAACCCGCCCAGCGAACCCGTGTTCGAGGCCTTCAGCTACACCGTGCCGGAAACGGCCGCCTCGGGCGATGCCAAAAGCTTCGTTATCGCCGGCAGCGCCGAGGCGCGGGAAGCATCTGGCGACTATGCTGAACGGATCGTCCGCCTGGGCGAGACCACGGCCGATGCCATGGAGGAAAAGGCCCTGCACGTACTGGGCACCATGGAAACCCGCATGGCGGCCCTGGGCTTTGGTTGGGCCGATGCGGCGGTCAGTCAGGTCTATACCATCTACGACCTGCATCCGTTTTTCGCTTCGCAGATCGAAACCCGCGGCGCGGCCAGTGCGGGTCTGACCTGGTATTACGCCCGCCCCCCCGTGGTGGGCCTGGATTACGAAATGGATGTGCGCTGCGTTCCGATGGAACGGATCATTTAACCAGATATCTCGAGCAAACGGCCCCGTCCGGTTACATTCAGCGGTCGACCGGCCAGTTGTGCCATGTGCCAGGCCAGGGCCTGATTGCTGGAGACGACGGGCTTTTGCAGGCGGCTCTCCGCCTCGGCCAGAATATCCAGGGTGCGCAAATTGGTGCAGGCAGCAAAGACGCCGTCGCAGTCCGCACCCTGCCCGATCTGAACGATAGCCTCCAGGATCGAGGGCGGCGTAATCCGCGCGACCAGCGCTTCCTCGCTCTGTTCGAACGAGCCGAAGGCGGCGATCTCGATACCATTGTCCTCTAGGCGCCGGCGCATGGCTTGCGATACCTCCGCGACATACGGTGTCAAAAAACCCAACCGGCGCACGCCCAGGGCTTTTAAGGCGGCTTTTACCGCTGTCAGGGGATTTGTCGTCGCCACGCCGGGGCGGACGGCGCGGATAATCTCCCCGACCCGGTCTTCGCCGATCACCGCGGCGGCGGATGTACAGGCGTAGCCGATCACGTCCAGCTTCGCCCCTACGGGCAGCAAATCAACCGCCGCCGGCAGCGCCGCTTCCATTTCGGCCAGGGTCTCCCCCGTTACTTCCAGGCCACTGGGTATGCGGCTGTGGTATAGGCTGAATTGCTCCGGCGTCATGAGCTGGCGGAATTCCTGCTCTATGGTTTCATCCGCCTGCAGAATGACCAGGCCCAAGGTGGTGGCATCACCCCAGCCGGGACCGGTTTCAAAATCCAAGGCCATGGTCAGCCGATCACCGGCAGTTCCGGGGCGGCGCGGCGGCTTAGCAGTTGCGGTTCGCCGTCACGGATAACGATGTTTTCCTCGTGCACCATGACCTTGCCGGGCGCGAAGCTCATGCCCGGTTCCAGGGTCATGACCATGCCCGGTTGCAGTTCGGTTTCATCGAACGGTGTGTTCGACGGCCCCTCGGTCAACTGCAATCCCAGGCCATGGCCCAGGCGACCCACATCATTGCCCAGGGCGCCATCAGCCGCCATCACCCCTTGCATGGCATGAAACAGATCGGCGCAGCTGGCACCCGGCCGCGCCGCAGCCAGACCAGCGGTGGTGGCGCGATAAACGGTGTCATAAGCCCGCCGCACATGGTCGGACGCGTTGTCGAATGCGAAGTTTCGGTCAAAATCGCAAAAGTAACCATCATAGGTACAACCGGTATCAAGGATCAGCACATCGCCGGTCTGTATCGCGCGACCCGAGGGCGGCGAGATGATATCCCCATAACCACCCGCCCCGGCGCCGCCGACCAGATAGGACACATCGTCGACGCCTTGCTCCAGACATTCGATCTTGAAGCGACGAAACGCCTCCACATCACTTTGCCCAACCGAAAACAACTCCGGCGCGGCATCAAAGGCATCGCCGACAGCGGCGCAGGCGTAAGCGATTTTTTCGATTTCCAGCTCCGACTTGACCAATCGCAGGGCCTGTATGATGGGCGAGGCATCGACAAATTCAGCCCCATCAAGGCGTTGGCGCAGACGGGCGAAATCATTCAATGGCATGCGCAGTGCCGCCTCCCGGCCCATGGGCAGGCCGATACGGTGGCCGAATTCCGCCAGCGTTCCAGCCAGCAGCGAAATGCCGTCATCGGTGGGATGCGGCGAAGACCAGGTGCGAATATCCTCGATCCAGGTGCGGGACATGGCCACCTCGCCGATGGTGGGGATGACCGCCACCGGCTTGCCGGCCTTGGGCACGATGAGAAACCATGGCCGGGTCGGGCTTTGGAAAAACTGCGTCAGGAAGCCGGAGAAATAGCGGATGTCCTCGGGCGTGGTGAACAACAGGGCATCCATGGTTGCCCGGCCCATGAAGTCCTGGGCCCGTTCCAGGCGCCGGGCGAATTCCGCCTCGGGGAAGCCGCGTTGCGGTGGGGGCCGGTCCGTGTTCATCCCGCCGCCATGATGGCTTGATAAATCTCCGGGTCCGTGGCGCCCTCGCTTCCGATCAGCAGGACACGGCTGTTTTGATCAAGTTCAAATTCCCGGCGCAATCCGGCATCCGTCGCCGCGGCGATGAGCGTCAACAGGCCCGGTGTTGAACATTCTCCCCCTTCGATCGCACCGCCGCCCAGATCACCACTGGCCAGACAGCGCATGGCGGGGGCGACCAGGTCGTCGGAGACGGTGACGAAATGATCCGTGCAGCGGTGCAGGACATTCCAGGCTAGGGGCGAAACCTCGCCGCATGACAATCCGGCCATGATGGTCTCTTCCCTGATCTCAACGGTCCGCATATCGCCGGCCCGCGCACTGGCCAACAGGCTGGGCGCCCGGTCGGCCTCGACAATAATCACACGAGGACACGCCGCGCCCAGTTCCAGCCACATCCGGGCGCAGATCGCGGCGGCCATTCCGCCGACCCCGGCCTGCAATATGATGTGACTTGGGCGCGGGCCCGGTGCCGCCAGTATCTCCGCCGTCAAGACGCCATAGCCCGCCATGACGTCACGGGGAATACGATCATAGCCGGGATAGGAGGTATCGGAGACCACATGCCAGCCGTTGGCCGCTGCCTCCCGCGCGCAAATTCGGACGCTGTCGTCATAGTCACCGGCAGTGCGCACAACTTCGGCGCCAAGGGCTTCCATGGCCCGTTGCCGGCCTTCGCTGACGTCACGGTGAATATAGATGCGGCATTTGCAGCCGGCCTGTTGCGCGCCCCAGGCGACGGAACGGCCATGGTTGCCGTCCGTGGCCGCGGTCACGGTGATTTCTTCCACGGCTGCCCCGTGATCCCCGGCCCGAATACTGGACAAGGACACCCCGCCGCATTGTTCGGCCAGCAGCCGCATCACCGCATAGGCGCCGCCCAGGGCCTTGAAACTGCCCAGGCCAAACCGGCCGCTTTCATCTTTGTAAAGCGCGGCGCCGATATTCAGTTCGCCCGCCAATCGGTCCAGATCACGCAGCGGCGTCGGGGCATACCCCGGCCATTGGGGAATTTCGCTCTCGGCGGCCTCAAACAAAGCAGTGGAGAAAACTTCCGCTACCTCTGCCGGGTATGGCTCGGCGACAACGGCCCGCGCGACATGGTCCGTCAGGGCCGGCATGGTCTTGAAGTATTTTTCAAGCATGGCAGCCGCCCTTGTCGCTATTGCACCCGGCCCAGCGGATCGTCGAAGCGTTGCAGCATGACCTCGTCCAGATCCAGGTTATTGCTGGCAATCCAGCTGCCGGGACGAACGCGATAGGCTTTGTGCTGCCGGGGCGCGGCCGGCTCGGTGCCACTCACCGCCAGGTCCTGGGCACCGTCCATTACGGTGCGGCGGAAACGAACCACGGCGGCGTCGGTCGCGGTCAGAACTTCGGCGCTGCGATCAACGATTCTGCCCTGGCTCTCCTGGATCATCAGGTCCTGCTCGGCCAATCCCTTGACCCCGGTATAGGTCGCGTTGCGCTGGTTTTCCCGGTCGATCATATAATCGTTGCCCCGGTTGCGCACGGGCACATAACCCGCCCCCGTGGTGGCGATGATGCCGTGTCCCTGTTCCAGCTTCTCGCGCTCGGCGCCCTCAATTTTCCGCTCCGGGTTCCAGCCATAGCAGTACATCCAACAGCTCTCGTCCGTGATCGGCACCAGGGTGAAACCAAAATAAGTCTCGCCCGGAAAGGTCGACGGCCCCGTACCGTGGGACGGCAGGGTGTATTGGGTGATGCGCCAATAATTTTCGCCCTCATCACCGGCCCGCATACCGCCGACGACAAAGCCGACATCGTGGGACAGGACCGTGAATTTGGGCATGGGGTCATTGCGGATCCAGCGCAGGCGCCGCGCATCCGCCGGTGCGTCCGGATTCTCGTTCGAGGCGACGCTGGGCGCGGGCATGTGCAGAAATGAAAAGTGCGAGGTATCCAGATCGCCCTCCATGATCTGGGCCCAGTTGCAATCGACAAACTGCTTGGTGACGTAGCGATGTTCGCCATCGACCATGCAGAATTCCAGCTCGGGCAATTCCGGCAGAACATCCGCTTCGGGGCCCATATAGGCCCAGATAATTTCGCCCCATTCCCGGGTTGGGTAAGATTTGACCCGTACGGTTTCGTGATGCCGCGCGCCGGGGGGTATGTTGGGCAGATCCACCGCCTTGCCCTCCACGTCGAATTTCCAGCCGTGATAGACGCAGCGCAGGCCGCATTCCTCGTTACGGCCAAAAAACAAATTGGCGCCGCGATGGGGACAACGGGCATCAAGCAGGCCCAAGCGGCCCTCAGTATCGCGAAAGGCCACCAGTTCTTCGCCCATGATGTTGACCCGCAGGGGCGCGCCGTCCGGCTCGGGCAGCTCTTCCACCAGGGCCACGGGCTGCCAAAAGCGGCGGAAATACTGACCCATGGGGGTATCGACCCCGGTTCTGGTCAGCAGGTCATTTTCTTCGATAGACAGCATACGTTACGCACTCCCTTATTCAGGAGCGCATTGTTCGATGAAGGACGCAAAACTGTCAATAACGGGGCTCAGACCAGGCCGAGATACAGAAACAGCAGCAACAGGCCCAAACCGGTGAAGGCCTGGCAGATCGAGGCGCCGGCAAGGCGGCGAATGGCGGCGCCGTCGCCTGTCCCTTCCAGGGCATCGCCGCGCACCACCCAGTAATAGCTGTCATTGGGCAGAATGGCGACGAAGGCGCCGAGGCAGATGGCGTAGACGGCGGCGATGGGCGAAATCTGCATATGCTCCACCAAGGGCAGCACCAACGGCGCCACGGCGGCAAATGTCGCCATGGACGAACCCTGCAGCATCTTCATCAAGGCCGCGATGGCGAACAAACCGATCAGCAATGCCGCCTGGCCGGAGGCGCCGGGCAGATACCCGGCCACCGGCACCACCGTGGTCGCCATCGCGCCGACAGCGCTGGCGGCACCAACCACCACCAGCAAACCAGCCGTGCGGCGGATGGAGGATTCCAGCCCTTCGCGGCGATGTTCGGCGGGGGTGTCAAGGTAGGACCACAGGGCGGCGGCCAACAAGGCGCCTTTCGGCCTGGTGAAAAAGTCGAGCACCGGCCAGGCCGCCAGATCAAGCGACCAGCCAAGGGTCAGCATCACCGCGAGCACGCCGAAAGGGGCTAAGGCGCGCCATTGCCCCGGCGTCGAGGCCCCCTCCGCCGCGCCGTCAGCGGCTGCCGTTGCTTCGGTGGACCGAAACAGGCGCAGCCAGATTTCGCCAGCCAGCCAGACCGGCGGCAACAGCAGCAGACCGATCAGCAACAGGCCGGGGTCATCCACACCCAGTGCCGCGCCGACGATCAAGGGCCCGGCGGGCACCAACAGCATGAAGCCCGCATAGGCCGCCATGGCCATGGATAAACGATGCTTGCCGGCGATCGGTGCCAGGGCCGCGTAGGCCGTGACATGGCAGATCATCCCGGCGGCCGAAAAAGGAGAGATCAACCGAACCCAGCCGCCGATGGTCGGCAAGGGCCGCCGGCTCATATTCGCGGCGATCAGGAACGAAGGCAGCAGGATCAGCGCAAAATCACCCAGCGCTCGGCCGAAGCCGGCACGGAAAGTCTCCAACACCTGCCCGGCGTCCAGATTGCCGGCCAGCCCCAGGCCCACTGCAAGCAGCACAAGCAGAATGGGTAAAGGTAGATCCAAACGCGGCAAGGATGCTTTCAATGACCCGGATTTGACCAAACTCATGGCGACGGCTCCCAGTTTTTAGCCAGGGTTTCACTTCTACCCTTGCAGCCTATTCGCGGATGGCGTCCCTGGGAAATGAATTCTCTCTTGCACGCCCATGGGAAGAAACCCGCAAGGGAGTCATGCATGTTCGGGATCGAGCTTCCTAAACGGCGCCGTATTTGGACATTTTCCCTGGTGATAACTTCGCGCTATGACTTATATCTGGGGGCCACGTCGAAGGACGCCCGTACGTCGGCGAACAGTGAGACTAGAATTGGGGTGGATTGAACATGGACGTTGTCAAAATTGACGGGCCGCGCCAACCGGCGGCCAGCGGCACGACGGAGCAACTGGTTATTCTGGTGCACGGTTATGGCGCCGACGGCAATGACCTGATCGGCCTGGCGCCGTATTTTGCCCGCGCCCTGCCCAACGCCGCCTTTGTCGCCCCGAATGGGCCGGAGCGTTGCGAGATGTCCCCCATGGGTTATCAATGGTTTCCCATCAAACAATTTGATCCCACCTCCCGCCTGACCGGCGTACAAAGCGCGGCGCCCATCCTGGACCAGTTCATCGACCAGGAGCTGGCCAGTCACGGCTTGAGCGAGGAAAATCTGCTCCTCGTCGGTTTCAGCCAGGGCACAATGATGAGCCTGCATGTGGCCCTGCGACGGCCCCGGCAGGTGGCGGGCATTCTGGGCTATTCCGGTCTGCTCGCGGGCCCCGAACTGCTGGCGGACGAAGTTGTCTCGAAACCGCCCATCTTGCTGATCCATGGCGATATGGACGAAATGCTGCCGGTGCAAAATCTGCATGACGCGGTCGAGGCCCTGGGCGGCGCCGGCCTCAACGTGGAATGGCACGTCAGCCCCGGCGCCGGCCACACCATCGCCCAGGACGGCCTGGACCTGGGCATGGAGTTCCTGCGGCGGGTTTTTAGGGTCGGGACCTACTAACGGCTGAGTACTGAACTTTTGGTTTGCGCCCTAAAGGACAATCTGAACATTGCTTTAAATTGAAAGTGAATTGAAATGGCCCAATCTCGCCAAGGTGGCTGCGAATGCGGTGCGGTTCGATACGTCGTCTCCGGCGATCCGATCGTCACCTATGCGTGTCATTGCACCATCTGCCAATCTCAGTCGGGCAGTGCTTTTGGATTGGCAATTCGCATTCATGCTGAAGACTTCCAAATCTCTAGCGGGGAATTGAAAAGTTTTACGAGACAAGCCGATAGCGGGCAGACTTTCACAAATTCGTTCTGCCCCGATTGCGGTACAAGAATTCACCACAAGCCCAGCAAGTCAGCAGGCCACCTTAGCCTCAAACCGGGAACGTTGGACGATACAAGTTGGGTAAAACCTACGCACCACGTCTTTGCCCGAAGCGCGCAACCGTGGTTCATCTTCCCGGAAGATTCCCAAGTTTTCGACACGGTACCCTCCGATCGATCCTGGATCACCGGCAAGTAAAGAAGTGGTGCGGTGTCCGCACTGCCGTCATCGGCAAACGGGATTCCCTAACGCCGCCGATTGTAATTCTTAGCGGCCAGGAGGATCGCATACGTCACAATTGTTTTGGCTCACCGCACGGCTTCCAGCATCAAAAAAAAATTGGTGGCGCATCGCAACCCGATACGACAGATGTACACTCACATTCCGATCAGCAATCTACATCGGGGCAACCGTCGTATTCTGATTATGAGTCCTGACCTTAGGTATTTTTGCTGTCGGCATAGCCCTGCATGGCTTCGTCCATGCGGCCGGAGGCGGCGATCAGGGCGTTGCCCAGTTTACCCATCTCCAAGGCGTCCAACAGCGGCATATTGCGGGCGGCGCGGTGGGCCTCCTTGGTCATGCGCACCGCATCCCGGTCAAGCGCCACAAGATTACCGACAAATTGCTGGGCCACTTGGCTCAGCGCCTCCGCCCCCTCGACCAACCGGTTGATCAGGCCAACTTCGTAAAGCCGCCGGGCCGGGATCAGATCGCCGAACATGAGGAATTCCAAGGCCAGGCGGGGGCCGACCAACTGGCTCAATACCGGCGTATTTATGGCGGCGGGGAAACCCCGGCGCATTTCCAGGGCGCCGAACTGCGCCTCTTCCTCCGCCAGTACGAAATCGCAGATCATGGCCAGGGTGAAACCGCCCGCCACCGCATAGCCCTCGACCACCGCCACGGTGGGCTTAGACATGGTGTGGAGCAGGCGGTTGACCTTGGTCCAGGTCTCGTCCTGCGCCAGGGACGAGGCAAGGTCCCGCGGGGCCGCCCGGGTCAAATCCCGGCCGGCGCAAAAATTGCCGCCCGCGCCGCGGATTACCAGGCACCGTGTTTCGTTATCGGCCTCCGCCTCATTGATGGCTTGGATCAAGCCGTCGATCACGCCCGCATCAAGAGCGTTGCGTTGTTTCGGACGGTTGAGAATTAGTGTGGTCGCACCATCCTGCTTGCCGATCTGAACCATTGCTCACCTCCATCTTCCGAATATGGCACCCTGGCAAGGTTTCACTGTCCAGGCCGTGCGAAGCATGGAATGATTGCGGCCTTAACAACAGCGATTCTTTGTATGTCTGAAAAACAACTTTACCTTATTCGTCACGGCCACACTGTTTGGAACGGCCCGCCCCTGCGTTTTCAGGGTCAAATGGACAGCTCTCTTTCTGAAACCGGCCGCGCTGAAGCCGTTGCCTTGGGCAAGCGCATGCCCTACCAGCCCGACCGCGTCATCTCGTCACCGGCCCTGCGTTGCCGGCAAACCGTGGACTGCCTGTTCAACCGCAAACCCGATGCTATCGAGCCGCGCTGTATTGAAATTGGCCTTGGCTGGTTCGAGGGTCAATTGGCCTCGGAGATCGCGAAACGCCACCCGGAGGCCGTTCGCACCTGGCAGGAGGAGCCCTGGAACGGCGCCCCGTGGGGCGGCGAAAGCCTGGCGGATCTGCAGGCGCGCGTTGTCGATGGCGTCACGGATATCG
>JABIRL010000053.1 GCA_018667855.1 Rhodospirillaceae bacterium
CCGGCAAAACCTTGTGATGACCACAAGCCTGGCACCAGGCCGCCACGGGTACATCCTGTCGGGCCAGATCTTCCAGTCGCGGTCCAACTGCCTCGGTCATGGTTACCATCGCGAAAAACAGAACAAATAATGAATATATAGAGAACAAAACGTCTATGCCAGGATGCAATAGCTTGCACCGCGTCATGGCGATGCTTACATATGAGCCACGCGGTGCCGTTCCGGGCCGTGCGCGGACGCCCGTTGGGGAAATCCCTTGGGGTCCGGTGAAGATGTTAGGACCTATTATCCATAGGACCGCCATGCCCGCTCATTCAGGAGGAGGTGGCGCCATGAACCGACTTTCCGCCTTTAACAGCCCGTTGCTATTGGGCTTTGATCATTTCGAACAATTGCTGGACCGGGTGGCGAAGTCCGCCAACGACGGCTATCCCCCCTATAATATCGAACGGGTGTCCGAGAACGGCCTGCGCATTACTCTGGCCGTGGCCGGGTTCGCCCGCGAGGATTTGCAAATTTCGGCCGAGGACAACCAGTTGATCGTACGCGGCCGCCAAACAGAAGATGACGATCGGGTCTATGTCCACCGCGGCATCGCGGCGCGGCAGTTCCAGCGCAGTTTTGTCCTGGCCGAGGGTATCGAGATTTCCGGCGCCAGCTTGGACAACGGCCTGTTGCATATCGAACTGGTACGCCCGCAGCCGGAGGTCGTCTCCCGCATCATCGACATCACCACCGGCCCACCAGCGGCCAACGGCAAGCTGTCGATTGACAGCCTCGGCGACAATCTTGGCGACAACCCCGGCGACGAACAGTTGGAGGACTAGATCATGGACGCTCTTGAAAACGGCCTGCGGACGATTTCCAGTGAAGGTCTGGCCATGCTCGGCGCCGACCAACTGGCCTATATCCGCCCCCATCAGGTGAAAGGGCAGACGATCTATGTGGTGCATGGCGCCAACGGCAAGGAATTGGCCGGCTTCGACAACTATACCGCCGCCATGGCCGCCTGCTACGAACACGAATTGGAAGCCGTGGCGCTGAATTAGCGCGTTAGGTAAATGGTCCAGCAGGCTGCTGAAAAACAATTTCAAGGCTGTCGATTGCGATATTTGTTGTCATTCTCGCGAAAGCGGGAATCCACACTGAGTCTAAAGACACCTACATTTCAATGACTTGGGCGACGTTGGAAATTCAGACACGGACTCCCGCTTTCGCGGGAGTGACATTTTAGCAGCCTGTTAGGCTTCGTTCTCCAAAACATGGCCGGCGGCGAACAGGTCGTCGATGTCTGATGCCGAGAGGCCGGCGGCGGCCAGTATTTTCCGGCTGTGCTGGCCGATGGCCGGCGGGTCTTCCCGGACCGAAAAGCTGCGCCCGCCCATTTCCAATGGCAGGCGCGGGGTTTTGGCCCTGGCGCCACCGGGTATCGTCATCTCGCGCATCTGACCGTTTGCGTTGAGGTGCGGGTCATCCAGCAAATCCTCGGGTTTGTTGACGGGTCCGAAGGCCAATTCCGCGGTATCGCACTTGGCCAGCAGTTCCTCGGTTGACAGCGCCTTGCAGGTTTCAGCCACCGTGCCGATCAGCCAGCCTCGTTGTTCCACCCGGCCGCCATTACTGCCCAGGCGCTCGTCGGCGAACAGATCCGGCCGTTCGAAGACATCGCAGAATTTCTTCCACTGGGTATCAGTCACCACGCCAACAAACATGGGCTTGCCCTCGGCACTTTCGAAAGTGTCGTAAATACCCCAGGCCCGGTTCGGCACCGACATGGGCACCAGAGGCTGGCCGGTGATACCGTGCTGGACGATGTGCTGGCCCACGGCGAAGGCGGCGGTTTCGAACAGGGCCGCCTTGACCAATTGCCCCTTGCCCGTACTGTCGCGTTCGCGCAGGGCCGCCAGCACGCCGATCACGCCCGCCATGCCGCCCATGATATCCACAACGGAGGCGCCGGCCCGCAGGGGCTGTCCAGGCGGCCCGGTCATATAGGCCAGGCCGCTCATCATCTGCACGATTTCATCCAGGGCCCGGCGTTCTTCGTACGGGCCCGACAAAAAGCCCTTCAATTGCAGATAAATGAGCCCCGGGTTGAGGCCGCTGAGTTCGTCGTAACCGAGGCCAAGGCGGTCCATGGTGCCCAGGGCGAAGTTTTCCATCAACACATCGGACCGCCGCACCAGGGCCTCCACCGCCGGGCGGGTGCCGGGAGCTTTCAGGTCAATGGCGAGGCTTTGTTTGTTGCGGCAGAACAGCGGGAAGAAGCTGATACCCACGCCCTGCAGATGCCGGGTCCGGTCGCCATCGGGAACCGGTTCGATCTTGGTGACCGTGGCGCCCAGGTCGGCCATGATCATGCCGGCCGACGGCCCCATGACCGCGTGGCTGAACTCCAATACCCTGATGCCCGACAGGGGCAGGTTGGTCGGTTTGTCTGTCATGAAATTCCCTTAATCTTACCGGCGCATGGACGCGCATCCGGCTCAGTTTCCAGTCTAAGTCCCACCATTGGCGCTGACCAGCCCAATGGCACGACAAGGCTTCATGGGATCATTGACAAGGGGTACCTATTTGACCGGCTACAGGATCGAATGATGATCGCGCAAACGGCGTTGCGTTATCGGCCTTCCTGCAAAAGCAGGTCCCAACAGGCGGCAGAAATGCTCTCGCTCGCGCGCTCTACCAGGCATTCTTCAAGGGTCGGCGTGAACATGCTGTGGATGACGGCAGCGGCAATGCCAAGACCAATGAAGGCCATCAGCAGCCAAAAGTTAACCTTGGTCGGTTCCCACTTCATGCCCTGACCCTTTGTCTATTCCGAAAACGCGCGGGGAGGCAGGCCGTAAAATTCGCCAATATCACTACAAGGCAATATAGGCCATCGTCATCGAAATCCCAACTGCCATACCGCTTTCAATGTGAAAGGCGTGGGTTGCGCTTCTGTTGCGGAAGTCGCGATCCCATTACAAACTACTGACGGAAATTTCGCCATGACCGTGCAACGGCTAAATTTGGACCAGATATGAAATTATTCTTCATGGCGGTGCCGGCCATCGCCTTTCTGCTGATCGCCGGCACGCCGGCCGCATCCTTGGCCGGCGATTACGAGGATGGCGAAAAAGCATGGGAGGCCGGAAATGATGCCGAGGCAGTACGGTTGTACATTCGTGCCGCCGAGCGGGGCAGCGCTGAAGCCCAAGCTAGCTTGGGAGCGATCTATTATAGGGGTCGTCGCGCCAAGAAGGATTTTTCGGCCTCCGCATACTGGTACGAAAAAGCGGCCGCTCAAGGAAACCCCGTGTCACAATATATTCTGGCCAGTATGTATTTTGCGGGAAAAGGCGTAGCCCAGGACTACAAAGAAGCGGCCCGTTGGGTTCTCGCCGCGGCCAAACTAGGATTGGCAGATGCCCAATTTGAAATCGGCCGAACGCTCCGGGAAGGCCGAGGCGTACCGCATGATATGGACGCGGCCAACAAATGGTTCCGGTTGGCCGCAGCGCAAGGACACGTCCGTGCTAAAAAAATCGTGGCGGCGCTCGGCCCAAAACCCAAGGATGCTGCCGGGACAAGAAACCGTTACAGCCTGATCGATACACTTCGGAATAACGCGGCGAGTGGCAGTCTTACCTCTCAAATCAGCCTCGGTTACAGGTACCAAGACGGGCGGGGCGTTCGTAAGGATTTATCCAAGGCCGCGAAATGGTTTCGGATGGCGGCTGAACAGGGAAATGCCGAGGCCCAATATCGTTACGGCTTGCTGATCAAGACTGGCGACGGTGTCCGCCAAAATCATGGCGCCGCCGCAAAATGGTTCCGATTGGCCGCGGAGCAAGGGGTAGTCGGCGCTCAGGTTAACTTGGCATTGAATTATTTCACCGGTAAGGGCGTCGCCAAGGACCCTGTCGTTGCCTACAAATGGATTTCCGTGGCCGGAGGCCTCGGCTTCGAGAGACTGCAAGAATCGAGAATTCTCATAGCACCGGATCTGTCAGGGGCCCAGATCGTAGAAGCGGAAAAGCTGGCGAATGCCTGGTTGGCCCGGCACAAAAACAGGAAAAAATAGCGTAATTCCGCCTACCAGGCGCCGCGGGTATCGATGACGAACTTGTCCTTTATCAGGTCCCGGTCCACATGCATGAAAGCGCTGTGATCCACCAGCAGCAGCACCATATTGGCCCGCGCCATGGCCTTGTCGAAATCCGTCAATTCGAGACCACGATCAGCCAATTCCCCTGGTAGGGTCGAGATATGGGGTTCGACCACCAGCAACTCGGCGATGTTCAGAGCCGCCAGTTGCGCTACGATTTCCACTGCCGGGCTTTCCCGCAGATCATCCACGTCCGCCTTATAGGACAATCCCAAACAGGCGATGACCGGCTGAACCAGGGTTTGGGCCCGTTCCACCACCTTATCGCGGACAAAGCCCGGCTTGGCATCATTGATCTCGCGCGCCATGCGGATGATCTTGGCGTCATCCGGCGCGCCTTCGACGATGAACCAGGGATCAACCGCGATGCAATGACCGCCCACGCCCGGGCCGGGCGAGAGGATATCCACGCGGGGGTGCAGATTGGCCATCTGGATCAGTTCCCAGACATTGATGTCGTGACCGTCGCAGATCACCGACAGTTCATTGGCAAAGGCGATGTTGACATCACGGTAGGCGTTCTCCACCAACTTGGACATCTCGGCCGTGCGGGCGTTCGTGACCTTGCATTCGCCCCGTACCACGATGCGATACAACGAAACCGCCCGCTGCGCACACTTCCGGGTCATGCCGCCGATGACCCGGGGGTTATTGACCACCTCTTCGATAATCCGGCCGGGCAGCACCCGTTCGGGGCAATGGGCCACATTTATGTCCGCCATTTCGCCCGCATCGTGAGGAAAGCTCAGATCCGGGCGCAGGGCAGCCATCCATTCGGCCATCTTTTCCGTCGTGCCCACCGGCGAAGTGGATTCCAAAATGACCAGATTGCCCTTTACCAGCACCGGCGCGATGGCCTCGGCGGCCGCCCGTACATAACTAAGATCGGCCCCGTGATCCGGCGATGTCCCCCCAATGAGAGGCGTCGGCACG
>JABIRL010000052.1 GCA_018667855.1 Rhodospirillaceae bacterium
CGATATCACGGGTACCTATCAGCCGGTCCGCGCGACCTCCCGCATGGCGGATTATCACGCCACGGAACTCCCCGTTCTGGCAGACGAAAAGGTCCGTTTCGTGGGCGAGGCCGTTGCCGCCGTGGTGGCGGAGAACCGCTACCTGGCGGAGGACGCCGCCGAGCTGATCGCTGTATCCTATGAACCTCTTGGTCATGCCATTGATCCCTTGGCGGCAATACAGGACGGCAGCCCGCTGCTGCACAAGGAGGCCGGAACCAATGTCATCGTCTCCCGTAGCTTCCATCGCGGCGACGTGGACAAAGCCATGGCCGATGCCGCCGTCCGGGTCGCGGATACTTTCCGAATGCATCGCAAAACGCCAACGGCCATGGAGAACCGAGGCTATGTGGCCGATTATGATCCGGGCCGCCGTGCCCTGACCTTGCATTCCACGACCCAGGTACCCGGCATTGTCCGCGATGCCCTGGTGGAAATGCTGGATATTCCCGGCAATCGGTGCCGGGTGGTGGCGCCTGATGTGGGCGGCGGCTTCGGCGGCAAGGCGGCCCTGTATCCGGAGGAGGTTTTGGTCTGCCTTTTGGCCCGGCGATTGGGTCGGCCGGTGAAATGGCTGTCCGACCGCATGGAAGACCTGATGAGCACCAACCAGGCCTTTGACGAGATTGTCGAGGCTGAACTGGCCTGCGACGGGGACGGCAATATTTTGGCCCTGCGCGCCGATTGCATCGGCGATGTGGGGGCTTATTCCGTCTATCCCTGGACGGCGGCGATCGAGCCAGTGCAGGTGGTTTCTTTCCTGCCCGGACCGTACAGGGTTGCCAATTACTGGGCCCGGGCCCGCGCCGTCGCCACATCCAAGGCGCCGACGGGGGCCTATCGCGGCGTGGGACGGCCGATCTCCGCCTTTGTCATGGAACGGTTGATGGACATGGCGGCGGCCAAACTGGGGTTGGATCCGCTGGAGATGCGCCGGCGCAATATGGTCCGGCCGGACGAGTTTCCCTATAAGTCAGCCTCCGGCATCGTCTGGGACCGCTGCGGTTTCATGGAATGCCTGGAGACAGTGGCGCAGCGCTATGATGATTTGCGTGAATTTCAGGCGGAGGCGCGCGCGGCAGGACGCTGGGTCGGCATCGGTCTGGCCAGCTATGCGGAACTGACTGGCCTGGGCAGTCGAATATCCGTGGCGCCGGGCATGCCGGTCAACACGGGCACCGAGACGGCCACTATTCGCATTGATTCCACCGGCGCGGTGACGGCGCAGTTCGGCATTGCCTCCCACGGCCAGGGCCTGGAGACCACCCTGGCACAAGTAATCGCCGAGGAGCTGGGTGTCCGCGTGGAGGATGTGGATGTCATCCATGGCGATAGCGCCGGGATGGCCCACGGCACGGGCACTTTCGCTTCCCGCAGCACCGTGCTGGCGGGCGGCGCGGCCATTCTGTCGGCACGGGCCGTGCGGGAACAGGTGATGAAGGCCGCCGCCCATATGTTTGAGGCGGACGCGGGCGATCTGGACGCGGCGGGCGGCGAGATATTCGTCAAGGGTACTGACCGCACCATGAGCTTTCGGCAACTGGCCAAGGCGCTGTATTCGGAAATGGGCCGTTTCCCAAAGGAGCTGCGGGAGGAGATCGAGCTGGAGGCCACGCGGATGTACGATCCGTACTTCGGCACCACCTCGCCCGCCAGCCATCTGACCATGGTCGAAGTGGACCCGGAAACCTATGGCGTGAAGATACTGCATTATGGCGCGGCAGACGATTGCGGCCGGGTGATCAACCCGCTGATTGCCGATGGTCAGGTCCATGGCGGTGTCGCCCAGGGTATCGGCGCCGCCTTGATGGAAGAAGTGGTGCATGATGAGACGGGACAAATTCAGACCGCCAGCCTGATGGATTATCTGGTGCCCACGGCGGCGGAAATTCCCACCATGACGGTGCATCATGTGCAGATCGATCTGCCCGATAACCTGGGTGGATTTCGCGGCATGGGGGAGGGCGGGACCATCGGCGCGCCCGCCGCCTTGGCCAACGCAATCACTGATGCGGTTGGGCTGAATGTCAACGTCTTGCCCATGACGCCGGAACGGCTGTTCCGCTTGGTTACGGAAACAAAGGAGTAATGAAATATGGATTTGGGATTGAACGGCAAGGTGGCCTTGGTTACCGGTGGCGCGCGGGATGTGGGACGGAAAATCGTCCTGGCCCTGGTCAACGAAGGCGCCGCCGTCGCCATCAACTATCGCGGCTCGGAGGCGGAAGCACTTGCCCTGGTGACCGAGATTGAGGGGCAGGGCGGCACGGCGCGGTCCTATGGCGCCGACGTCACCGACTATGACGCAGTGTGCGCCATGACGGAACAGGTGGTGGCGGACTTCGGCCGTTTGGATGTGTTGGTCAATAACGCCGGCTATGTCATGCCGCAAAGGTTCGTCAAGACCACGCCGGCGGACTGGCATAGCCAGATTGATGTTGGCCTGTACGGCGTCATCCATTGTTGTCATGCCGCCGTGCCGCATCTGGCCGCCAGCGGGGGTGGTCGGATTATTTCCCTGGCCGGGGATTCCGCCCGTGTGGGCGAGAAGGGGCTGTCCATCACCGCGGCCTCCCGCGGCGGCGTGTTGTCCCTGACCAAATCGCTGGCCAAAGAACTCGGCGGCGACGGCATTGCGGTCAACGCGGTTGCTTTGGGGTTGGTGGAAACCGGTCACAGCGACAAGGAATGGCTGGAAACCAATATGGCCAAGATCGTCCGCAATTACCCATCTGGCCGTATCGGCCAGCCGGAAGATGTTGCGCCAACGGTTGCTTTCCTCGCGTCTGCCGGTGCCAGCTGGGTCACCGGGCAAATCATATCCATTAGTGGCGGTTACAGTATGGTCGGTTAGAATGAATTTATTGTCGGAGAAAAAAACCAAGGGAGGTTGCCGTTATGACTGAATTCGTGAACCCCAAGGAAAGTTTCAAACCCCAGGGTGCCTATACCCACAGCGTCAAGGTGCCGGCCGGGGCCGAATGGCTGGTCGTATCCGGGCAGGTCGGCCTGGATGGCAAAGGCAAGTTGCAGGACGGTATTCGCAAGCAGACCGAACAGGCCTTTAAGAATATTCTCGCCTGCCTGAAGGCGAACGGCATGACCAAGAAACATCTGGTCAAATTCACCGTGTACCTGACGGATCCGCGCAGCATTGATGCCTACCGCGCCGCCCGCAAGAAGGTCATCGGTGATGGCGCGCTGCCGGCTTCGACTTTGCTGATCATCGATGGCTTGGCCTCGCCCGATATGCTGGTTGAGATCGAAGCGACTGCCGCCAAGGCCTAACTGTTGCCGCATCGTCACTTCATGAACGGAGTGGCGATGCAGGTCGGCTGCAATTTTGGAATGATGCCATGACCGATATTGATACCGGCCTGAACGTCTGGCAGATGACGACCAATCATAACCGGATGATCGAGTTGCAGGGCGATACATCGCCGGCGCGGGATGGTCCGGTGGAGGTGGCGTTTTACGGTAGCTCGGCCTTTCGCATAACCTCGCCCAAAGGTGTCAGCGTGATGATTGACCCGTGGCGCAATCACCCCAGCCGGACGTGGGATTGGTATTTCAAGGATTTTCCCATCACTGCCGTCGATATCGGCGTATCCACCCATGCCCATTTCGATCACGACGCCCTGCATCGCCTGGACGCCCATGTCCTGCTGGATCGCCTGATCGGTATGTACAGCTTCGGCGATATGACTATCTATGGCCTGGCCGACAAGCACGCGGTGGATTCAAGCTGCAATATCTATGACTTCAAGAAGATCCATAAGCATTTCCATGGCACGGACGTGGAACCGCCCAACAATCCCCGCTCCTGGGATCATTGCCTGATCGTTGTGGAAACGGGCGGCATGCGTATTGTCCATTGGGGCGACAACCGCCATAACCCGCCCGACGAGATCTGGAAGGCGCTTGGGCAAATTGATATCGCCCTGCTGCCCGTTGATGCTTCGCAGCACGTCATGGGATATGTGCATGTGGAAGCCATCACCGAACGCCTGAAGCCCCGCATCGTGGTGCCCCATCATTATTACATCTGGGATGTGCTGCAGCGGCAAAGCACCCTGCAGACGGCGGAGGCCTGGGTGGCGGAGCGCGAGGTGGTGGAGCGGATCGCCGGTCCGAGCCGTATCTATCGTATCGAGGAAATGGATAAACTGGAGGCCGCCGTGCATTATTTTGGCGAGCATGTGAATTTCGACAAAACGGCCTGGATAGAAGGGAGCTAGGATGGATCCCGTGGTCATTCTGATCAGTGTCTTCGGGATATTTATACCCGCCCTGATGCTGCCGGGACCCGATTTCGTCGGGGTGGTGCGTTCCTCCGTCACCATGGGCACCAAGGCCGGTCTATGGACCACATTGGGGGTCTCGATCTGCCTGGCATTGTATGCCGCGCTGAGCTTGCTGGGGCTATCCGCGGTGTTGGCGCAATATCAATGGCTGGCCTGGCTGGTGCGTGTGCTGGGCGCGTCCTATTTGATATATCTGGGTCTGCGCCTGATCTTCTCAAAATCGACGGCGTTGGATGTTTCTGTCCCCGGTAACATGGGTGGGCATGCATTCCGCTTTGGTTTCTTCGTGACCCTGACCAATCCCAAGGCAGTGGTCCTCTTCACCTCTGTTTTCGCGACCTCGGTCACGGCGGATACTCCCCAATGGCTCCTCATCCTGATGATCGGCCTGGTCTTTGCGGCGGCGTTGATCTGGTACAGCCTCGTCAGCCTGTTTATGTCATCAACGCCGGTCATGCGGCGTATATCCCAGGTCCGTCATTGGATCGAAAGAGCCGCCGGCGCCGTCTTCATCGCCATCGGCGGCCGCATCTTGAGTGATGCGAGACAGCCAATATTTTGATCTTGTTTGTTATAAGCCGTTGGCGGCGGAAACGGCATGATTATGGTTAATGAATGGTTATCTTGTTAACCATGCCTAAACCTTCTCAACCCTGCCGAATTATGCCAAATTGACTAAGCCGATGAGAATTTCAAAAACAAGAAATCAAATGTACCGGCGGTATGAGGGATATGATGAAGAAACGTGGTAAGGCACACGGTTCCGGCAGTGGCGATGACCTTCATTTGAAGGGTCGCTCCGGCGACGACACCTTGTCCGGCGGCGTTGGCAACGACAAGATCAACGGCAAGGGCGGTAACGACACCCTGTTCGGCGGCGCCGGAGATGATCACATCAAGGGCGGTACCGGCAACGACACCATCGATGGCGGTAGCGGCAGTGACAGGCTCACGGGCGGGGCCGGCGATGATGTGATCGACGGCGGTGACGGCGACGATTTGATCATGGGTGATGGAAGCGGTGCGTCCGCCTCCGGTCGGGGCGGTTCGGGCTCGGGCGGCGTTACGGTTACCTTTAACGACACTTTGAATGGCGGTGACGGCAACGATACGGTCGTCGGCGGCATCGGTGACGATTTCGTCTTCGGCGGCGCCGGCAATGATATTTTGTATGGCGACGACGGACCTGGTTCAGGCTCCGGTTCCGGTAGTGGCAGCGGCAGAGGTTCTCGCGGTTCGGGCAGCGGTTCCCATGGTTCCGACGGCTCGCATGGATCACACGGCTCTCATGGCTCACACGGTTCACACGGTTCGCACCGGGGCTCAGGCAGTCACGGCAGCGGCGCCTCGCATGGTACCGGCTCGGGCGCCGATGGTGATCTCAGCTTCAATGATTATCTCGATGGCGGGGCCGGTAACGATGTGCTTTTTGCCCAGCGCGGCGACGATACCGGCGTCTACACGATGGCCGAAAACCTAGGCGCCATTGACTATTACGACGGCGGCACGGGCTATGACACCATCATCCTCAAATTTACGCTCAATGAATTGATCGATCCCGGCGTGCAGGCCGACCTTGATGCCTTTACGGATTTCCTCGCCGCACACTCTGATCCGACGAATGACAACGGACCGCAGTTTAATTTTGAATCCTTCGATCTCACGGTGCGTAACTGGGAAGCCTTCGACATCGTCATTATCGAAGGTGATAACGCGCCTCCGTCAGACCTTTCGCTGGATAATCTTTCGGTTGATGAGAACGACGTCGGCGCCATTGTCGGCACCCTGACGGTAAGCGACCCCGATGCCGGCGACAGCCATACATTCGCGGTCGATGATACCCGGTTCGAAGTCGTCGGCGGTGTGTTGAAACTGAAAACATCGGCAAGCCTTGATCACGAAACCGAGGGCAGCGTCCTGGTTACGGTAACGGCGACGGATCTGGCGGGAGAAAGTTACGCTGAGAGCTTCACCATCGCCGTCAACGACGTGAACGAGGCCCCGACGGTATCCCTGGCCAACGCAGTGACCTCGATTGCCGAGAACAGCGATACCTCTGGATCAACGAAGATCGCCGAAATTGTTGTCTCCGATGACGCCCTGGGCAGCAATGACCTGACCCTCTCTGGTGCTCAGGCCTCATTGTTTTCCATCGTCGGCAACGAACTGCATCTGAATGCCGGCGTC
>JABIRL010000048.1 GCA_018667855.1 Rhodospirillaceae bacterium
CCATCGCCCAGGACCCAGGCCTTGGCCGCCGCCAGCAGTTCATCCGCCGGCACGACCGCATCAACCATGCCCATGTTCAAGGCCGCCGCCGGGGCCAGTTCCCGCCCTTCCAGCATCAGGGGCAGGGCCTGTTGCATGCCGATCATGCGCGGCAGCCGTTGCGTTCCGCCGCCGCCCGGCAGCAGACCGATTTTGGCCTCGGGCAGACCAATCTTAGTCTTCGGGTTATCGGCGGCGATGCGATGGTGACAGGACAGGCACAACTCGAACCCGCCGCCCAGGGCATGGCCGTTGATCGCCGCGACGAACGGTTTGCCGGATGTCTCCATGCGCCGGAATTTGCCATGCACTACCTGCATGAATTCCTCCAGCATGGACAGATCACCATCGCCCATGACGGACAGATCGGCGCCCACGACGAATTCCTTGTGGGCGGACGCGACAATCACGCCTTTGACATTTTCATCGTCGACGGCCTTGTCCACGGCCTCCCCATAGGCGTTCATGGTGTCCACGTTCATGACATTCATGGGCCGGTTGGAGACGTTCCAGGTAATGGTGGCGACGCCGTCGCCATCAACGTTGTAATCGATCATGGTAGTCGTCCTTACAAACAGGCGCTAAATTCGTTCGATGATTGTCGCTGTGCCCATGCCGGCGCCGACGCACAACGTGGCCAGCGCCGTGCTTTTCCCGGTGCGTTCCAATTCATCCAATACAGTGCCCAGGATCATCGCGCCCGTGGCGCCCAGGGGGTGCCCCATAGCGATCGCACCACCGCAAACATTGATTTCATCGTGGTCGATATCGAGCGCCTGCATGAAGCGCAGGACGACGGCCGCGAATGCCTCGTTCAACTCCCACAGATCAATGTCGCCCTTTTCCATGCCGGCGCGTTTCAGCGCCTTTTCCGCCGCCAGGGACGGCCCCGTCAGCATGATGGTCGGCTCGGACCCAATGGAGGCGAAGCTGCGAATGCGGGCCCGGGGCGTCAGGCCCAGCTTTTCGCCCATCTCCTTGGTGCCCAGCAACACGGCCGCGGCGCCGTCAACAATGCCGGAGGAATTGCCCGCATGGTGGACATGTTCGATCTTCTCAATATCCGGATAGCGCTGAATAGCGACGGAATTGAAACCGAACTGCTCACCGGCGCTGATGAATGATGCATCCAGCGAGGCCAGGGACTGCATATCGGTTTCGGGCCGCATATGTTCGTCATGGTCCAGCACCGTCTTGCCGTTGAGATCGACCACCGGCACGATGGCACCCTTGAACCGGCCTTCATCCCAAGAGCGTTGGGCGCGTTTTTGGCTCTCGACCGCATAGCTGTCCACGTCATCGCGGGAGAAGCCGTATTTGGTGGCGACCAGATCGGCGGAAATACCCTGCGGTACGAAATAGCTGTGAAATGCGACCGCCGGATCGGTTGGCCAGGCGCCGCCGTCGGAGCCCATGGGCACCCGGCTCATGCTTTCCACACCACCACCAATGGCCATATCCGACTGGCCTGACATGATCTGACCGGCCGCGATGTTGACAGCCTCCAGCCCCGAGGCGCAGAAGCGATTGACCTGGGCACCGGCGGTGCTTTCCGCATAATCCGAATTGATCACCGCGACCCGGGCGATATCGGCGCCTTGTTCACCCACGGGCGCGACACAGCCCAGCATGACGTCCTCGACATTGGCGGTATCCAGATCATTTCGATCACGGATCGCCCGCAACGCGGTGGAGGCCAATTCGATAGGTGTCACTGAATGCAGGGATCCACTGGCCCGGCCTTTGCCGCGCGGGGTGCGAACGTGGTCAAAAATATAAGCATCAGCCATGTCGATTATCCTTCCAAAATTATCAAACGAATTTGGCCTGCCCTATTGAGGGCTTTCCATTTCGTCAAAACGCTTTTCCATATTGTACTGGCTCAACGCATAAACCGCCCAAATCGCGGCGGGGACCCAGCCAATCAAGGTACATTGCAGAATTAAACATATTATGCCGGCAAACACCCGGCCAATAGTGAAAAACAACAGCCATGGTAGCAGCAAGGCAATCAAAAGACGCATATTACGGCACCCCTAAAAAGTTGGCGCGGAACCACCACCGTGGTCCCGCGCGCAACATGTCAGTACCAAATAACCAGATATCGATCTATTGGAAGATGATCTCAACCCGGCGGTTACGTTTTTCCTTCTTGCCGTCCCTGGTGGGAACGAGCGGTTTTTCCTCGCCATAGGCGGAAGACAGCAATGACGGCTGTGTCACTCCCATCTTCATCAAGTAGCCTCTCACCGCGTTCAAACGCCGCTGCGACAGGTCGTAATTGTATCCGGCAGGGCCGGCTTTGTCGGTGTGGCCGGTCAGGTTCATGCCCGGTGAGTCCGTCAATGCGAATTCGGCCGCTGCCTTGCGCAGGATGCGCTGTGACGCTGGGTTAAGCTTGGAACTGTTCAGATCGAAGAAGACGATATAGATACCGTCCACATCCACCGGTTCCGGCGCCCTTGGCTTGGCGGCCATCATCGGCATTTTCTTCTTCATCATTTTCTTGGCCACAGGCTTGGGCGCGACCGCTTTTTCGAGCTTGGCGATGGCTTTCATGAAGCCCTTCTTGCAGGCCTCGATATCCTTGGGCTGGAAGTTTTCTTCCTGTTCCTGCATCCAGCAATCAAACTTGACCTGGGCATCGGCGGCGAAGCGCGGATAATTTTCCCGCCCGCCCTGATGCAGGGCGATCATCAGACGGCCCCTAGCCTTACGCAAATCATCCGCTTTATCCGCGGGTAAATTTCGCGCCTTAAAGCCTTCCGGCTTGACAGCGGTGTCTTTTTTGGCGGTCGAAGCTTTCATGGCGCGCATGGCAAAGCGATCGGAATCTTCGTAATCGCCTTCCTTGTACTCCATCTTCGACAGCCCGATATAGCCGTCATATAGGTTATAGTTGAACGGCGTTTTGGCCGTTTCAGCCATTTTTGCTTTTTCCAATTGCGTGCCCAATGAACACGCTGTCAGCGCCATCGCGGCAACCAACGAAACCGCCGAAGTTTTGATTAAATTCACGGCCATCCCCTTTTTCTTTCTTGGGTGAGTTGTCACGGTCGCACCACCCCGGCCGACCATATTTTGAGGAACTTTGCTATGTTAGTACCAACTATATAACGCATCTGTGCGTTTCGTCACTCCAAACCTGAAATTTTTGTGCCTTCCGGCAGATTTCTCCAATCCTCAACCAATTGGCGGGAGATCGAATCCTCGGGCGGCAGGATTATTTCCTCCCGCTCCAATGCGCGAACAATATCCTGACGGGTAAACCAGGCCGCTTCGCCAATTTCTTCGCCATCGACTTCGATCTCCGTGCTCACCGCCCGGGCCCAGAAACCCATCATCAGGGATGACGGAAAGGGCCAGGGCTGGGATGCCCGGTACATTACCGCGCCGGTTTTGACCCCGACTTCCTCGGCAACTTCCCGGCGCACCGCGTCTTCCAAGGTCTCGCCCGGCTCGACAAAGCCGGCGACCGTGGAAAACCGTGGAATGGAAATCATCGCCCGGCGGGCCAGCAAACAGCGGTCGCCATCTACGACCAAGGTAATGACCGCCGGATCCGTTCGCGGAAAATGCAAACGACCACAGGCCTGATCCAGACAGCGCCGCGCATGGCCGGCACGTTCCATGACTGTCGCGCCGCCGCAGCGGCCGCAATGCTGGTGATCAACATGCCAGACCGACATGCCGCGGCCAAACGCCAGCAGGGCCGCCGTCTGGTCCGACAGGTTCATGGCCACATCGCGCAAATCGTGGGTATCGCCGGTTAGTTCGGACCCTACCGCAGCTTCTGACATGCCGGAGACGTCGATAGTGAAATGGGCCGCATCATCGATCAGTCCCAGCAATACCGTTTGCTCCAGACTGGCCAGCGCCGCCGCCGCCCCGGGCGCCAGGATAACAGGCGCCGCTTCGTCGACGAACAGAAAGCGGTGGCGCCAGATGGGATAGACCTTGGTGGATGGCATGGCTAGGCGCGCGGCCAGCCAGTCGGCATCTTCACGCCACTCCGCCGCACGGTCAAATTCGCCATCCGCATAACGCATGTTGGACACCATTAGGGACAAAATCCTCGCTTCTGTTCTCAGGACTTGCGATATGTATGAAAACGCCATCGCAACGTTCAAATAACGAAGGTCCATCATGAAAACAAGAATTACGGAACTATTCGGTATCGAGCACCCTATCGTACAAGGCGGCATGCAGTGGGTCGGACGGGCTGAAATGGCCTCTGCCGTTTCCAACGCCGGGGGTTTGGGCATCATCACCGGGCTGACCCAGCCGACGCCCGAGGACCTGACCAAGGAGATCGAACGCACCAGGGGGATGACCGACAAGTCGTTTGGCGTCAACCTCACCATCCTGCCCACCTTGAAGCCGGTGCCGTATCAGGAATACGCCGAGGCCATCGCCGACAGCGGCATCAAGATTGTCGAAACCGCCGGACGCAGCCCCGAACCTTTCATGCCCACGTTCAAGGCCGCCGGTATCAAGGTAATCCACAAATGCACCTCCGTCCGCCATTCCGTGAAGGCTGAGGCCGTGGGCTGCGACGCGGTCAGCGTCGATGGCTTCGAATGCGCCGGCCATCCCGGCGAAGATGACATTCCCGGCCTGATCCTGCTGCCATGCACCGCCGATAAATTGTCCATACCGTTCATCGCCTCGGGTGGTTTCGGCGATGCCCGCGGTCTGGTCGCCGCCCTCGCCCTGGGCGCCGATGGCATCAATATGGGCAGCCGCTTCATGGCCACCAAGGAAGCCCCGATCCACGACAACGTGAAACAGGCCATGGTCGCGGCGGATGAACGCAATACCCAATTGACCAATCGCGCGCTGCGCAACACCTCCCGTGTTTTCAAGAACGAGGTCTCCGGCAAGATCCAGGAAATTGAGCGTGAGAAAGGCGCGGACCTGAAAATTGAGGATCTGGCGGAATATCTTTCCGGCCAACGGGGCAAAGTCGTGTTCGAGGAAGGCAAGGTGGACCACGGCATCTGGTCGGCCGGCATGGTGGTGGGCCTGATCGACGACGTACCCAGCTGTGCGGAACTGATTAGCCGCATCGTCCGGGAGGTAGAAGAGATCATCGGCCAACGGCTGGCCGGTTTGACTGCCAAGGTGGCCTGATCATGGAGGTGCACGAAGCCATAATGAGCCGCCGCTCGGTGCGGAAATTTCTGCCCGAACCGGTACCACTGGAGAGCCTGCGGCGGACAATGTTTTCCGCACTTCGAAACTAGCCATCGACGACTTCACGACGTTCCTGGATGTAGGATAACAAATATGACCAAGGCATTTGACGGCGTCCGCGTCGTGGATTTCACGCAAGTTCTATCCGGCCCGGTGGCAACCGGCAATCTGGCCCAACTGGGCGCCGAGGTCATCAAGATCGAACTGCGGGGTACGGGCGATCAAACCCGCAACCTGCTGGCGGAGGGCGAATGGGCCCTGCGCGGGCTCGGCCCGGTTTTTGTCGGTTTTAACTGCGGCAAGCGCTCCATCGCGATGGATCTGAAAAACGATGAAGCCAAAAAAGTAGTCCGCCGCATGATCGAGAGCGCCGACGTGGTGGCCGAGAATTTCAAACCAGGCGTGATGGAACGCCTGGGCTTTGGCTACGAAGACGTAAAGGCGATAAAGCCGGACATTGTCTATTGCTCCATATCCGGCTTCGGCCAAAACGGTCCTGCTTCCGGTGCCGGCGCCTATGACGGCGCCATTCAGGCGGTTTCGGGCTTGATGTCCCTGACCGGCACGCCCGAGGAGGGGCCCATCAGGGTGGCCTTTCCAATCGCCGATATGACGACGGGCCTGACCGCCTCGTTCGCTATCGCGACCGCGCTCTATCGCCGCCTGGCGACAGGCAAGGGCCAGCATCTGGATGTGTCCATGACGGATTCGGTGATGTCACTGATCAGCTTCGCCATCAACCGCTACCTCCTCAACGGCTCCGTGCCGGAGCTTCTGGGCAACCGTTCCGCGACGATGCAGACAACGACCGATGTTTATGAAACGGCGGACGGTTTCATCAATATCTCCGTCTTTGCGGATTACATGATCCCCGCGCTCTGCCGCGGTCTCGGACATCCGGAATGGGCCGAAGAGGAGCGCTACAAGACGGAACAAAGCCGTGTTGCAAATCGCTTGGAAATTTATGAGGAACTGAAAGCCCTGATCATCACCAAGCCGACCGCCCATTGGCAGGAGAAACTGCGCGCCGAGGGCGTCCCCATGGCGCCGGTGCTGACCGTGCCGCAAGCAATTGAGCAGGAGCAGGTCGGCCATCGCGACGTCCTGATGAAGATGCCGGCACCCGAAGGCATGGAAGGCGAGATAACCATACCCGGATTGGGCTTCATGGCTTCGGAAGGATCGCCGGGCATGAAAACGCCACCGCCTCTGCTTGGTCAGCATACGGAAGAAATCCTGACCGAGTTCGGTTACGGCGCCGAAGAAATCGCGGCGCTGAAGGACTGCGGCGCCATTTGAACATAAGGGAAACACGATGTCTGAAGATCCAAGTGAATTTCTAAAACCCGGCGCAATGGTGGAAAGCGCCGATCCGGACATCATGGCCTTCGCGGCAGAGGCGGCCAGCGATGCCGTTACCGCGAAAGAGAAAGCCATCAAACTCTACTACGAAGTTCGCGACGGCATTCGCTATGACCCCTACGCCTCGTCCCTCGACGTCGACGGGATGAAGGCGAGCAAAACCCTGGCCGACATGAAGGGCTATTGTGTGCAAAAGGCCGTGCTTCTGGCCGCTGTATGCCGGGCCCAGGGCATCCCCGCACGCCTGGGCTTCGCCGATGTTCGGAACCATCTTTCCACGGGCAAGATGCGCGAGCGCATGAAGACCGATACCTTTTATTGGCATGGATACACCGCGATCTATTTGGACGATCAATGGTTCAAATCGACCCCGGCCTTCAATGTGGAGCTGTGCGAAAAGTTCGGCTTGAAGGCGCTGGAGTTCGATGGCGAAGCGGATTCGATTTATCATGAATTCGATACGTCCGGGAACAGGCACATGGAATATCTCAACTTCTGTGGCGAATTCGCCGAACCACCCCTGGACAAAATGCTGGAAACCTACATGGCCCATTACGATCATTGGAAAACCGGCAAACGAACCATGACCGGCGACTTCGACGCGGAAGTGGCGGCTGAAACGAGCGCGAAAACGGGTGGAGCATGACAATTCAAACAGAATGGCGCGACTATGACGTGGTCGTGGTGGGTTCCGGCGGGGCCGGCAGCGCGGCGGCGCATGCGGCAGCG
>JABIRL010000090.1 GCA_018667855.1 Rhodospirillaceae bacterium
TCATCGGCCGCGACGCGACGTAGGGCCTGTAAACCAAAGTCCCGGCCGATGGTTTGCAGCAATTCATTGTCCAACGGCCGCATAAACGCGGCCACGAAGGCGTTGTCGGCTTTGACATCCGCCTTTGCCAACAGCTCTTCCGAATGCGGGTGAACGACCCGCACCGCCGCGAAATAAAATTCGCCATTCAGGCGTACCAATCCGACCGCTGCTTTGTACTCGTCGTCGACCTTCCGCTTAGCCTGTTGGATAAGTGCATCGACGCCGCCCGAAAAATATGTCGCGGTATCTATATTGGGTCCGTCCGTGACGATTTCCGAATCGCGCATGTGGCGCAACATTTTTTTGTCCGGCCCGGCGAGAAATGAGGTTGTGATACCGAATGTATCGCCGAGATAGTCGCCTTCTGCGAAATTCTCATCAAACCAGGCCGTGTCGAAATTCGTTACCAGCTTCTGATAGGCTTCGTCCCACCAGGTATAGTCCGTCAGTATCTTTTGCAGGTTGTTGGTCTGCACCGTCACGGCGGTCTGGGCCAGATGACGGGCGTTGGCGGCGGCAACTTTATCCTGGCTGTGTGCGAACCAGAACAAAAGAGCCACGGTTAAGGCCAGGCTTGTAACCAGCAATACGGCAAGCAGGCGTATCTGGTTCGATAAACCACTGCTTTGGTGAGTATCGTTGTCAGTTTTTGCCCTGGGTTCCATGAATTCGTGATCAGCAGTCATATTTGTGGTTGTCATGCGGGACCCCGGAGCCTGAATAAATCAAAACGAGTATTTTGACAAACGGAACTCGTGCAAAGCAATTCTCGGCGAAAATAGTTAACGGAGCATTACAAAATGGCTCGCGTTCAACCCTTCCCATTCAAGAGTCCCAACTTTGTACACTTTCGCGTAACATCTTGCTGACTGACTCGGAGCTTGGGGGTGTTGGTGGAAACACACGGCATGCGGCGCAGGCTTTCGGCGATCATGAGCGCCGATGTGGCCGGCTACAGCGCGCTGATGGCGGCTGACGAGGAGGGCACACTGGCCCGCCTCACGGCGCACCGCGAGGAGCTGATCGAACCGGCCATTGCCGAACACGGCGGCCGCATCGTCAAGCTGATGGGCGATGGCCTGCTGGTGGAATTTCCCTCCGTCGTTGAAGCGGTGCGCGCCGGCGTCGATATTCAACGCCTGGGCGCAGAGCGCAACGAGGTCGTGGCCGACGATCATCAGATCGTCTTCCGGATCGGCATCAACCAGGGTGACGTCATCATCGACGGTGATGACATCTACGGCGATGACGTCAATATCGCCGCTCGCCTGCAGGAACGCGCCGCGCCGGGCGGCATTTGCATATCCGAACGGGTCCACAGCGATATCCGGGGCAAGATTGATGTCGCCATCGATGATCTGGGCGACCAGGAGTTGAAAAACATCCCCGAACCGGTGCGGGTCTATCGGGTTCTGATGGGCCCCGATGACGGCACCGCCATGCGGCTGGGACAGGCGCGACGGTTCCCACGCCGTGGCATGGCCCTGGCGACGGTTTCCCTGCTTGTCATATTGGTCGCGGCCGCCGGCGCTTGGTTCTGGCAATCGACACCGCAAATCGTGCAGATCGGCCTGCTGGATCAACCCAAGCCCTCGATCGCCGTGCTGCCCTTCGCGAACCTGAGTAATGATCCCAAGGAGGAATATTTTTCCGACGGCATCACCAACGACATCATCACCGATCTGTCCAAGTTCGATGATCTGTTGGTTATCGCCTCCAACGCGGTGCGCGGATACAAGGGAAAAAACATTTCGGTCGAGGAAGTGAGCCGGAAACTGGGTGTGCGCTATGTGCTGGAGGGCAGCGTACAGAGGGCCAACGACAAGGTCCGGATCAACGCCCAATTGGTCGACGGCGCGAGCGGCCGCCACCTGTGGGCGGAACGATATAATGAGAATATCGAGGACATTTTCGAACTTCAGGACAAGATAACCCGCAATATCGTTGGCACATTGGCCGTGCGCCTGACCGACGCGGAGCGGAAGCGGACATTATCTCAGCCGACCATTGACCTCCGAGCCTACGATCTGGCCATGCGCGGCCGGCAACTGCTGACGCGGAAGCAGCGCGGGGCAAACTTCGAAGCGCGCAAGCTTTTCCGTCTGGCAATGAAACGCGACAATGAATATGCCAATGCCTACACTTGGTTGGGTCATACGTATATGGATGCCGTCTTCTATGGCTGGACCGGGACACCCGGCGCGGATCTGGAACGCGCCCGCGAATTGGCCCAGAAGACAATCGCTATTGACAACGGCAGCGCCCCCGGGCACGCGCTAATGGCGAACATCTTCCTCCAATATAGAAAGTATGACCTTGCCCTCGTGGAGCTGGAGCGCGCGGTCGCGCTGAATCCCAACGACGCCGGAACCTACTTCCATCAGGGACTTGTGTTGACATGGTCAGGTCATCCGGACGGTGCCATACTTGCCTTTGAAACGGCGCAACGTTTCGATCCGGTCGTCAATCCAGTGCGCTCGACGCTCCTGGGCTTGGCCTACTATCTCAAAAGGCAGTACGACGATACGATTGCAAGTTTGGCAAGCGTCGTGGTTCAAAATCCCGACTACGAGTTCAGCCATGTAATCCTTGCAGCCACCTACGGCCAAATGGGGCGTCAGCAGGAAGCGATACGTGCATCGCAGGAGGTTCGCCGTCTTAATCCTTTCTTTTCAGTCGAGGAATTCAGAAAACGCAGCCTGTTTCAGGACCCGAAAAACGCGATGCGGTTAGCCGAGGGACTGCGTAAGGCAGGCCTCGACTAACCGGCGATCTCGAATTTATGGAATACGAAACTTGCTAGTGCTGTTGTTCGGTATAGTTGTCCCGCAGCGCCTCACGGTTCGTGGTCCAGTTATAGGTCGCGGTCGCCAGGTAGGCTTTCGGCGCTTTCCGCCAGACGCCATCACGGTATTTGATACTCAGGTTCAGATATAATTTTCCGTCGACGATGGTAAAGGCGTTCGGGTCCGCATCCGCATACTCGCCGGCCGCTAAACCGAGGGCGCAATAGCCGCCATATTGCGGCGCGTAACGGTCCGGATTGGCCTTGAACAGATCCCGGTTGGTGGCCGTGGCAAACTGCCATTTCGCATCTTCCCAGGTATGTTCGAACTCGTCGTTGCCCTTCGTGGGCTCACCTTCGGTGAAATAAGCTACAGTGTCGTAGCCGTGTATAGCTACCTTGCCGCTGCCAACATTGTAATCAGCAAAAGCCTGTTTGGGACCGGCCATTAAGGGTGCGACGTACAAGGCGCCGACAACCACCGCCAACACAACGGCGATCGCGCCGTAGGCCATGATGGCCGGGCGGGAGGTTAACTTGTTTTCGTTATCCATAGGGTCAAATCCTTTGTTATCCGGGTTCAAGCGATGCTGCACCATATTTCGCCGTCGTCATGCGGGCGGACATGGCGCCGTCAAAATTCCGTCAAAAAATGCTCTTTTACGGATTTGACCATAATTTTTTTCGCAATTAAGATCAATTTGCAGGTGGCCATCAATTTTGCGCCGGAGAATATGGCATTGCTAACCCTCACACTGTTTGGCGACGTAAGGCTAAATCGCGATGGTACCGGCGATATCGTCTTACCGCGCAAAACTCAGCTGTTGCTGGCCTATCTGGCTTTCGACGGCGGCAGAGCGGTGGCGCGGGACAAACTGGCCAGCCTGATCTGGCCCGACCGGGGGGAGGAGCAGGCCCGTCATAGTTTACGGCAATGCCTCTTTACCCTGGCTAAAGCCGTCGGCGAGGGCGGGGGAACCCTTTTAGAGGCCGATCGTCAACAGATTTCCCTGAACCCGGACCATGTGGACGTCGACACCTGGCGATTTGAACGCTTATTGGTGGAAGACACGCCGGAGACCATGCAGGAAGCCGTTGCCGTGCATGTCGACGACTTTGTCGCCGGCGTCAGTTTCGATGATGAAACCCTCGATAGCTGGTGCGCCGCCGAACGGACGCGTTTGCGCGAACTCTGCTATGAAACCCTGGCTAGATTATCATCCTACTACACCGATACCGCCCGCCTTGATGACGCCATCGAGGCCGCCCGGCTGCTGGTAACCCTCGATCCGTTGCGCGAAGATGGCCACCGCACATTGATACGGCTTTACAGCCGCTCGGGCCGCCGCGCCGAGGCGTTGAAACAATATCAACGTTGCGTGGAGATCCTGAAACGGGAATTGAACATCGAACCGGATGCGGCGACGACCAGACTGTATACCGAGATGAAGACGGGAAAAGAGCCGGCAGCGGGCGCTGCAGAGTCAACGGAGCCACGGTCGGAAACGCCAATTGAGCCGATTGAAGGGGGTGAGCCAGCACCCGCGCCGCCCAACCCGCCAATAGATCGCAAACGAGTGGCGCTGGCGTCGGGACTGGTCCTATTCATCGTCCTTGCGATCGTGATGATCGTGCTCGAACTTGGCTAGCTGCGGTCTTTCAAATAGTCGTTATTTCCAGAACTCGACGAAAAAAGAGACTGCTCCCCGTGGCGTCACGTGGTGCAGCTGGTCCGGCTCGATAAGTCCCGTTTGCCCGGATGTCAGGGTTTGCGAATGGCCGGTGGCATCAATTGTATAGAGGAGAGTGCCGGACATCACGTGGATCACCCCCCAGACACCGGGCTTGGTACTGTGTTCGTTGCGCAAGCCTTTGGGTATCGTGTCTTCGGTAAAAACCGGCGTGCGCCGGTAGGCTTTCAGTGGCGATGGCAGGGTTTTTTGTTCCATTCGTGCCCATCGCTACATGAAAATCGTATCCACATCCAATCCCAGCATGAAACGGCCCACGGTCTCGTAGTTCGAGGCGCGGCCCTGGACCTGTTGCGAGACAGCATGGATATCGCGGAAACGCCGCTCAAACGGTTCATTATCGAAGATCGCGGTGGAGCCGGCCAGACGATAAATTTGTTCCACCACCGCCGTGGCTTCATTGATGGCATAGGTGGTGGCCAGGCGGATGCGGGCCCGGTCGTCCATGGTCAGATCGCCGCCGCCGTCCACGGTTTTCCAGACTTCCGTCAGAATGCCGTGCTTATAGGCCCGGGCCGAACCAAGCTGCGCCTCCAACTCCGCCAGTTTGGTCTGGAATACCGGGCTATCCCGCATTGAGGTGCGGGCGGCGCGGGCTTTCTTCTCTCGGCCCAGGGCAAGCAGATCATCCAAGGTGCTTTGCGCGATGCCCAGGGCGACGGATGAAAACACCGATGCATAGACGGCCGTGGTGGGAAAACGGAATAACGTGGCGTGAACCTGTCGCTCCGCCACGGTCTCCCGGTCCACTGTCAAACCCTCAGGTATAAACATGTTTTCCACTGTGTAGCCTTCACTCCGGGTGCCGCGCAGACCCATGACGTACCAATCATCGGCCATTTCGGCCTGATCACGGGGAAACAAAGCGGTACGGCTGGCCTGCCTGCCAGTTGCCGCCTGACGGGGGCTGCCGTCCGCTTCAAAAACCTTGCTATGGCCGCCCAGCCAGGTGGCGTGATGGCTGCCGGAAGCAAAGCGCCAGGTGCCACTGACCAGATAGCCGCCGTCCGTCGCGACCATTTTACCCTGCAGCCCGGCACCCCAGGCCAAAACCGCCTCTCGTGCGCCGAACACTTCCCGTGCCGGTCCCTCATCCATGAAAGCCGCCGACATGGCGCAGCCGAATGACTGGCCCAGACACCACGCGGCCGAGGCATCCGCGCCGGCAATAATCTCCGCCACCTGGGCCAGTTGGGGCACGGGTAGTTCCGCGCCGTTGTTGCGGGCGGGCAGGGTCAGGCGGAACAGCTCGGCATCGTGCATGGCCGTCAGAACGCCGGGCGTCAGGGCCCGTGCGGCTTCAATTTCGGCGCCGGCGGCGCGCAAGATGGGTGCGACGGCCCGCGCCTTTTCCAACGCCGCCTCGGATGATGAGGCTGGGATTTCACTCGACATTTTTTCACTCGATTTGCGTTGATCGGCTTTTCGGTCTGTAGCCTAGAGTCAAAAGCCTTTGTCCTGCAACGAGAAAGGTTTGCCCTGGTATGCGATCTTTTTTACGTTGTAGTCCCGGAAACGAATACGGTGTGACATGAGTACGCAAAAACTTCCCAATACCTTCTGGCGCGGCACCAAGATCCGTTTTCGCGAACCTATCGGCGATGCCACGGGCCAGCCGGTAGGTCTGGATACTCCGGATGGGGCGCGGGTCAGGGGCGCCTATTGGACACCCGGGAACAATCCCGCGCCAAGGGTAGCTATCATCGCGGCGCATCCGCGCGTGGATTTCACCGAGCATCATGCCTTTCCGGCTCTGTTGCGGGCCGGATATGGCTGCATGGGCGCCAACATGCGGTCGTTGAACAACGATGCCGATTGTCTACACGAGAAACTGGTCCTCGACATCGGCGCCTACATGATCTGGCTGAAGGAACACGGCGTCGAGAAAATCATCATGCTGGGCAATTCGGGTGGCGGTTCTTTGTTTTCCTTTTATCAAAGCCAGGCCAAATCAGCGCCCGAGCAACGTATAAAAACCTCTCCCGGCGGACGCCGTACCCAGTTGGAAAATGCTGAACTGATTCCCGGCGACGCCATGATCTATATGGCGGCGCACGCCGGCCAGGGCCTGATCATTAACGAGGTGATCGACCCGGCCGTGATTGACGAGGGCGATCCGTTCAAGACCGATCCCGATTTGGATATGTACAATCCCTGCAACGGTTTCAAACCGGCGCCCGCGTGGACGGAATACGCGGCTGATTTCGTCGACCGTTATCGCCAGGCCCAACTGGCCCGTGTGCATCGCCTTGATGTCATGGCCCATGAATTTCTGGACGCCGCGCGGTCGGCGGCAGCGATCCATGGCGCGGAAACCTTTGCCGAATTGCCGGACGAAATGCAGCGCCGGATATCGCAGCGAGAGGCGTTCGAGCCCGTGATGGTGATCTATCGCACCCTCGCCAATCTGAGTTATACGGATAACCGCCTGGATCCTTCGCCGCGCGCCTATGGCTCGCTGATCAGCCCGCGCCCCGACATCAAGAATTTCCAGCGCGCCGGTTTCGCCCGCATCATGACGCCGGACGGCTGGCTCTCCACCTGGTCCGGGTTATCGTCGAACGCCAATATTGAAAAAACCGGACATTCGGTCACCGAACCAGCACTGGTCATCGAAGCCGGCCGCGACTTGGACGTCTACCCCAAGGCGCACGGCCAAAGGATCCTGAATTCCGTTGCCGCCAAGGATCTGGAACATTGGGATTTCCCCGACGCCCTCCATTATTTCGAAGACGGGGAGGGCGAAAGCGGCAATGCGTCTCTAAATGCGCTGATGGCCCGCCTGGTGCCCTGGGTCCAGGCCCGTTTCCCACTATGACCAAATCCGGACGGCTTTCGGGACGCACGGCTCTAATTACCGGTGCGACGGGCGGCATCGGCGCGGCGACGGCTCGTTTGTTCGCGGCAGAAGGCGCCGGCGTAGTGATCTGCGATCTGAGCGTCGCTGATTGTCAGGACCTTGCCGACGATATCGGCGGCAGCGTGCTGGCGGCGGCCATGAATGTAACGTCGGAACAGGATTGGGAAGAGACATTCGCGCGCGCGATCAATCTTTTCGGCCGAATTGATGTGGTGATGAACTGTGCCGGACTTTTCGATGGATCAACCATCGAGGAGACGACGCTGGAAACCTTTGACCGGCTCTGCGATGTCAATCTGAAAGGTGTTTTCCTCGGCTGTAAGTTTGCCATTCAGCATATGAAGCATCGTGACGCCGAGCTGGCCGCCGCATCGATCATCAATGTTTCATCCACGGCTGGATTTGTTGGCACGCCGCGTTCCGGCATTTACACGATGACCAAGGGCGGGGTGCGCCTGTTCTCTAAATCGGTGGCGATCGAGGTGGCTGAACTCGGCTACAACATCCGCTGCAATTCCCTGCATCCGGGAGGAACCGAAACAGGGATGTTCGACGAGACCTTGAGGCATCGCGGTATTACGCCCGAGGCCTTTCGAGATATGGCGAAAACCCGCAACCCTCTGGGCCGGCTTGCCCAACCAATTGAAATTGCCCATGGGGCCCTATTCCTGGCGAGCGATGAGTCGTCCTTCATGACAGGCTCTGAATTGGCTCTGGACGGCGGCTATGCCGCCCGCTGAAAATCGAATTTCCGGTTCACGCGGCTTCAAAACTCTTGACCATCGCCGCCCATTTCTCCACCGGCTCGCTGTCGGGGATCGGATAATAGGTCGCGATGCGTTGGACCAAGCCGGTGTAGCGCTGTTTTAATGCCGCGCCCAGGTTGGCGAAATCGGATGATATGGAAACCTCCGCCATCAATTCATCCGGCACCATGGCCGCCATCTTGTCGATTTCGCCGGCCCGCATCACGGCGCTCAGTTTCTTGCCCAGATCCTCAAAACCGTGATGGGCCAGCAGGGCGCGGTAGCTAGGCGTTGAGGCGTAGAAAGCGATCTGTTCGCGGATCTGCTGCGCGGAGGCACTGCGTTCGGTTTCCGTCTCCCCCAGTACGGCAAAAACAGAGGCATGCAGGTCCAGATTATCCACGGACTTGCCGGCCATCTTCGCGCCTTCATCCACCGCCGGGCGCACCACGTCGCGCAGATATGCGATGGAATGCATGGGGTGGACATGGAAGCCATCCGCCACCTCGCCCGCCACACGGCACATGCGCGGGTTCACGCCGGCCACGTATATGGGGATATGGGGGTGATCAATGGGCCCCGGATTGAAAGCCGGGTTGGAGAGGATGAAGCGATAGAACGGACCCTGGTAGTCGGGCTTGGTGTTGTTCTGGAAATTGTCGAAGATGGCCCGCAGGCAGCGGATATAGTCGGTCAATCTGGCGGCGGGATGTTCGAACGGCATATCATAGCGCCGTTCGATATGGGCCCTGACTTGGGTGCCCAGGCCAAGATGGAAGCGCCCGCCGCTGGCCTGTTGCAGATCCCAGGCGGCCTGCGCCGTGGCGAACGGACTGCGGCCGAAGGCCACGGCAATATTGGTGCCGATCTGCAGGCGTTCCGTCGCCGTGGCCGCCGCCATCAGGGGCAGGAAGGGATCATGCCCGGCCTCGAAACTCCAAACCGTATCGAAGCCCATGGCTTCCATGCGCCGGGCCATGCCGGCCGCCAAATGAGGATACAGACTGCCCAGTTGCGCATCGATTTTCATTGCCGGTCTCTCCTAAATAACGCCGTCATCGCGCAGCGCCTGTATGGCCGCGCCGTCAAAGCCAAACTCGGCCAGGACTTCATCCGTATGCTGGCCTAGCAAGGGCCCCGGTGTGCGCCCTTCCGGATCGCCGTCCGAGGCATGGAAACCGGCGCCCGTGACCTTGATCTCGCCGTCCATTCCGGGCGGTGCTGGTATGGTCATCATGACGCCGCGATGATCCAACTGCGGGTAATCCATCAATTGTTCCAAGCTGTGGACCGGCGCAACGGGCACCCCGGCGGGGCCCAGAATGGCGGTCCATTCGGCCGTCGTCTTGGTGGCCAGAATGTCGCCGATGATGGGCTTGATCTCGGCCGCATGTTCAACCCGGCCTTCGGTGGTGGCGAAGCGGGGATCGTCCGTCAAATCGGGACGACCGAAGGCATCGCACATCTTGGCGGTCATCTTGTCCGTTATAACGGTCATTTGAATATGGCCGTCCTTGGTGGGCCATGTATCGCCCGTGCCTTGGGAGGTGGGTGGGGCGTTGCCGACCCGTTCAGTGTTCATGCCGGCCATGGTGTATTTAGCGATATTGGGGCCAAGCAACGTCATGGCGCTATCCAGCATGGACACATCCAAATATTGCCCCTCGCCCGTATGGCTGCGCCGGAACAAGGCGGATGCGATGGCGAAGGAGGCGGTGATGCCGGTGGGAACATCCACCGGCATATAACCCACCCGCAAGGGCCCGCTATCGGGCGTACCGGTGACGCTCATCATGCCCGAGGCCGCCTGTATGGCCCCGTCATAGGCAGCCTTGCCCGCCATGGGCCCCTGCTGGCCGTAGCCGGAAATGGAACAATAGATGATATCGGCCTTCACTGCGCGTACCGCTTCGTAGCCGTAGCCCAGGCGTTCGATCACCCCGGCCTTGAAATTTTCGATCACCACATCCGCATCCGCCAACAGGCGGTGGATAATCTGTCTGGCGTCCGGATGCTTGAGGTCGACCGTGATGCCGCGTTTATTGGTGTTCACGCCGAGGAAGCCCGGCGACAGTTTCAGCGCCGCCAAATCGTTGTTTGCCATCATGGTGCGCATCTGGTCACCCTGGCCGGGCTGTTCGATCTTGATCACATCCGCACCCAGCAAAGCCAACTGCCCGGCCGCGAAAGGCCCTGCCAGGACTTGTGTGAAATCAATGACGCGGACGCCCTCGAATGCTTTGGTCATTCTTTGCACTCCAACCACTGTATCTATGGCAATATCTCATAAGGGATGGAGCGTAAGGCGGCAATGGCGAACCCGGATATAACGAGTTGGCTGACCGAGCTGGATCTGCAGGAATATGTCTCGATCTTTGTGGAAAACCGTATTGATTTTGACGTCCTGCCAGAATTGAAAGCCGCGTGGGAACAATTGACTTGACCCCTCGACAAAGGGCCATGAAGGCGGTTACATCCCCCAAACGGGGCAGACGTGGTCAAGACGTCGAACCCTGACATTGAGTTTCAAGGAGACGATGATGAAGGACAGTATGCAGCCGGGCTTGAAAATCACCCGCCGCCATGATGTGACCCCGGACAAGACAATTGATTTCATGGGTGAAGAATTGCGGGTATACGCCACGCCGATGATGGTGATGGATGTGGAACGGACCTGCCTTGAACTCATGTCGGAACATGCCGACGATGGGGAAAGCTCGGTCGGGGCGCGGGTCGAAATCGATCACATGGGCCCGACCTTGGCCGGTATGTGGATCGAAGTCCGGGCCGAGGTGGTCGAGGTCAAGGGCCCCAAGGTTGTTTTCGAGGTGGAAATCCACGATGCCCTGGATCAGGTGGGCAAGGCCAGACATACCCGTTTCATGATCGATATGATGGGACAAAAGGGCCGCCTGGAAAAGAAAGCGGCCAAGGCCAAGGAAGCCGGCGCGCTTTAGCCGCGCCGCTTTATCTGTTTCATGACCCGTGGCAATGTAACGCCTTGCCGATACGGGCAGCGGTGCTAATTTGGGCGTCAACTATTTGAACAGTCTTACGACCGCGGAAGGAGCGGACTAAATGAGCGAACAGGATCCAATCGTCATCGTGGGCAGTGCCCGCACCCCCATGGGCGGCATGATGGGTGATTTCACCCCCGTCACGGCGTCTCAACTGGGCTCGGGCGCCATTGAAGCCGCTTTGCAAAGGGCCGGCATTAACGGCGATGATGTGGACGAGGTCATCATGGGTAATGTCTTGGGCGCCGGTCAGGGCCAGGCACCCGCGCGTCAGGCCTCCAAGGGCGCCGGGATTCCCGACGCGGTGGGCGCGACCACCATCAACAAGATGTGCGGCTCGGGCATGAAGGCAGCCATGTTCGGCCATGATCTTCTGGTCGCCGGTTCGGCCCAGGTGGTCGTGGCGGGCGGTATGGAAAGCATGACCAATGCGCCTTATCTGTTGGAAAAGGCCCGCGCCGGAATGCGTTTGGGCCATGGCGAGATCAAGGATCATATGTTTCTGGATGGCCTGGAAGATGCATACGATAAGGGCCTGGCCATGGGCGTGTTCGCCGAGCAGACGGCCCAGCATTATCAGTTTACCCGGGAAAGCCAGGATGCCTACGCCATCGAATCCCTGCGCCGGGCCCAGACGGCGACTACGGACGGCAGTTTCGCCGGCGAGATCTCGGCCTTTACCGTTAAGGAACGTAAGGGCGAACGTCTGGTGGAGATCGACGAGCAACCCGGCAATGCGAATATTGAGAAAATCCCAACCCTGCGTCCGGCTTTTGCCAAGGACGGCTCGGTCACCGCGGCCAATTCGTCATCCATCTCTGATGGCGCGGCGGCCCTGGTATTGATGCGCCAGTCCGAGGCTGAAAAGCGTGGCCTGACACCATTGGCACGGATCGTTGGCCATGCGTCCCATGCCCAGGAGCCGGCCTGGTTTACGACGGCGCCCATCGGCGCGGTCAATACACTGTTCGAGAAGACCGGCTGGGACAAGGCGGATGTGGATCTGTTCGAGGTCAATGAAGCCTTCGCTGTTGTGACCATGGCGGCCATGCGGGAATTGGATCTGCCCCACGACCAAGTCAACATCCACGGCGGCGCCTGTGCCCTGGGGCATCCCATCGGGGCCTCCGGCGCGCGCATTTTGGTTACCTTGATGGCCGCTTTGCAGAAAACCGGCGGCAAAAAGGGCGTTGCCACTTTGTGCATCGGCGGCGGCGAGGCGACGGCCATGGCGTTGGAGATGTTGAACTAGCAAGTACCAAACAGTTGCCGATCCGCCCGGCCCCGGCCGGGCGGGCCAGGCCGCGTAAATTTAGGAAAATCGATGAGTGACAATGCAACGACGGCATTGCCGTTGGCAGGCCTTACCGTTCTGGAAATGGGTTCTTCGGTCGCGGGACCGTTCGCGGGCCGGGTGTTTGGCGACTTCGGCGCCACGGTTTGGAAGGTGGAGCCGCCCGAAGTGGGCGATGCCTCGCGCACCTGGGGTCAGGACCGCATGGGCGGTACGGCCGTGGCCTATCAGGCTTTCAATCGCGGCAAGCGTTCCATCACCGTGGATTTCGAGAACCAGGAAGAATTGGCCCAGCTGCGCCGTTTGATTGCTGAAAAAGTCGATATCGTATTTCAAAACTTGCGCCCCGGCGTGGTTCAGAAGTTCGGTCTGGATGGACCGACGCTGATGGCGGACAACCCTCGCCTGATCTATTGCAATATGGGTGCCTATGGGCCGGAAGGCCCGTTAAAAGATGCGCCCGGTTATGATCCCCTGATCCAGGCCTTTTCCGGTATTGCCGAAGGCACGGGACCGGCGGATGGGGATGCCGTCCGCGTGGGCGTGCCCCTGATCGATATTGGTACCGGCATGTGGTGCGCCATCGGCATTTTGTCGGCCTTGCACCGCCGTCAGCATACGGGGCAGGGCTGTCTGGTGGACGCGGCCATGTTGGAAACCGCCCTGACCTGGCAATCGTTGTCATTTGCGGTACATGAAGGCGGTGGAGAGTGGCCCCAACGCAGCGGTTTGCAAGGCCCCATGATCGTTCCCAATGCAGGTTATGAAACCGCTGATGGCACATTGTTGCTGGCGATCGGGACGACGGGGCAGTTCAAGCGGTTTTGCCAGGTCATCGATCGCATGGATTTATTGGAGCATCCGGATTTCAGCCACAATGAAGGACGGGTCGCCAATCAGGCGGCATTCGACGCCACGGTGAACGAAACCCTGCGGACCCGCGGCCGCGCTGAATGGAATGCCGACCTGACGGCGGCAGATGTGCCCAACGCACCGCTGCAAACCTTGGGTGAAGCCGTCGATCACCCCCAGACCATCGCCTCGGGCCTGCTGCAGAAAAGCCCCGATGGCGATTTCCGCACGATTGGGATGCCGGTTCGTTTTGATGGCGTGCGGCCGGGCTTTCGCAGTAACGCGCCCGGATTGGGCGAGGCGACCCAGGAAGTTTTCGATTTCATGAACGATTAGTCAGAATACTGTCCGGCGCGGCTTAGGCCTGCCAGGGCGTCTCGGCTCAATTCCTCCATCACTTCGGCGACACTTCGTTTTGTCCGGCTCCAGGCTATGCTTTGGCCGGCTGGCGAGTGCAGCATGGCATCGACTTCATGTTCATCAATGGCCGTCAGCAGATCGCCCACCAGGGCGTGTTGATACGGCATGGGCAGGGCGCGCGGCGCCGTCGGGGCGGCCCATTCCTCGGTCCAGGCGGAACGGATTTGCCGTTGCGGCTTGCCGCTGCTGCCATGGGTGATGGCGGTATCGCCGCTACCGGTGGCAAATAGCTTCTCTCGCAGCTTGTCGCCGATTGCGTGATCGCCGCTGGCATGCTCCTCCGTTGACAGCCAGGTCGTGCCCAGCCAGACCCCTTGGGCGCCCATGGCCAGGGCGGCGGCGATCTGACTGCCATGGCCGATGCCGCCCGCCGCCAGGACCGGAAGATCACCGGCCAGTTGCACGATTTCGGGAACCAGAACCATGGTCCCGATGCTGCCCGTGTGGGCCCCGGCTTCGGAGCCCTGGGCGACTATAAAATCCAGACCGACATCCTTATAGCTGGCGAAATGGCGCGGATTGCCGATCAGGGCGCCGACAACCTTGCCCTTCGCCTTCAATCGAGCCACGGCGTCCGCCGTCAGCCCGATGCCAAAGGCGACCAGATCCACGTCCGAGTCCAGCAATGCTTGCAACTGCCCTTCGAAATAGCTCGGCGTGCGCAGTACCGAGTTGAAAAAGGTTTTATTTGTGGCGACTGGCACTTGGTACTTCTCGATCAGGCTTTCGACAAACTTGACATGATCCGCCGGCAGATTGGCCTGGACCGATTTCAAGGTCTCTGATTCAGGCATGCCCTTCGGCATCATGATATCGATGGCGAAGGGCCGGTCGCCGATCTGCTTTCGGACGGCCGCGATCTTGCCCGGTACTTTGTCGGGCGGATCATGGGCAATGCCGTAGACGCCCATGCCGCCGGCCTTGGTAATGGCTGCCGTGACATCGACACTGTGGGAGAATCCCAGAATGGGGACGTCGATGTTCAAACGTTCCGCGAACTTGGTCTTGATCTTGGCCATATTGATCAACCTACCGTCAGCCGTTGGGGGAAATACCGCTTTGCTGGGTTGAAGGGATTAGTTCAGCAACGGCCTCATCGCGCTTTTCCAACCAGAATTGATAGGCGCTGGGCATCAGGTCATAGGCATCGTCCAGACCCAGTTTCTGGGCCGCGTCCAAGGCCCAGTTGGGGTTGTGCAGGAATTCCCGGGCCAGGGCGATCAAATCCGCCTCGCCGTTTTGCAATATCTGTTCGGCCTGGTCCGCATGCACGATCAGGCCCACGGCCATGGACATCATCTCCGCCTCCGCCCGGACCTTGGCGGCGTAGGGAACCTGATAGCCATATCCCACCGGGCCGGTGCCAACTACGGGAGAGCCGCGCATGCCGCCCGAGGAACAATCGATCACATCGACGCCCTTGTCCTTGACGATGCGGGACAGGGCGACGCTGTCATCCGGTCCCCAGCCCGAGTCATCCTCGACCGAAAGGCGCAGGAACAGCGGTTTGTTGTCGGGCCAGTTGGCGCGCACGGCTTCCGTCACCTCGATGGCGAAGCGGCGGCGGTTTGCTTCCGAGCCGCCATAGTCATCGTTGCGCAGGTTCGCCACCGGAGAGAGGAACTGGTGGATCAGATAGCCATGGGCGCCATGGATCTCCAGCACATCGAAGCCCGCCGCCTCGGCCCGGGCGGCGGCCTTGCCCCAGGCCTCCACCAGGTCCTGAATTTCCGCCCGGCTGAGCGCCCGGGGCTCGGGGTCCTTGCCGGCCGCGACGGCGGCGGGCGCCACAAGCTCCCAGGCATCCCAGTCATCCACGCCTTCCGCTTCGGCGGCTGCTTGTTCCAGGGGCGCGCCGCCCTCCCAGGGGCGAAAGCGCCGCGCCTTGCGGCCGCTGTGGCCCAATTGCAGGGCCGAGACCGAGCCGTGTTCCTTGATGAAATCGGACAGCCGTTTGAAGTGGGGCACCATGGCGTCGTCCCACAAACCAAGATCACCCACCGTGCCGCAGCCCCGGCGGTCCACCTTGGTGGATTCCACGAACACCATGCCGGCGCCGCCAACGGCAAAGCGTCCCACATTCATCAAATGCCAATCCGTGGGGAAGCCCTGCTTGGCGGCATATTGATGCATGGGCGCGACGACGATACGGTTCTTCACGGTGATATCGCGCATGGACAGGGGCGTGAACAGCAATGGTTTCGACATGATGTTTCCTCAATTTTCTAGTTGGGACGTAAAGTCCTGTAAATAACGCAAACCTTCGATGACCCGGCTGCCGTACCACGAGACCATTTTGCCATCAATGGCCAACAGTTTTGGCGAACCGGTGATCTTGAATTCTCGGGAGAACGCGTCCCGGTGCTTTTCGGCAAAAGGAAATGGCTCGGTCGGGAACAGTACCAAATCGGTTTCGGCCAGCAGTTCCGGAGTGATTTCGACCTCCGGATAGCGCCGGTCCGGGTCATGGCAAAGGGTTTGCATGCCAAAAATTTTCAACATGCTGGCAATATAGGTATCCCCGGACACGGTCATCCAGGGCCGCTTCCAAATCAGGTAGAGAACTTTGCGTTCCGGCCATTGGCCCGTCATCATGAGGTCGCCCTGCAGGGCGGCGATCAGTTTCCCCGCCTGTTGCTGGCGTTGGAACAGACCGCCCAACAGGGCGAACAGGACGATGTTGTCCGACGGTTTATTGGGATGGGTGACCACGACATTGATGCCGCGTGCGCCCAGCTCATCGGCCAGATCCTTTGGCGTCTCGTCGATATTGACCAGGACATGGCTGGGCTTCAGCGCCAACAGTTTATCCATCTGCGCGGTCTTGGTGCCGCCCACAACGGGTACGGTTTCAACGCGGCCTTGCGGTTCGATACAGAATTCGGTGCGCCCCACCAGTTCGCCTTCCAGTTCCAGGGCGAACAACAGCTCCGTCAGACTGGGCACCAGGGAGACGATGCGGGCGGGTTCAAGGCTGGGTTCATGTTCGTTGCCGGCGGCGTCGATCAACAATTGGCGTCACTCCCTCTAGCCATGCTAAAATCCGAATAACCGATTAACCGAATAATGATAGCAACCTAGTCTGGGAGTGGCGAGTGATGACCGAAGATCTGTTGGAACGCAAAGAAGGTCGGGTGGCAATAGTGACCATGAACCGTCCGGACCGCCTGAACGCCATGTCCGGCGCCATGATGTCCGCCTTGGTGGAGGCCTTGAACCGACTGGCTGACGACAATGATACCGGCTGTGTCATTCTGACCGGCGCGGGCCGCGGCTTTTGCGCCGGCGGTGACGTCAAGGCCATGGCCGAAGGTAATGAGTTCGCCGACACCACCATGGAAGGCAAGGCGCACGCCCTGCGCGCCAGTATGGAGACTTCGCGCCTGTTGCACGAAATGCCGAAACCCACCATCGCCATGGTGCGCGGCCCCGCCGCGGGCGCCGGGTTGTCCTTGGCCCTGGCCTGTGACATGCGGGTTGCCTCCGACACCATGAAGATGACCTCGGCCTTCGCCAATGTGGGCTATTCCGGTGATTTCGGTGGTAGCTATTTCCTCACCCGCCTGGTCGGCACGTCCAAGGCGCGGGAGCTGTATTATACCGCCGACAAGGTCGAGGCGCAGGAGGCCCTGGCTCTCGGTATCGTCAACCGGGTGGTCGCGGACGATCAATTGGAAGCGGAAACCATGGCGCTGGCCGAGAAGATGGCCAACGGTCCCCGCGTCGCGTTGGCTTATATGAAACGCAACATGAATGCGGCCGAGACCGGCACCTTGCGTGATTGCCTGGATTTGGAAGCCTGGCATCATACCCGCACGGGCATGACCGACGATCACAAGGAAGCCGCGCAGGCTTTCGTCGATAAGCGCGTGCCGGTGTTCAAGGGGCAATAACAGCGTTCCCTGTGGTCCCGTTTGGTGACTGCGCGGATGACATTGCCGAACCCGCTGAACAGGCCGACGCCCGATCGGATCCACGGGCACA
>JABIRL010000151.1 GCA_018667855.1 Rhodospirillaceae bacterium
ACAGGCCTGATTGCAGGCAATGCAGGCCCGGATGTCGTCAAAGTGCCCCGCCTGGGCCTTTTGCGGCATCTGGGGGTCCGAGATCATAGCCCGGGTCATGCCGCACATATCGGCCTGGCCGTCGGCCAGGACTTGTTCGGCGATTTGCGGTTGGTTGATGCGGCCTGCGACAAAGATGGGAACATCAACCCGCGCCTTGATGGCCCCTGCCAAGGGCGCGGTATAGGCATGTTCCACCGCCATGGGCGGCACGATATGGACTGAGCCACCAAGCCCGGATGAGGAGCCGGCGGTCACGTTCAGGTAATCGACCAGGCCGTCGTTGGCCAGGTTGGCGGTGATCTCGATAATCTCGCCGGCTTCCAGTCCATCATGTTCCATTTCGTCGCCGGAGATGCGCATGCCCACGATCATGTCATTCCCCACAGCCCGGCGGACGGTGGCCAAGATTTCGCGCACGAACAGCAGACGGTCTTTACCGTAGTCATCTGATCTGTGATTTGTCCTGGGATTTAGAAATTGCGACAGCAGGTAGCCATGGGCGGCAATCACTTCGATGCCATCCAGACCGGCGCGGCGCATACGGGCCGCCGCCGCGCCGAAGCCTTCGACGATTTCCCCTATCATGGTGATCGGCATTTCCCGGGGCATGACATGAAAACGTTCGTTTGGGACAGGGGAAGGTGCGTGCGCCACGGCAAACGTACCGTCGGCGGCTTCGCTCATTTCCCGCCCTGGATGGGCGAGCTGGCCGAAGACCTTGCAGCCGTGGCCGTGACAGGCCTCGGCAATGCGGCGGTAGCCGGGAATGCAGTTGTCGTCGAAGGCCAGAATAGCCGGCCGGCTGCTGATACCCGAGGGATGGGCGCGCGCCGCCTCAACGATAATCAAACCAGCACCGCCCGCCGCCCGGGCTTCGTGATAGGCCACCATGCGGTCGGAGGGAAAACCGTTCTCCAACATCACCGTCATATGCCCGGTGGAGAAAATTCGGTTCTTGAACCGATGTCCCCGAATATCCAACGATGAGAAAAGGCGCGGCAGCGTCGCGGCCATCAATGTGACCGCCCGCTTGGTATTTGGTTTCCAATGTCGCGCAACTTGGCGTCCTTATTCCCTGCAAGTCCATTGTAAGACTATTGCGGGTGAAATCCAGAAGCCCCGCACATATTTGGGAAGGCGCCTTAGGTGATGATGTTCAACATGTTCTGCGTGCTGCCGCCGGTCTGGCCCTGGGAACGCATCTGATTTGTGATGTTCATGGAATTTGCCAGGCCGGTGATCGCACCCAAGGCGCCCTGCATCTGGGCGAGGCGCTCGGCGTCCGCCGGCTTGATTTGCGGCTTTCCGGCGAAGGGATCTTTGTCTTCGGGTCCAATCGCGATAAAGCGGAACATCTTGCGTATTTCGCGCAGGGCGTTGTCAATCAGGATGCCGGCCTCGCCGGCGTCATGAACCGTCAATAGAGACATGTCATCGGCAAAACCCATTTCGAAGATCGAAGAGGCGATTTCGTCTTCGGCATCCTCAACCAAACCGACCGGTTCGCCGTAAAGGACCGCTTCCCGCAAGCCCAATGGTGTCAGGGCATCGAAGCCGTCCGGGCCGCCGATGATCTCGACCACGGCATCGTCTATGGCCTCGATTTTCAGGGCGGAATCATTTACGCCGCGCTGTACCGATGACGTGCCGGCCGTGCCCAAGGCTCTGTTGATTTTGAACGAAAGGAAACCGAGGGAGTCGTCGGTTTCAATCTCGATGCGTTTGGTGACACCACCGTCAACGCGGATAGAGAAATACTGTCCCGGCCGCAACGTGGTCAGGCTGAGAATTTCGCTCGGCGGCGTGGCAGGCAGTTCGCCCGTCGGCAGGCCGAGACGGCTGATGATGGAGGTTGCGGTGTCGTCTAGGGCGATGGCGTTGCCGCCCTGACTGACCGCGCCGTGATTCTGATCAACCCAGACCTCGGTCCCGGTGTTGTCCAGCTTCATTGCGAAGGCATCCTGTACCGTCGCATCAGCGCCGCCGTCTACGGCACCCTGGGTGGCGCCGGTCAAATAGATTTCATCGGCGCCGACGGACGGTTTGACGGCGATGCCATTTACCGTGTCGGTGCTGGCGCTGCCCACATAGGTTGTCCAGCCAACGGCGGCTGAACCGCCGGAATCGACCACCTGGGTCACGAAACCGTCGCTGCCCCCCGAATGGGCGTTGACGATGGAGCCCGATAGGGCGGCGTTGGTGGTCTGGCCCGAGACATAGACGTTGCCGCTGCTGCCCACGGCGATGTCGGTCACGGTTCCATCGGTGTTCAGGGCGCCCAGATTGACTTCCCAGTCCGGCGTCTGGGAGACGTCACTGTCCACATAGCGGCTGAGGATAGCATTGCCATCTTTCTCTCCGGCGACATATATATTACCCGAGCCATCGACGGCGACGGCCGTCGCGCGGTCCGAGCCGGTGCCGCCGAATTGCTTGTTCCAGACCAAAGTACCGTCGGTATCCAATTTCGAGAGATAACCATCCGAGCCGCCGGCATGGGTCACGCCGGTGCCGATTTCGGAATAGGTTTGTCCGGCAACGAAGATATTGCCCGAGGCATCCGTGGTCAAAGCCAGGGCGCCATCATTGGCGTACGGCGCGGCCTGCCGGGTCCATTGTTCGGCGCCGGTGCTGTCAAACTTGGTCACGAAACTGTCGTAGTTGCCGCCATAGGAAGTCGCGCTCAAACTACCCATGACATTGCCGGCGATGACGATATCGTCGTTGGCATCCACGGCAACCGCAAAACCGTTGGCATCATCCGTTGCGCCCAATAGGCGGGACCATACCAATTCACCGGCGGCGTCATATTTCCGCAAATAGGCATCGTTGGTGGCCTGGTTGGCCAAGCCATCCAAGTCGCCGGCGGTCGAGCCAACGGAATAAACGTAACCCTGGCTGTCAACAGCAATAGCCTTGGCGCTGTCGGCCTCGGACGTCTCGATCTCGGAACGGAAGGCATTGTTTGGCGCGGCGGTATCTAGTTCATCGAATTTCTGGACGTAGCCGGAGGAATAATCACCGACATTATTGGTACCGGCGACATAAATACCTGGCTCGGAATCGGAAGCATTTCCGAACGAAACGGTTTCGGTGGCATTCAGTTTCAGATGAAAGCCGTAGGAAGTCTCGTTGAAACGTTGAACCTCGACCGACGAGGTCACGCTGTTGGCGGTCAGCTGAGAATTTATGTAGGTGGTGATATTGTCGACGCTCAAGTCACCGCTGACCTGGGACATGTCAATATTGATGACCTTGGTCTCAACCGAATTGACCACTGTGATATCAAACGTCTCGGTACCGGTTATGTTCGCGATCGGGTCGGTGCGTACTTCCGCTACGCTGCTCGAATAATGAAAAGGCGTGGTGTATTTCGGATCCTTCGGAAAGGCCACGGTCGACGTTAGGCTGCTGGTCTTCAATCCATACAGCAGTGTCGTGTCTTCGAATTCGAGGCCGTTGACGAAACTTTTGGCTTCCTCCAGATACCCTTCGAAACGGTTCTGCAACAAGGTTGTCCGCGTTGCCGCACCGGAATTTTCCTCGGCATAGGTCGCCAGTTCACGCAGTTTTGTCAGACCGGTGAATAATCCGAACAGATTTTTATACTGATCGTCGCCGGCTGTATTATTGACCCGCGGATCGGTTAGATCGATCAATGGCCCGGAAGAGAAGATGCGCTGCAGCATCTCGTCGTAAGGTCGGGAGGCCGGCAAGGTCCAGGGCGGTATGATCGCCGGATCGACGCTGGCAAATGAACCGTTCAGCAATTCATCCTGAATTCTGGAGGCATTGCCGGATAAGCCCAGGGAAACACCGGACGAATAGAAGGCGCCAAGGACGTTGTTGTCGAACGTCGCCATCTGAAAATTGTTATTATTTCCGAGCGGTTGAATGGCCATGGGTCTGTTGGTTTCGAAGTGCTTCCCTGTTTGATTTAGTCAAAAGCTCGCCAGACGGAGTCCGGCTACCGGCCATCTTGCCCTTTGACCGGTTAACGGAGGGTGAATCGGATTGGTTAACAGATTGGTTAACGGAATTGATGTCGGTTGTGGATAAACCCGACCGGTTTACGAGTTATTAACCGCGAACATGGACACTTAACCATCACATGGCGGGGGAGAACCCTGCGGTCGCGATATGTGACCGCAATTTGACGAATTGTTCATGAGTTGGGAAGCCACGTATGACGATTGAATATCTGGATGTGAAACGGGGAGGCGGTTCCGGGCGGCCCGTGACGGCGCGTGAGAAGATCCGCGGCATCGAGGAACTGGCCTCCATGGCCGAGAAAACCCGTGCTGCGGGGGGCGAAGTGGTCCTGGCCCATGGTGTCTTTGATCTGCTGCATATGGGCCATGTCCGCCATCTGGAAGCGGCCCGGGCCGAGGGCGACTTGCTGATCGTGACCCTGACCGCTGATCGTTATGTCAACAAGGGACCAGGCCGGCCGGTTTTTCCCGAACCCACGCGCGCCGAAATGGTGGCGGCGCTTAGCTGCGTGGACGGTGTCGGCATCTCTAACTGGTCCACGGCGGAAGGCGTGTTGCGGTTTATCCGCCCCACGGTTTTCGTCAAGGGGCAGGATTACGCCAATGAAGAGGAAGATATCACCGGCGGTATCCGGCGAGAGCGGGAACTGGTGGAGAGCTTCGGCGGCCGTATCATATTCACGGATGATATTACAGATTCATCATCCTCCCTGATTAACCGTCATCTCAATGTCTTTGATTCAGAAGTGACCGAATACCTTAACGGTCTGCGCGAAAATAAGGTCGCCGACCGGGTCGTCTCTGCATTGGAAGGTATACAGAACCTCCGTGTCCTGATGGTCGGCGAAGTCATCATCGATGAATATCAATACGCCGCCCCCATGGGGAAGTCGGCAAAGGAAAACATCATCGCCTCCCGTTACGAGGGGCGCGAGGCCTTCGCGGGCGGTGTCATCGCCTCGGCCAATCATGTGGCCTCGTTCGTTGATCAGGTCGATGTGATCACCTGTATCGGCGAGGAAGATTCATACGAGGATCTGATCCTCGACACAGTCGTGCAAAACGTAAATGTGCATTTTGTGCGTTTGCCGGGCGTACCCACGATCAGAAAATGCCGCTTCGTGGATCCGGGCCACATGCGCAAACTGTTCGAGGTTTATCACTTCGACGACACACCCCTGGCGGGACGCAAGGAAGACGAGGTCTGCAGCCTGATCGCCGAGCGCGCGGCGGATTTCGACGTGGTTGTCGTCAATGATTTCGGTCATGGGATGCTGACGAAGCGGTCCGTCGATCAGATTATTCACCGCTCCAAATTCCTCGCGGTCAATGCGCAAAGCAATGCCGCCAATCATGGCTACAACACGGTCAACAAATACGCCAAGGCGGATTATGTCTGCATTGATGCGCCAGAGGCGCGCCTGGCGGTGCGGGACCGTTTTTCGGATATCAGCGATCTGGTGCAAGGCCCCCTGCGGGAGTTGATCGATTGCGACCGTATTATCGTGACCCACGGCCAAAACGGCTGCGTCACGTTCGATAACAAGGAAGGTCTGGGCAAGGTCCCGGCCTTTACCCGCCAGGTCGTGGATACGGTCGGCGCGGGCGATGCCTTTTTGTCGGTAACAGCACCCCTGGTGCAATCGGGCGTGCCCATGGAATTGGTTGGCCTGATCGGCAACGCGGTTGGCGCCATGAAGGTCGGCATCGTCGGCCATCGTCAGTCCGTGCAGCGGGTGCCCCTAATGAAATTCCTGACCGCGTTACTGAAATGACGGGTGATTTAATGCGCAGCAACAGTGTGGCGGAGATGCAGGCGACGGTGGAAAATTATTTCGCTGAATTGGCCCGCCTGCCGGATCAAACCGTGGTCACCGGCCGCGACGGCGCGGAAATGACCATGGCGGAGTTGTTCCCCATCATGTGCGAGCGTTTCGCCCGGCATCGGGACGGGGCCGGCAAGTTGATGTTTGTCGGCAACGGCGCCTCCGCCTCCATCGCCTCGCACATGGCATTGGATTTCTCCAAGAACGGCAAAGTACCGGCGCTGGCATTTAACGACGCGGCAGCCTTGACGGCGCTCAGCAACGACGAGGGCTATGACCAGGTTTTCGCCAAGCAGATTGAATACTTTGCTGCCGAGGGCGATCTTTTGGTTGCCATATCGTCCTCCGGCAACTCTGAAAACATAATCAAGGCCGTATTGGCGGCGCGCGCTAAAAATTGCGATGTGCTGACCCTGTCCGGTCTGGGCGCGAAAAATCAGCTGCGGCAAATGGGCGACTACAATATGTTCGTGCCATCGGGAGAATACGGCTTCGTGGAAGTGGTCCATGGCGGCCTGATCCATGCGCTGCTGGATATATTCATGGGATGGTCGGCACAGTCCGGTCTGTGGAACAAATCCGACGTAAAACCTTTGCAGGAAAGGGGCGTGGCATGAGCCATTTGTCCGATAACCCGATGTCAGATAAGCCGATGAATGTCATGGTCACGGGTGGTGGCGGCTACGTCGGCTCCTGCCTGATCCCTAAACTTTTGGCCGCCGGTCATCATGTCACGGTGCTGGATCTGTTCATCTATGGCATGGAAGTTTTCAACGGCGTCGGGGAGCATCCCAACCTGCGCTGTATAAAGGGTGATATTCGCGATCCGAAGGCGGTGGCGAAGTCGGTCGAAAATGCCAACGCGGTGATCCATCTGGCCTGCATTTCAAATGATCCGAGTTTTGAGCTGAACCCCGATCTGGGTAAGTCCATCAACTTCGATTGCTTTCAGCCTTTGGTCCGGGCCGCAAAGGATGCCGGTGTGCGCCGGTTTATTTATGCCTCCTCTTCCTCCGTCTACGGCATCAAGAGCACGGAAAACGTAACGGAAGAGTTGGCGCTGGAGCCTTTGACCGACTATTCGAAATTCAAGGCCATGTGCGAGGATGTGCTGGAGAAGGAGCGTGAGCCGGGCTTCGTTACCTTGACCCTGCGCCCGGCCACGGTGTGCGGCTATGCCCCCCGTTTGCGCCTGGACCTCACGGTCAATATCCTGACCAACCATGCCATCAACAACAACAAGATCACGGTGTTTGGCGGTGCGCAAAAGCGCCCCAACATCAACGTGGAGGACATGACCGATCTGTATGTCCAGTGTCTTCAGTATCCGGACGAAATGATCGACGGCAAGATCTTCAACGCCGGCTATGAAAACCACACGGTTAGCCAGATTGCGGAAATGGTGCGCAATAACGTAGGTGAGACCGTGGACATCGTGACCACGCCCACGGATGACAACCGCTCCTATCATGTGTCGTCGGAAAAAATGCGCCGGGAGCTTGGCTTCACCCCGTCCCACAGCATTGACGATGCCGTGGATAGTCTCACAAAGGCCTTCGCCGCCGGCAAGGTGCCGAACGCCATGAATGATGCCCGCTATTACAATGTGAAACTGATGCAGGGTATTCACCTGCAATAAATTACGGCAACCTATGGCTTGCTACCAGCCCGGCCGGCTATTGATAAGTTCAATCGTCTGCTCGAATGAAGCCGGTTTGCCGATGAAATATCCCTGGCCGTACTGACAGCCCAAACTGCGCAACGCATCCATTTGGCTTTTCTCTTCGATGCCTTCGGCCACGATATCCATCTTCAGGGCCAGAGCCAGTTGCGCGACGCTGTTGACGATCAGCCTGCTGGATTCTGATTTATCCATATTATTGACAAAAGCGCGGTCGATTTTAAGCGTATCCAATGGGAACTGATGCAAATAGCTCAAACTTGAATAACCGGTGCCGAAATCATCAATGGCGATCGAGACGCCCAGACCCTTTAATTTTTCCAGTGCGGTGGTGGCGTGCTCGGGGTCCTCGACCAGCAATGTCTCCGTAATTTCCAGCTTCAGGATATTCGGATCGACGCCGCTGTTCTTGATGATGCCAGCGATATGGTCGATCTCATCCATCTCGGATAATTGCAGTCCGGAAATATTCACGCTCATGAAAGCCGGCGGCATATCAGGAAAGGCAGCGTGGAAGTGGCTGGCGAACCGGTGTTGATGCTCGGTGGCCTGTTCCAAGGCCATGCGGCCAAGTTCAATGATAAGGCCTGTTTTTTCGGCCAGAGAGATGAATTCCATGGGCATGATGAATTCGCCGTCACGTTTACGCCATCGTATCAGCGCCTCGAACCCGGAAATATGCCCTGCCTGTAGATCAATGATTGGCTGGTAGTGCAATTCAAACTCCGAGGCTTCCAGTCCTCGCCGCATATCCTGTTCGAATTTAATACGATTAAGGGCGAGTTCGCGAATCTCCTCTAATGATTGATCTCCTTCAACCAAGGTGTCTTTTCGACCCGAGTATTGTCTTTGCGTATCGCGGAAACGGTTTAATACGACTCGTAACAACAAATTCATTAACGGATCGGCGGTAACGATCGGTTGCTGAAATCGCGAGCGTTGAATAACGATGACTTCGGTGGCCTCGATCGCGGTTACTGTCGCGGAACGGGGCGCGTCATCGATCATGGACATTTCGCCGAATATTTCGCCGGCGCCGAGTTCGGCGATTTGGATATTTTTGCCATCGACACTGTCCGAAACGGCGACTTTGCCGCTTTCGATGATGTAGGCATCGCGCGCGTCATCGCCCGACCGGAAGATCACTTCCCCGGCCTCGAAACGCTTCGAATAAACCATTTCGGCCATTTAACTTACTCTTCCTCCTCGAACGAACGCGTAAGCCTAGAGGTAGATTCCTAACAAAGTATTCCTGGACCATGAAAGTCGTCAATGTAGGGCAATATTAACCATTTCCGTGCCTAATCGGGTTCTGAAAAGCTCAGGACGGTCAGGCATGCGTATCGGCATCGATTTCGACAATACGATTGCGGGTTACGACACGTTGTTCGCCACTTTGGCGGAGGAGCGTGGTCTGTTTCAGAACGCGCCCCACGATACACCCGTGGGCAAGCGCGATCTGCGTGATGCCCTGCGTCGGCGCCCGGAAGGCGAATTGACCTGGCGGCGCTTGCAGGCGGAGGCCTATGGCGGCCGCATGACTGAAGCCGAGCTGTTGGACGGTGTGGACCGGTTTATCCAGGCCTGCGGCCAATCAGGTGTCGCGGTGTCCATCGTCTCGCACAAGACCCAACATGCGAATTTTGCATCCGACGGTACGGATCTGCGCCGGGCGGCGCTGACCTGGATGGAGGCTCACGGCTTCTTCGACAGTGCCGGTTTGAATTTGCGCCGGGACGACGTGCACTTCGAAAACACCCGCGCGGCAAAGGTGGCCCGCATTGCCGAGTTGGGCTGCAAATGGTTCATTGACGACCTGGAGGAGGTTTTTTCCGAACCAGGGTTTCCGATCACCGCAAAAGCCGTTCTGTATGACCCTCATGGCGAAGACAGCGTCGGCAGTGAATTGCTGCGTTGCCGCCATTGGGATGAAATCGGGGGGCATGTGCTTGGCCCCCAACACTAGATTTGACACTAGCATCGACACGATGGAAGCAGCCGAACAGGCGGCGACCGCCCTGCTGGGCGATCCCGTGCGGCGGGTCAGTCAGCAGCGGGGCGGGGGCAATAACCGCCTGTACAGGATTGAAGGCGCTGATGGCCGGCATTATGCCTTGAAGACCTACTTGCATGGTTCGGGTGATGATCGTGACCGGCTAGGGGCAGAGTTCGGCGGCCTGGCTTTCCTGCGGGCCCAGGGTCTGGACAGCCAAGTACCGCGTGCCGTGGCCCGGGACCCATCCCGTCATTGCGCGTTATTCGGCTGGGTCGATGGCGATGCGGTTGATCACCCCACCCCCCGGGATCTGTTTCAGGCCTTGTGCTTTGTCCTCGACCTTTATCGTTTGGCGCAACGACCGGAGGCGGCGGCCTTGCCCCTGGCATCAGAGGCCTGCTTGTCCGGCGCGGAAGTGGCGCGTCAGATCGATCGCCGCCTGGATCGCCTGCTGGCTATTTGCGATCAGCGCCTGCGGGCATTTCTGATCGACGTCTTTGCCCCGGCGCATGAAAAATACTGTGATCTGGCGATGGCGCGGTATGAAGACATGCAGTTGGATTTCGCCCAATCCATCGACCATGCGGCGTTGACGTTGTCGCCGTCCGACTTCGGCTTTCACAATGCCATTCGCCGGACCGATGGACGGCTGGTGTTTATCGATTTTGAATATTTTGGCTGGGATGATCCGGTCAAGCTGGTCGCCGATTTCCTCCTCCATCCCGGCATGAGCCTGGACGTGGAATTGCGCCGGCGATTTCGCCGTGGCGCGGTGGCCGTTTTCGGCGGCGATCATGGTTTCGAAGCACGCCTGCGGGCGTTGTTCCCACTTTATGCTTTGCGCTGGTGTCTGATCGTGCTGAACGAATTTCTGCCCGAACGCTGGCAGCGTCGGGATTACGCCGGTGCCCACCAGGATCGGGAATACGCCCTGAGTACCCAATTGGCCAAGGCAAAGGCCATGCTGCGTCAGCTTGAGGACGCGAATGAAGAGGTTTTTGAAGATGATTGATTTGGCCGCCTTGGAGCGCGAGGCGCACACTGTATATGAACCTGTCGCGCTGGACCGCCGTTCCCGTGATTTACGCAAACTTGTGGTGCGCGGCCTGGTTGGCGGCGGCCGTGGCCATTTAGGCTCCGCCCTCTCCGCGGTGGAGATCGTGCGGGTCCTGTATGACGACATCATGGCCCATGATGCAGCCCGCCCTAATTGGGAGGCGCGCGACCGCTTTTTGTTATCCAAGGGCCATGGCTGTTTGGCGCAATACGCAGTGTTGGCCGACGAGGGTTATTTCCCAAAGGCTGAGTTGGATCGCTTCTGCCGCTTTGATGGCATCCTGGGCGGGCATCCGGATGCGGGCAAGGTACCTGGTGTCGAGGCCTCCACGGGCGCCTTGGGCCACGGCCCCTCCATCGCCGTCGGTATGGCGGTGGCGGCCAAACTGAAGGGCTCGGCCCATCGTGTTTTCTGCGTCACCGGCGATGGCGAGATCAATGAAGGTGCCGTCTGGGAAGCCGCAATGGCAGCTGGCAAACACCAATTGGACAATCTGACCATCATCGTCGATTACAACAAGCTGCAATCGTATGACCGCACGGAGGTTGTCCAGGATCTGGAACCCCTGACGTCGAAATGGGAAAGCTTTGGCTTTGCCGTGCGTAACGTGGACGGCCATGATGTGGAAGCCTTGCGTCGGACCTTTTCGACGCTGCCATTTGCGACGGGGCGCCCCAACGCGGTGATCGCCCATACCATTAAAAGCCGGGGCGTGGCCCATGCCGAGGGCGATCCGTCCTGGCACCACAAATCAAAGATGACGGACGAAGAAATCGCGGGTGTTTTGGCCGCGATTGAAGGTTGAGGATAGATCATGCGTAAAACATGTCTTGATGTTGTTTATGAGCTGGCCAAGAAGGACGACCGTGTGGTCTTCATCGGCTCCGACCTGGGCGCCGGTACCTTGGATCAGTTCCGTGATGAAATGCCGGACCGGTTTTTCATGGAAGGGGTCTCTGAACAGAACCTGATCGGCATGGCGGCCGGCCTGGCGATGGAAGGCTTTATTCCTTACGTCAATACCATCGCCACCTTCATCACCCGGCGCTGTTACGAACAGGTGGCCGTGGATCTATGCCTCCATAATCTACCGGTCAAGCTGATCGCCAATGGCGGCGGCCTGGTTTATGCCCCGCTGGGGCCGACCCATCTGGCCATTGAGGATATGGCCATATTACGGGCGCTGCCGCGCATGACCGTGTTCGCACCCTGCGACAAGGAAGAGATGGCGCGCCTGGTACCGCAAACCTTGGAAATGAGTGGTCCCAGCTATATCCGTCTGGCCAAGGGCGGTGACGAGATCGTCTCCCATGCGGATCGTGGATTCGAGATCGGCAAGGCTATTCAGATGCGCAAATCGGGGAAAGTCCTGATCGTCGGCACCGGTATCACCACCACCCGCGCGTTGCATGCGGCCGAGGAGCTGGCGGACGAGGGCATCGAATGCGGTGTCCTGCATATGCACACGGTCAAACCCTTGGACGAAGACGCCATACTGTCGCAGCTGGATGATGTGGAGCTGCTGGTCACGGTGGAAGAACACACTTTGGTCGGTGGTCTGGGCAGCGCCGTGGGCGATCTGTTGCTGGACAAGGCGCCAAGGGCCGCCAGCCGACTTATTCGTCTTGGCATCCCCGATCTTTTTTCCGACAAATACGGTACCCAGGACGAATTGCTGGAATATTACGGACTGCAAGGCCCGCAAATCGCTCAACGCATTCGCGACACACTGAATGGCGATGAGGAAAAAGTCGCATGAACTTTGCCTTACCCCGCGTTGATGGCTTCCTGAATTCGGACGAAGCCGCCTTGGGCGCGCAATACTTGCAACGGGGCTATGTCATCGCACCGGTCGCTGACCGTGTAGCGTTGGACCGCCTGCGCGATGCCATGGCCGGGATCGCGGCCAAGCACCTGGGTCTTGGGACGTCGCGGGATCCGGGCGCCCTGTTGGATGATATCCACGGCAGCGTGGAGGCGGAGGCATTGAACGCCCTGCGCATGGCGGTGATCAATGGCGTCAACGATCTGCCTTGGGCGAGACAGGTCTATTTCGAACTGGCCCGACCCTTGCTGGAAGCCATTGTTGGCAACGAATTGGCCATGCAGCGGCGTTTGAACCTGTCGATCCAGATGCCTGGCGATGATTCCTCCCTGTTGGCCGTGCACGCCGATGTCTGGGACGGGGACAGCCCGTTTGAAGTGGTGGTCTGGCTGCCGTTCGTGGACTGTTTCAACACCAAGACCATGTTCCTGCTGCCGCCTGAAAAGGGGGGGGAGGTCGAGGCCCGCATGGCGGACTTCGATGGCGGCGATACGGATGATCTGTTCGCCGCGATCGAGGATGATTTGATCTGGCTGGATGTGCCTTACGGCCATGTTCTGCTGTTCAACCAAAACCTCATGCACGGCAACCGCATCAATCGCGAGGGCGGCACCCGCTGGACCATGAATTGCCGTTTCAAGGGGCTGTTTTCGCCCTATGCCGGCAAGCGTCTGGGCGAATTCTTCGAGCCTATCACCGTGCGTCCCGCCAGTCGGGTTGGCATGAATTATGAATTTCCGGATGGCTTTCGTGAATAAACTCAACAACAGCCCGGGCGGCCACCGGGGCTATATCGCCTCCCGCCCGGTGCGCGGGCAGGACTGGCCCCAGCATGTGCAGAACTTGGTGGTGCGTGATTATGCCCAGCGGAATAATCTGCACTATCTGCTCAGCGCCACGGAATACGCAATGGATGCCTGTTATATGAACATGGAGACCGTTTTGGGCGAACTTGATCGTATCCAAGGGGTAATATGTTTTTCCCTGTTCATGCTGCCGGTCAGGGCGGAACGGCGGGCGGCCCTGTATGAACGCATTTTCGAGGCCGGGGCCGACCTGCACGGGGCCCTCGAGAACATGGCCATCCGCGGCCCGGAAGATGCCGCCAGATTGGAAGATATTTTTCTGGTCGACCGTCATGCCGCCACATCATTGCCGGTGAACTGAAATGGCCGTCGTGGATTTCGTGGGTATCGTGCACAAATCGACCCAGCGGGACTATGTCCAGCGTGTGGTGGAGCATGACAAAGCGGAATGCGCCGAAGTCGCGGGCAAGTTCGGCAAGGATTATTGGGACGGCGACCGGCGCTACGGCTTCGGTGGCTATTACTATGATGGCCGCTGGCGCAAGGTCGCGGACGCCATGGTGGCGCATTATGACTTGCAACCCGGAGCCAGGATCCTGGATATCGGCTGCGGCAAGGGTTTCCTGCTTTACGAGTTCACCCAGGCCCTGGAAGGCGCCCAGGTCAGCGGCATTGATATTTCCCAATACGGCATCGAAAACGCCAAGGAGGAGGTTCGGGAGAGTCTCCAAGTGGGCCATTGCCAGGACCTACCTTATGAAGACAATGAATTCGAATTTGTGTATTCAATCAATACCTTTCATAATCTTTTTAACTATGAACTTCATCCATCTTTGCAGGAAATGCAACGGGTGGGCAAGGGCGCGAAGCACATTACGATCGAGAGCTACCGCAACGAGTCGGAGAAGGCAAATCTGCTCTATTGGCAGCTGACCTGCCGGGCTTTCATGATGCCTGGAGAGTGGGAATTTGCCTTCGCGCAGGCCGGTTATGACGGCGATTACGGCTATATCACCTTTGAATAATGATAAATCGGGATATCGATTAGGTACCATGGCGAGAACCCAGGAAGCACAGTACGAAGATTGCCTGCGGGCGGCGGAGGAATCCGGCATTGATAATTTGGGCGTGATGACCAATCAGGTCTGGCGCGATGATCCGCGCCGCCTTGCCATTTTGCTCTCCCGCTACAAGTTCGTGGCCAAGATGCTGTCGGGCAAGCGCCGGGTGGTGGAAGTGGGCTGCGGTGATGCCTTTGGCAGCCGCGTGGTGCAACAGGAAACCGGCGAATTGACCGTTCTTGATATAGATCCGGTGTTCATCGCCGATATCGAGCGGCGCATGCATCCCGATTGGCCCATGACACCGGCGGTCCACGACATGCTGTCGGGCCCCTATCCGGGTATATTCGATGCCGCCTACAGTTTGGATGTGCTGGAACATATCCCCGCCGAACACGAAGAAGCTTTTCTGCGGAATATTCTTTCCTCCCTTACCAAGGAAGGCGCCCTTATTGTCGGCATGCCGTCCCTGGACAGTCAGGAACACGCCTCGCCGCAAAGCAAGATCGGTCACATCAATTGCAAGCACGGGGGCGATTTCAAAGCGCTGATGGAACGCCACTTCGACAATGTTTTCGTCTTTTCCATGAATGACGAGGTGGTGCATACGGGCTTCTGGCCCATGGCCCACTATTACCTGGCGCTCTGTTGTGGTAAGCGCTCCGCCTAGTCTCCTCATCGTTGGCGGCAATAGCGCCATTGGCGCCGCCTTGGCCAGACATTTCCGGGTGGAGGGCTGGCAGGTTCAGGCCTCGACCCGCCGTACCGACCAAGTTGATGACGATCACCCTTTTCTCGATCTAGCCGCGCCGAACATGGATCTGCCGGCGGCGGACGTGGTTATCCTCTGCGCCGCCGTCGCCCGGATCGGCGATTGCGAGACTGATCCGAAAACAACCCGGCGAATTAACGTCGATGGTACCCTGGCCGTGGCCCAACATATGGCCGGGCAGGGCGCCCATATCATACTGCTGTCGTCGGACAAGGTGTTTGACGGCGCGAAACCTCTGCGAAATCGGAACGATAGCCCGTGCCCGGCTTGTGAGTATGGCCGGCAAAAGGCAGCAGCTGAGGCCGGCGTAATGGCTTTGGGCGAGCGAGGGGCGGTGCTGCGTCTGAGTAAGGTGATCGAGCCGGGTCTTGATTTGCTAGCTGGCTGGCAACGAGATCTGAGCGCGAATACGTCCATTACACCCTTCCACGACCTCTACCTCGCCCCTGTTCCCGTTGATCTGGTCGCCAATGTGGTATCTCAAATGGCAAAAGAGCGCGCCAACGGTGTCTATCACTGCACGGGCGCCGTGGATCATAGCTATGTTGATTTGGCGCAAATTTTGGCGGCCTCAATGGACGCTGATCCGGCACTGATCCGGCCTGTATCCTGCCTTGACGCCAACATACCCGCCGCCGCCCGGCCCCGTTACACAACGCTTGAGATGAGCATTGAACAGCAGCGCTGGAACATCACGGCGCCCAAATTCGAGCCAACCTGCAGTTCGATTATTCGCCTGGGACCTAGTTCTTAATCATCAATTCCCGGGGCAGGTCGGCCAGACATTCCGGCTCACCGTCCGTGATGATGATGCTTTCCGTCGTCTCCAGGCCCCAATCCGCCATCCACAGGCCGGTCATGAAGTGGAACGTCATGCCAGCCTGCAACACCGTTTTATCGCCGGGGCGCAGGCTCATGGTGCGTTCGCCCCAATCGGGGGGATAGCTGAGGCCGATGGGATAGCCGGTGCGGCTGTCCTTGATGATGCCGTGATTTTTCAGAACGGCAAAGAAGGCGAAGGCGATGTCTTCGCAAAGGTTGCCGGCCCGCGCCACTTCCAGACCGGCGGCCATGCCTTCCTGAATGGCTTTGTCGGCATCCAGAATGTCTTGCGGCGGCTGGCCCAGGAAGATGGTGCGCGACAGCGGCGCGTGATAGCGGCGGTAACATCCCGCCACTTCAAAAAAAGTACCTTCGCCGGCCTGCATCGGTTTGTCGTCCCAGGTCAAATGGGGCGCGGCGGCATCCGCGCCCGAGGGCAGCAAGGGTGCGATTGCCGGATAGTCGCCGCCATGGCCATCGGCACCCTGAATGCCGGTGCGGTAAATCTCCGCCACCAGTTCGTTCTTGCGCAGGCCCGGTTCGGCCAGTTCGGCGATGCGTTTGTGCATCTCTTCGACGATGCGGCCGGCGCGCCGCATATAGGTCAACTCCCGCTCTGATTTTACCGCCCGGCACCAGTTCACCAGCAATGTCGCGTCGCGGAACGAAGCATTGGGCAGGTTGCCTTGCAGGGAAGCATAGGCGGCGGCGGAGAAATAATAATTGTCCATCTCGACGCCGATGTTCAAGCCGCCCCAGCCGCGTCCATCGATCTCACTGCTCAGGTGATCCATGGGGTGACGCTCGGTGGTTTGGATATAGTGTTCCGGATAGAATAGAATATTGACCGGCTCCATGAACACGGTCCGCAAGGCGCCGTTGCTATCCTGTTGTCGGCCGTACCAGTAGGGCTCTCCGTCCAAGGTCAGCAGGACGCATTGGTGGACGTAGAATGACCAGCCGTCATAGCCCGTCAGCCAGGCCATGTTGGAAGGATCGCTGACAATCAGCAGCTCGATGCCCCGATCCGCCATGGCGCGGCGAACCTTGGCGATACGTTCGGCATACTCGGAACGTTCAAACGGCAGGTCTACGTCCGGCATGGCACCCCCTAGGGCAACCTGCGTTCATTTGAACGCAGACAAGTTGCTCTAACTACTTGAATTAGATCAAATTATCAGCCGAAAATCGATTCCGGTTTTAGGCTGTTTGATCTAGGCCTGTGCTGCTTCTAATGTCTCTTCGGCCGCCAGCCAGGCGGCCTCCGCCTTGGCGATGGCTTTATCGGTCTGGGCCCGCTGTTGGTTCAGATCGGCTAGTTTATCGGGCGTATCCTGGTACAGGGCGGGATCGGCAAGTGCTTTGGCGATTCGTTCCTGATCGGCTTGCAGCCGGGTCATTTTCTGTTCCGCCGCTTTGACAATCTTGCGCAAGGGCGCCAGCCGTTGGCGGGCCTGGGCATTGGCGCGCCGGGTCGCCCGGCGGTCCTTTTCCGACGCCTGATTTTCATCCTTGGGCGTTTCGTTGCGCACAGCCATGCGGCGGTAGTCGTCGATATCCCCTTCCCACGGCGTGACCTTGCCGTCCGCCACCAGCCACAACCGGTCGGTGGTCAATTCCAGCAGATGCCGGTCATGGCTGATCAACAGCACGGCGCCCGGAAAATCGTTCAGGGCCTGCACCAGGGCCTGGCGGGCATCCACGTCCAGATGGTTGGTCGGCTCGTCCAGTATCAGCAGGTGCGGCGCCTTGGCCGTGATCAGGGCCAGGACCAGACGGGCCCTCTCGCCGCCGGAGAGAAACCTCACCGCTGTTTCCGCCCGATCCTGGATCAGGCCAAAAGTACCCAGTCGGGCGCGCAGGGCCGGCTCCTTCAGGTCCGGTAACAGCCGTTGCAGATGCGCCACGGGGGTATCCTGGGGGTGCAGGTCCTCAATCTGATGCTGGGCAAAAAATCCCGTGCGTAGTTTGCTGCTGCGCCTGATCTCGCCCGTCATGGGGGCTAACCGTCCCTCGATCAGTTTCGCAAGTGTGGTTTTGCCATTGCCGTTGCGGCCCAGCAGCGCGATGCGGTCCTTGGCGTCAATGCGAATATCCATGCCGCTAAGGATTGGCACGCCTTCATCATATCCGACAGAGGCCCGGTCCACGCTGATCATGGGCGAGCGCAGCTCGTCTGGTTCCGGGAACCGGAAATTAACGGAGGGATCGGCAACGGCCTCGGCGATGGGCTGCATGCGGGCCAGCGCTTTCAGGCGGCTTTGCGCCTGGCGCGCCTTGTTGGCTTGGTAGCGGAAGCGATCCACATAGGCTTGCATATGGCTGCGCGCGGCTTCCTGTCGCTGGCGCAGGCGTTCCTGTTGCAATTGCCGCTCTCGGCGGGTTTCCTCAAACGTATCGTAACCGCCGCGATAGAGGGTCAGACCGCCCCGGTCCACATGCAGTATGGCGGTAACGGCATTGTTCAATAGATCCCGGTCATGGCTGACCAGCAGCACGGTGTGGGGATAACGGCGCAGGAAATCCTCCAGCCAAAGCGTACCTTCCAGATCCAGGTAGTTGGTCGGCTCGTCAAGAAGCAGTAAATCCGGTGCGGCGAACAAAATGGCGGCCAGGGCCACCCGCATGCGCCAACCACCCGAAAATTCGGAAAGGGGCCGGACCTGGGCGGCTTCGTCAAAGCCCAGACCGGCCAGGATAGCGGCGGCGCGGGCGGGGGCGGCATGGGCTTCGATATCCAGCAGCCGTTGGTGGATTTCGCCGATCCTGTCCGGGGCCGTGGCGCTGTCGGCCTCGGCCAGCAGGGCAGTGCGTTCCGTATCTGCCTCTAGGACATTATCCAACAGGGTTTGCGAGCCGCCCGGCGCCTCCTGGGCGAGCATGCCCATGCGGGCCCGGCGCGCGCAGCGAATGCTGCCGCCATCGCCTGACAATTCCCCCATGATCAGCTTGAACAGGGTACTCTTGCCGGCGCCATTGCGGCCCACAACACCCACCTTGTGCCCTTTCGGTATATGGGCCGAGGCTTCGGTCAGAATATCCCGCCCGCCAATGCGGTATGTCAGATCGTTGATGTGCAGCATGGCGGCTGTTTAGCACGGTTGCGGCACGGAAGCGAAGCCGATATAAACCGCCCGCGAATTTACTTATTTCCGATTTCCCGAGATTAAAGAGAGCCCCGATCCATGGCCACCCAACGTACCTTTTCAATCATCAAACCCGACGCCACCCGCCGCAACCTAACCGGCCAGATCACGGCCCGCCTGGAGGGTGCCGGTCTGCGCGTCATTGCCTCGAAACGGTTGTGGATGAGCCGCGGCGAGGCCGAGGGTTTTTATGCCGTTCATGCGGAGCGGCCATTCTTCAACGATTTGTGCACCTTCATGACTTCCGGCCCCGTGGTCGTACAGGTCCTGGAAGGCGAGGACGCCATCGCCAAGAACCGCGAAGTAATGGGCGCGACAAATCCGGAAGAAGCAGCCGAAGGCACCATCCGCAAGGATTTCGCCGAGAATATCGAGGCTAATTCCGTGCATGGCTCCGATGCGCCCGAGACAGCCGCCGAAGAGATCGCCTATTGGTTCGCGGCGACCGAAATCGTCGGCTAAAGCCAAAACCATGCCCCACCGCGATCCACTGCGACCCATTACCGACGCGGAGGTTGAAAGTTATGACCGCGACGGTGCGGTATTGCTGAAGGGGCTGTTCGATCTGGAATGGATCGAACAGCTTCGTGACGCGGTGGAGGCGGACAAGGCGGAACCCGGGCCCATGGTGCGTTACAACACCCCGCCGGGGGGCACTGGCGAGTTCTTCGTTGATTTTCAACTCTGGCAGCGTTGGGAGCCGGCCCGTCGTTTCGCGCTGGATGGTCCCGGCGCGGCTATTGCCGCCCGTATGATGGACGCTGAAACGGTCGCCTATTACCACGACCATCTGTTGGTCAAGGAACCGGGCACGGCCGAGAAAACACCCTGGCATCACGACCAACCTTATTATCCCATAGAGGGCTGGATGGTCGGTTCAATCTGGCTGCCTCTGGACCCGGTACCCCGGGATATTTGCGTCGAATTTATTGCCGGCTCGCACCGCTGGGACCGTTGGTTCGCGCCGCAGTTCTTTAAATCCGGCAATCCCGAATTGCAAACCCAGGACCCCCGTTTCGAGACCGCGCCGGATTTCGAGGCGCAGCGGGATCAACATGAATTGTTGTCCTGGGATCTTGATCCAGGGGACTGCATCTTCTTTCATGGCCTGGTGGTTCACGGCGCGCCCGGCAATCCCGCGCCACAAGGTCGCCGCCGGGCTTATGCTACGCGCTGGCTGGGCGAGGATACCCGCTTCGCCACGCGTACGGGGCAAACCTCGCCGCCCCTGGAAGGCCACGGCCTGAAACCCGGTGATGCCATGGAGTGCGAAATGTTCCCCCGGGTCTGGCCGCGGCACTGAATACCTTTTCCACAAGAACAATCGGACAGCTAACAGATTATGATACGGTATATGCGCGATTATTCATGCCGCAGGGTAGCGATGGATAATCGATCCGAAGCCTCATCCGAGGACTGAATTATTCCGGTCTGATAAAAACATTCGATAATCCGGTAGGGAATGATGACCTGATGGAGAAAGGCGTGGATGTCGTCTTCCATGTCATAAACCGACCGTTTCACAGAGCCGAATTCGTAGTAACCCAACGAATGATCTGTCGTAACGGGGAACAGGATCAGCAATGTCCCATCCGCGATGGTAAACAGTAAACGTGTCCGCCAGTCATCATGAACCAGGGATTCGTTCAGGGCGGCGATTTCCAGCAGCGCGGTGCAAAATGACGCCGTCAGCAATCTGGCTTCATCCGTGGGGTCCTCGCATTGGATGCGAAAGTGTTCGTTGAAGGTCCCGATCGGGTCTCCCGGCACGGTATTTTCCCGCACCGATGGCGTCCGGATCAGGGCAAAACGGCTGGCACTGCGTTCGATGACGACGGAGCCGGACACCGGTACCGGCGCAGGCATTTCAAGGCAAAGGCTCGATAGTGATGCGCCAACTTTTTGCTCCAGCGGTGCTTCGAATATCTTGAAATCCGTATCCCTGTGGCGGCCCTGGAATAGATCCTCGAAGGCGGAAGTTACCATGCCTTGTGTGGCGGGAACTTCGAACCAGCGACTGGACTTGATCCGCCGCAAGCGTTCCAAATCATAGGCCCCTTCGGCCGAGGCCTGATAACTCAAATCGGGAAAAAAGGCGCAAGCGGCCTCGACGAACAATGGCTTCAAGCGCTTCCGAAAGGGATTGCCAAGCCAATGGCTCAACCAATATCCCAGAGCGATTACGATGATGGCAAATAGGAAACCAAAGATGAACGTCAATATCACTGTATTCAGTTTCTCGCCTAGAAAAGGCAGAAAGCAAACAGCAAAAATTGCCAGTCCAGCAGTCAGGCCGCCCCACGCCGATAGTCGAGATTTGGCGTAAATTGAGCGGCGTTCCTGTTCAAGTTCGTCGAGTTCGGGGACGATGACGCGCCGGAAAACAATATCGAAGCCTCGTTCGAAATCCTCACGTGCCGTGAAGCTGGGATAGACCGGTTTCCAGGCTTTCCACCTCATTTTTCCCGATTAATCTCCAAGCGAATGGTTTCAGCCGGTCTCGTAACGCACGACTTCCTGGTCGATGGCGCCAAAAATCGTATTGCCCTCGCCATCGGGCATTTCGATGTGGATGTGATCGCCGAATGACATAAATGGCGTCTTGGGCGCGCCGTCCTGAATGGTTTCCTGCATGCGTATTTCAGCGATACAGGAATAGCCCACGCCACCGTCCGCCAGGGCCGAGCCATGGGCCGCGTCCTGTTTGTTGGATATCGTGCCCGAGCCCACAATGGTGCCGGCACAGAGTGGCCGCGTCTTGGCTGCATGGGCGATCAGGGTCGGGAAATCGAAGGTCATATCGATACCCGCGTTGGCGCGGCCAAAGGGTTCGCCGTTCAGATCGCAGAAGATCGGCAAATTCAGCCGGCCGCCGTCCCAGGCGTCGCCCAACTCGTCCGGAGAGACGGCGACAGGGGAAAATGCGGTTGACGGTTTGCCGTGGAAGAAGCCGAAGCCCTTGCCTAGTTCGCCGGGGATCAGGCCGCGCAGGGAAACATCGTTGACCAACATGACCAGCATGATGTGCCGGCCGGCCGCCTCGGCATCAACACCCATGGGGACATCATCGGTGATGACGGCGATTTCCGCTTCGAAATCGATGCCGTAGTCTTCCGAGGCAACGGCTATGTCGTCGTAAGGGCCGATGAAGCTGTCGGAGCCGCCCTGGTACATCAATGGATCGGACCAGAAGCTTTCCGGCATTTCCGCACCCCTGGCCCGGCGCACCAGTTCCACATGATTGACGTAGGCGCTGCCGTCGGCCCATTGATAGGCCCGGGGCAGGGGAGAGGCCAGATCGCCCGGATCCAGATCGAAGGCACCCGTCGCCCGGCCGTTAGCCAGGGTTTCGGCCAGTTCCGTAAGGCGGGGCGCCATATTTGCCCAATCATCCAGCGCGGTCTGCAGGGTCTGGGCGATGCCATAGGCCGGCACCGCGCGATCCAGATCATTGCTGACTACCAGCAATTGGCCGTCCCGGCCCACGTTCAAGGATGCCAGTTTCATCTATTCAGTCTCCAGCCAGACGTTCACGCAGCATTTCCATGCGGTCATAGCCCCAAAAGATCTCGCCATCCAGAACAAAACTGGGGACGCCGAAAACGCCCAGGTTTTCGGTTTCCAGGCGCATTTCGTCATGCAACCGCCGCCCTTCACCCGCCAAATAGTCGGCGAAACCGCTGGCATCGGCGCCAACTTCATCCAGCACCGCCGTCAGGGCATCCACATCGTCGACTTCCAGTTCGTGGTTCCAAAAACCCTTGAAAACACGGTCGTTGTAAGGGCGGAAGACGCCTTGATCCTGGGCATATTGCATGCCGATGCCGGCGGGGGAGGAATCATAGATCCGCCGCGGCCCGCGCACCGTCAGGCCTCGTTTATTGGCCCATCGGCGCATGTCCATATAGGCGTACCGTACCTTGCGCCATTCGGTCTCGGTCCTGGTTTCCACCGCGCCGAGGAAGGACGGGATATCCAACGTGAAGTGTCGCCATTCCACGATCACGTCGAATTCGTCCTCAAGGGCGTAGGTCGGATCCTTGGCCAGATAGGCAAAGGGGCTCTTGTAGTCGGTGATATGCAGTATTTTTTGTGTCGCCATGGGCCCAGACTATCACATTCCGGCACCCAGACGACCAATGCCCGGCAGTTTCAATGCCGGTGGAAATAGATCCAGTCCCAGGGTCAGGCCGAGGATATTAAGCTCCACGCCCTCTTCGACCGCAACCGTCAGGCCGGCCAATCCGTAGAGGGAGATCTGCTTGCCCGTTCCGCTGGGGGCATTGGCCAGAAAATCGCCGTTGGTCAGATAATCCTTGCCGATTGCGATGGCCGGCAATTCCAAACCCAATTCCGGCACCTGGCGGCCCAGATAGGCGGTGAAGGTATTGCTGTTGGGGCCCGGCCAAATCCGATAGCTGTCAGGATAAGGGTACTGCGCCGCGGCGCGCATGACATCCGCGATCAAGCGGCTCGCCCTAGCGCCGCGCAGTTCCAACAGAATTCTGGGCCGGCTGCCGAACCAATAGGCATCGGGCGTATACCGGCTGATCCGCACGGCCGGTTGGCCATAACGAACGCCCCAGCCCATGACTTCCAGGCGGAGATAATGATCCGCTCCAGCCGGCTTCACGGCAAACCATGTATGGACGCCGAAAACACCACGCCAGCTGAATGCCCGCGCCGCATAGACCTGCAAGACTGCCTCTTGTGTCGTCGCCGGATCCGGTGCCTGGTGGGAGCTGTCATTGCGGGCAGTCTGCCAGTCCGCAGCGCGCGCCGGATCGGCGGCGCGAAGGGCCAGCGACATCAGCAGGGACAAACCGATCAAAACAGGCAGCAGCAGGATCAAATACAGCCGTCGCCGTGTGGTTGGTGTCAACATGGTGAGATAGTGCCGGTTAATTAGAGTTCGACATATTCACAAATTCACGAGGGTGTTTTCGATCTCGATAATTCCGGCGGTGGATTGATCAAGACCTGTTCGGGCAACTCATAATTATCAATGGCGACCATCCCGCCGGCGGTCCGCGCCCGGCCTTCGGCGATCAGGCGCACTGCCAGGGGGTAGATGCGGTGTTCCTGGTGCAATATGCGCGCGGCCAAGCTCTCGGGCGTGTCGTCGGCCGCGATGGGCACGGCGGCCTGAACCAGAATGGGCCCCTCATCCATGGCCGGGCGCACGAAATGCACCGTGCAGCCGGCGATCCGGACGCCGGCCTCCAGCATTCTTTCGTGGACATGCATGCCCTTGAAGGCGGGCAGTAACGAGGGATGAATATTGATCACGCTGTCGCGCCAGCGTTGGCAGAATTCGGCACTTAGCAGCCGCATGAAGCCGGCCAGGCAGATCAGGCGCACTCCCGATGCGGTCAACACTTCCGTCATTGCCTGATCGAATAATTCGCGGCTGTCGAAATCACCATGTTCAATAACCTGGGTCGGTATGTTGGCGGCCTGCGCGATCTCAAGGCCCGGTGCGTCGGGGCGGTTGGACAACACCAGGGCAACTTCGGCGGGGTAGTCCTCATCCCGGCAGGCTTCAATCAGGGCGGCCATGTTGCTGCCCCGCCCGGAAATCAAAATGGCGATCTTGTAGCGGGCCATATCAGACCTCCAATCCGCTCAGCTCCACCCGGGCCGGGCCGTCGGCGGCCTCGATCATGCCGATGGTCCATACGGTTTCGCCGGCGCTTTCGAAATGCGCCGTTGCCGCCGCGGCATCCTCGGCCGCGGCAATGGCAACCATCCCGATACCACAATTGAACGTGCGGGCCAGTTCCAGGGCCTCGATGCCGCCGATCCCGGCCAACCATTTAAACAGCGGCGGCAGCGGCCAGGCGCCACCGTCGATGCGGGCCAAAGTATCATCGGGCAGAACCCGGGGCGGATTTTCAATCAGCCCGCCGCCGGTGATATGGCTCAGACCTTTGACCAAACCCGCCCGCACGGCGGCGAGACAGGACGACACATAAATTTTGGTAGGCTGCAATAATGCCTCGGCCAGGGTGACATCCGGAGCGAATGGCGCGGGTGCCGCGTAATCATGGCCCAGATCGTCGATCAGGCGGCGAACCAGGGAGAAGCCGTTGGCGTGCAGGCCGTTCGAAGCAAGTCCCAGCACCACATCGCCGGGGGCGATGGCCGCCATTTGCAGCAGCCCATCCCGCTCCACGGCGCCGACGGAAAATCCCGCCAGATCATAGTCACCTTCCCGGTACATACCCGGCATTTCCGCCGTCTCGCCTCCAATCAGGGCACATCCCGCCTGGCGGCAGCCTTCGGCAATGCCGGCGACGATGGCCGTCGCCGCCTCGACCGATAGCTTGCCGGTGGCGTAGTAGTCCAGAAACAGCAGGGGTTCGGCACCTTGGACCACTAGATCATTGACGCACATGGCGACCAGGTCGATACCCACGTAATCGTGGCAATCAGCGGCAATGGCCACTTTCAGCTTGGTGCCGACGCCATCGGTGGCCGCCAGCAACAAGGGATCCTGATAACCGGCCGCGCGCAGATCGAACAAGCCTGAAAATCCGCCCAGCTCGGCATTGGCGCCAGGACGTCGGGTGGAGGCGGCCAAGGGTTTGATGGCATCGACCAATCGGTCGCCTGCATCGATGTCCACACCGGCGTCTTTGTAGGTGTAGCTGTTGATGACGCCCTCGCTAGGATATAACTAATAGACAATATTGGTGCCGCGGTGATCGCGGCGAGACTACTGCATCTGGTTGATCTTGTAATGTGGCATCGCGCTATTTGCATCTTGTTTATCGCCCATATCTGTATCCTGGGCCCCGCCTTGGCCCAAGAGCGGACGGGCGGGGGACCGCTCGCGGACGATATCTTCACCGTCCACGGTCTGGCGGTGGACGTGACGGCCGATTCGGCCCTGGCCGCCCGTGATCAAGCCTTGCGAGACGGCCAGCGCCAGGCGTTGATACAGGTTTTGCGGCGTCTTACCCTGCGTACGGATCACCTGAGCCTGCCTCAACCCGAAGACGACGTGATCGCACCCATGGTCGCGACCGTCGCCGTGGCTGGTGAGAAAACATCCGCCGTTCGTTATCTGGCCGAATTGACCGTGCGTTTCCATCGCGCCGGGATCCGGGAATTATTGCGCGGCGCCGGGTTCCGGTTTTCCGAAACCCGCGCCAAACCCATATTGGTTTTACCGATCTTCGAAAAAGGCGGCGTGCAGTCATTGTTCGAGGACGGCAATGTCTGGCGCGACGGCTGGGGCCGATTAGATCTTGCCGCCGATTCATTGTTACCGCTGCGTTTGCCGCTGGGCGATCTAAAAGATATCACCACCATTACGGCTCAGACTGCCCTTGCCGGCCGGGAAGAGCAATTGCGCGCCATCGCCACACGCTACAATGTGGAAAATGTCATGATTGCCCACGCCATTCTCGATATCGATCTCGCTGCGGGAGGTCTTCCACAAATCCAGGTCAACCTTGTGCGTAGTGGGCCCCAGGGAAAAAGCACGGAAGTGCTGGATTATTCGGTCACCGTCGGTAACGATCTGAGGGCCGCGTTGGCTCAATTGGCCCTGCGGGTCGCCGTCGACCAGCAGGAACAATGGAAACGGCGGACGCAGTTATCCTTTGACGCCGATACCTCTCTTTCCGCCCTGGTGCCGCTGACTGGACTGGCGAACTGGCTGGAAGTGCGCAAACGCCTGGCGGCTTCGGCCATGGTCAGTGTCATAAATCTACAGGAAATTTCGCGAACGGACGCCCAGGTGGTCATCGAATATCTTGGTGACACGGATAGTCTGGTGATCTCGCTTGCCCAGGTGGATCTGCATCTATCCCTGGTCGATGCCTTCTGGACCTTACGGCTGATGGAGACGCGTGGCGGAGGCAACGGAGTTATAAACGAAAAGGCCGCCGAATGACCCTGCCCAACATCATATCCCTGGCCCGCCTTTTGTCGGTCCCTTTCAATGTTTGGCTAATCCTGATTGATCAATGGCGCCTGGCCCTGGTGGTATTTTGTCTGGCCGGGTTGTCCGACGCCATTGACGGCTTTCTGGCGAAAAAATTCGGGATGCAATCCCGCCTTGGACAATACCTTGATCCCATTGCTGATAAGGTCTTGCTGGTTTCCATCTTCATCGTGCTGGGCGCGCAACAGCATCTGCCACTTTGGTTGGTGATCCTGGTTGTCAGCCGGGATATTCTGATCGTCGGCGGTCTATTGCTGCTCTATGTTTTTGCCCAGTCATATGAGCCGAAACCTTTTTTGTCGTCCAAGCTGAATACCGCGACCCAAATTGTCTTGGCGGCATTGGTGATTGCTTCGCTGGCCTTTTCGTTTGAATGGGCGGCGGTCTATGTTCAGGGGCTCATCGTGGCGACCGCGTTGACCACGATCGCATCCGGGACGGAATATATGATCGAATGGTGGCGTCGTATGAACAGGTTGGAGCAGGGTTGATGACGGCAGGCAGGCAGGCAACGTATTGGTTGGTGGCCTTAGCGGTCCTGATAGCCCTGCTGTGGTTGCTGAGTTCGGTCCTTTTGCCTTTCGTGGCCGGTATGGCGGTGGCCTACTTCCTCGATCCCGCCGCCGACAAGTTGGAGGATCGCGGTCTGTCGCGAGGCCTCGCAACCACCATCGTCGTCGTATTATTTTTTATTCTAATGGTGCTGGCCGGGTTGCTGTTGGTGCCGATCCTGCATTCCCAGTTTTCCGGTTTTTTCGAACGTTTGCCGGGCTATATCGCGGCCCTGCGTGAAACCGCGCTGCCATTTGTGATCGAATTGGGCGCCAAGATCGGGATCGACATTCACGCAACCGCCGGCGACGCGGTGAAGGACCTCGCCGCGGATGCCGTCGGCTTTGGATTTAGTCTGCTGCGCCAGGCCTGGAGCGGCGGCCTCGCCCTGTTCAACATATTGAGTTTGCTGGTCATTACCCCCGTTGTCGCATTCTATCTGCTGCGCGATTTCGATCATATGATTGCCGCCCTGGATGAATGGCTGCCACGGCAATATGCTGTTACCGTACGCAAAGTGCTGGCCGATATTGACGAGGTCATGGCCGGCTTCATTCGCGGTCAAGGCACGGTTTGTTTGATTTTGGCCAGTTTCTACGCCCTTTCCCTGACGCTGTCGGGCTTGGAATTCGGTCTGATCATCGGCTTGTTCAGTGGTCTTGTATCGTTCGTTCCGTTCGTGGGCGCGCTTTTGGGATTGATTTTGTCCATGCTGACCGCGTTGACCCAGTTCCTGCCAAATGGGGAGTTTGGTCTTATCGCGATCGTTGCCGGTGTGTTTGTCGTCGGCCAGGTGATGGAAGGCTATGTGTTGACGCCGCGTCTGCTGGGCGATCGCATCGGCCTGCACCCGGTTTGGGTCATGTTTGCGCTGTTGGCGGGCGGTGCCCTGTTCGGTTTCGTCGGCGTACTGATCGCGGTGCCGGCCGCTGCAGCGCTTGGCGTCATGGTCCGCTTTGCTCTGAACCATTATCTCGGCAGCCGGCTTTATCTGGGGCGGGATGAGCCGCCCGACAGCGGCGCCGCGACATGAATACCGCCGATCAGCTGATCCTGGAGCTGCCGCTGCGTACGGCCCAGGGGCGGGCGGATTTTCTTGTTACGGGCAGCAATGCCGATGCCGTCGCGTGGCTGGACCGTTGGCCTGATTGGCCGGGCCCGGCGATGTGTATTCACGGACCGGAAGGCTGTGGCAAGAGCCACCTGTTGCAGGTCTGGTGCGCCCAGACCAAGGCTATCGCGATTGTACCGGCGCAGCTTACCACCGCTTCTGTTCCCAATTTAGCGGCCCGAGGTGCCATTGCTCTGGATATGGCGGATGCTGTCGTTGACCCGGAACCATTGCTGCATCTTTACAATTTGCTGGCGGAACACGGCGGTTTTCTGCTGCTGGCAAGCCGCAAGCCGCCGATCCAGTGGGGCTTGTCCTTGGCTGATTTGCGTTCTCGGGTGTTGGCGGCGCCATCGGTTGGCATTCTGCCGCCCGATGATCGGTTATTCATGGCGGTGATGGCGAAAATGTTCGCGGACCGGCAGGTGCGGGTAGGCCAGGATGTGCTACTGTTCCTGGCGGCACGTATCGAACGATCATTCGCGGCCGCGGAACGAGCCGTGACCCGGTTGGATCACAATTCCCTGTCCGGGCAGCGGGCCATAACCGTACGTTCGGCCCGTGCCCTGCTGGCGGCGAATTAGAGACGAATTGGATTTGTAAAAGGTGGCGTTATGAAACTGGGAATAGCCGGAAGAACAGCCATTGTTTGTGCCGCTTCCAAGGGTTTGGGCAAGGGCTGCGCCGTGGCGCTGGCCCAAAAAGGCGTCAATGTGGTGATCTCTGCCCGTGGCGAAGAAGCCCTGGCCGCGACGGCGGAGGAAATTCGCTCGGAAACGGGCGTTACGGTTAGGGCCGTCGTTTGTGATGTGACGACAATCATGGGCCGGGCTGAATTGCTTGGGGCCTGCCCGGACCCGGATATCCTGATTACCAATGCGGGCGGTCCGCCGCCGGGAGATTTCCGGGAATTTTCCCTGGAGGATTGGCAAAAGGCCGTCAACGCCAACATGCTCAGCCCAATTGAGATGATCAAGGCGACGGTTGACGGCATGCTTGACCGCCGTTTTGGCCGCATCGTCAATATCACCTCCGCGACGGTGCGTTCGCCGATTGACGAACTTTGCCTGTCCAATGGCGCGCGCGGCGGCCTGACCGGCTTCATCGCGGGCCTGTCCCGAAAGACAATCGCCCATAACGTCACGATCAATAACCTATTGCCCGGGCCATTTGACACCGACCGTCTGCGCGGCAATCTAGCCTACCGGGCCAAGGATCAGGGCAGGGATGTGGCGGAGATGACGGAAATTGCCGCTGCCAACAATCCCGCCGGGCGTTTCGGCACGGCGGAAGAATTTGGCGCCACCTGCGCCTTTATGTGCAGTATTCATGCGGGCTATATGACCGGCCAGCAAATTCTGATGGACGGCGGTGCCTTTCCGGGCACCATGTAAAGTCATGATCATTCGGGGAAGCATGATATGCGGTTAGCTCGGGCTTGCCTTCTGGCATTGTTGACGGCTTGGTTGCCGGGCGCCGCCGCCTGGGGCGGTGAGGCCGTCGGCGTCTGGGCGACGGAGGGCGGCAAATCGCACGTCACCATAGCGAGTTGCGGCGGCAAGCTTTGCGGTACAATTGTTTGGTTGAAAGAACCCCTGGACGATAAGGGAGAGCCCAAACATGACGCCAATAATCCCGATGCCGCGTTGCAAGACAGGCCGATTATCGGACTGCCCCTGCTGGCGAATTTTGTCGCCGGCGAAGAAACTGACGTTTGGGAAGACGGCACCATCTACAATCCCGAAGATGGCGAGATTTACTCCTGCACCCTGACCCTGCTGGATGCTGAAACCCTGAAAGTGCGCGGTTATGTGGGCTTGCCGCTGTTTGGCAAGACGCAGATATGGAAGCGGGCTAACTGAAGCTAGTGGTGCGAACCAAACAGAAAAACCTTTCTGTATGGTGTCTTGCGCGCCACGAATCTATAGAGTCTAGTGGTCTTTCGATCCTCACGTATGGGTGCCATCCGTTAGAATCGGACCACTAGGTGATTTGGTGAAGGAGGGCCGGGCGGTGGCGCAGGCGAAGCGAAAGGAAAGTGACGGCACGGCCATTCCGGTGGTCCCGGCCGAGCCGACCGAACCTGGCCAACGGTACATCAACCGCGAATTATCCTGGCTGGCCTTTAACCAAAGAGTGATGGAAGAGGCGCGCAATCCAGCCCACCCCCTATTGGAGCGTCTGCGCTTCCTGTCTATTTCAGCCACCAACCTGGATGAATTCTATATGGTGCGCGTCGCCGGCCTGCACGGACAGTTGCGTGCCGGGATCGACCAGGTCAGCGACGATGGCCGCACGCCGGCACAGCAACTGGCCGCCATCAATGACATGGCTGGCGTGATCATGGCGGAACAGGGCCGCTATTGGATGGAATTGACCGCCGAGTTGGCGGAAGCCGGCATAACCTTGGTTGAGCCGGAAGATCTGTCGGATGAAGAACGGGATTTTCTGGCCGTGCATTTTCTACAGCGAATCTTCCCCGTTTTGACTCCGTTGGCGATCGATCCGGCCCATCCTTTTCCCTTCATCCAGAATCTGGGCTTTGCCATGGTGCTGCAACTGCGCCGGGAGGCCGATGACAGTTTCATGAATGCCCTGGTGCCCTTGCCGCAATTGGTTGACCGTTTCGTGCGCCTGCCGGGCGAGGCGATCAGATTTATCAGCCTGGAAAATCTGGTGGGTCTGTACCTTGATCAGCTGTTTCCCGGCTATTCGACCGAAGGACGAGGCCTGTTCAGAGTTATCCGCGATAGCGATATCGAGGTCGAGGAAGAGGCCGAGGATTTGGTGCGGTTTTTTCAAACAGCCTTGAAACGGCGGCGGCGGGGCAGCGTCATCAGCCTTTGGGTGGATGCCGCCATGCCGGATGATCTGCGGCGTTTCGTTGCCCGCAATATGGATATCGGCCGGCGGGAAGTGATGGCGGTGGACGGAGCCCTGGGCCTGGCGGACGTTGACCAGTTGATCGTCGACGACCGGCCTGAACTGAAGTTCGAGCCATATAATCCGCGGTTCCCCGAGCGTATTCGCGAGTTGGGCGGCGATTGTTTCGCCGCCATCAGGGCCAAGGACATTTTGGTCCATCACCCATACGAGAGCTTTGACGTGGTGGCGCAGTTCCTCAGCCAGGCGGCCGACGACCCGGATGTCATCGCCATCAAGCAGACGCTGTATCGGACCTCGGACGATTCACCGATCGTCAAGGCATTGATTACCGCGGCCGAGGGCGGCAAGTCCGTCACCGCACTGATAGAACTGAAAGCCCGATTTGACGAGGAAGCCAACATTAAGTGGGCCCGGGACCTGGAACGGGCCGGGGTCCACGTTGTTTACGGTTTCATGGATTTGAAGACCCATGCGAAAGTCTCGTACGTGGCCCGTCGCGAGGGTGAGGATTTGTTGACCTATGTGCATTTTGGCACCGGTAATTATCACCCCGTCACCGCCCGCAGTTATACCGATTTATCGTTTTTTACGGCCGATCCGGATTTGGGCGCGGATGCGGCGCGGTTATTCAACTATCTGACCGGCTATGCGCAACCCGCTTATTTTGATCGATTGGTGATCTCTCCCGCTGGCCTGCGGGATTCAATATTAGCCTTGATCGAACAGGAAATCGCGCATGTGAAGGCCGGACGACCCGGCGCTATCTGGGCCAAGTTGAATTCTCTGGTGGACAGCCAGATCATCGATGCCCTGTATGGTGCCTCGAGCGCCGGTGTGAAGATCGATTTGATCGTGCGTGGTATTTGCTGTCTGCGTCCCGGTGTTCCAGGCATGTCAGAAAATATAACCGTAAAAAGCATCGTCGGCCGTTTCTTGGAACACGGGCGCATCGCCTGTTTTGGCGCCGGCCATGGCCTGCCCTCACCATCGGCGAAGGTTTTTATTTCGTCCGCCGATTGGATGCCGCGAAATTTCGATCGCCGGGTCGAGGCCATGATCCCGATCGAAAACGAAACAGTGCACGAGCAGATCATGGGCCAGATCATGGTTGCGAATTTCAATGACCGGGACCAAAGCTGGGTCTTGAATGCAAATGATCAATATGAACGCATCATGGTTCAGGGAGATGATTTCTCGGCCCATCAATATTTCATGACCAATCCCAGTCTGTCCGGTCGGGGCAGCGCGTTGAAAAGTGGCAAGGCGGACCTGCGCCTGGCCCTGGATTTGGAATGACCTTAGTCGAGGCGCCGTCCGACGGTCCCCCTAACCGGGACCGAATGGCGGTCATTGATGTGGGATCGAATTCGGTCCGTATGGTGATCTATCCGGCCACCGCTCTGGCGGCCCCGCCGTTGTTCAATGAAAAAGCCATGTGCGGCCTGGGACGCGATCAGGTGCCGGGCGGCCCCCTGTCGGAAACCGCCATGAAATTGGCCATGGATACAATGCGCCGTTTTGCCTATTTGGCGGATGCCATGGATGTGGGCATGATTGATGCTGTCGCGACAGCGGCGGTGCGCGAGGCCGTTAACGGTGTAGAATTTCTTGACCACATCGCTGCGGAGACCGGTATCACCGTACGCATTCTGGACGGTGAGGAAGAGGCGCGGCTGGCCGCCCGCGGCGTTATGGCCGCCAGTCCTCGGGCCCGCGGGCTGGTTGGTGATCTGGGCGGCGGCAGCCTGGAACTGATCCATCTGGATCCAGATCTGCTGGATGGCGTCGGCCAACGTACCAGCCTGCCGCTGGGAACATTGCGTCTGGCAGCGGCAGCAGGGGGTGCCGGCGCCGACCTGGACCGTGAAATTGACCATGGGCTATCCCAGGTCGATTGGCTGTCGCGGATCAGGAATGGCGATCTTTACATTGTTGGTGGCGCCTGGCGCAGTTTGGGCCGACTTGAAATGGCACGGACCCGGTATCCTTTGCGTGTGCTGCATGGCTACACATTACCCAGTGCCCGGGTTGAGGCGATGTGTCAGTTGTTTGCGGGCCTTAGTCTGGAAAGCCTGCGCCGGATAGATGCAGCGCCGAAAGACCGTTTGGATACCTTGGCGCTGGCGGCCCGTATTCTGGGTCGTTTGTTGCATCATAGCGGCGCCAAGCGGGTTGTCTTTTCCGACCATGGTTTGCGGGACGGTATCCTGTACGAGCATCTTACTCCGGAACACAAGGCCGCCGATCCCTTGCTGGCATCCTGCCGTTTGATCGCCATGGCCACGGCGCGACATGGTGAAAACGGCTTGGGTCACGGTCATGGCGACGGCGCCAAGTTATCCGATTGGCTGGCGCCTCTTTTCGCCAAAGAAACGGAGAGTGAGTGGCGATTGCGCTTCGCGGCCTGTTTGCTGAGCGATATCGGCTGGCGCATCCATCCCGAGGAACGCCCCGATCACGCCATGGCGGATGTCATGCGTGCGCCGCTCATTGGATTGGATCATGATCAGCGGATCATGCTTGCCCTGGCCATCCGCTACCGCTACACCCATCGCCGCGACAGTCACTGGGTGAAACCCTTTGAACGCCTGATCGAGGATGAAGATCAACTCTGGTCCCGTCAGGTGGGCCAGGCCCTGCGCCTGGCCCATACCTTATCTGGTGGGATCATGGAGCTCTTGGCCGATTACCAGTTACGCCTTGATGACGATACGATCACCCTGCACTGCGCGACAGGAGCCGCGCATTTGATCGGGGAAGCCGGTGCTAAACGCCTCAAGGCCATGGCGCGAAGTTTCGGGCGCCGCGGACTTATCCTGTCCGATTAAAGGCAATCTTCGGTGCACTAAGACAATAACCAACCGCCATCCACATCAATGGTAGTGCCGGTGACAAAATCGTTCTGCGCCATGAAGACAATACCCTGGGCCACTTCCTCCGCCGTGCCGGCGCGGGGAATAACATTCGTAGCCGTCGCTTTGGAGTAGAAAGCCGTGCGCTCGTCTCCCTCCATGGCGACCATGGGGGTATCGATGGTACCCGGCGCAACCACGTTGATGCGCTTTGGCGCGATTTCCGGCGCGACGGCGCGGACCAATGCCTCCACGCTGGCCCCAACAGACGACAGGGATACCTGCCCCGGTTTGCATTTCCGGGCCGGTGTGCCGCTGACCAGCACGATGGAGCCGTTTTCGCTCACATGTTCGGCGCCAAAGCGCACCACGTTCGCATAACCCCAGAGTTTATCGAAAGACGCTTGATAGCCGTCCATGTCCATGGAAAGAAACGGCCCGATGGCGCGGCCGCCGCCCGTCGCCGCGCTGACCAGAATATCAATGGGCGCGCATTCCTGAAGCAACCCGGACACGGCATCGCGGTCCAGCACATCGCATTGTTTAAGCGTGATGCCCGCCGGTACATCGCCGGCTTTATCGGGATTGCGGCTAACCGCGATAACTTCACATCCCAGTGCCGCTAATTGTTTCGCGGCCGCCAGGCCAATACCCGATGTGCCGCCGAAAATAACAGCCTTTTTGCCTGCAACGTCCATATTCAATCTCTCCAGATGTTTGTTGGCGCCAATTTACCGGACGAGGACGGTCTGGTCGTTGTCCGCGGCGCAAAAATTAGTCTCACTCGGTATCGCAATCCGGTCCAAAGGTCCAGGGCTCCCGGCCGCCTTGTTGCGACCGCGACAGACACGGCGTGCCGCGGTATTTAGCCGGTTGGTTCAGATCCGCTTATTCAGCCGCCGCTGGTTTCAGGCGCTCGGACTTCACTGCGGCTGTTTCCGCCGTCCAGCGGGCCAGGACCTCGTCCGATTTGGCTTCCTCTTCCGACAGGATCGCCTCGTGACGGTCCGCCCGCACGGTGAATTCAAGTTGCAGGCCATTGGGATCATGGAAATAAATCGAGGTGACAAAGCCATGATCAATGGGGCCGCGCACGGCAAGGCCCAAGCCTTCCAGCCGGTCCTTGAAATATTGCTGCGCTTCCAGGTCCTTCAGCTCGAAGGCGAAGTGATATTCCTGCATGCTGTCCTTATTGTAGAAATAATCTTCGCTGACACTGTCAGGCAGATCGAAGAAAGCGACAAAATTGCCGTCTTCCATCTCGAAAAATAGATGCAGATAGCGCAGGTCATCATCGGTACCGGGTCGTTTGTCGATCGCCAGGGTGGCGCGCATGCGCATGCCCAAAACGTCGCAATAGAAATCGCGGGTTTCCTTCGCGTCGCGGCATAGGTATGCGCTGTGATGAATGCCCAAGATTTTTGGAGCAGTGATTGCAGCAGTCATGATGTCCTCCCAGTATTGCCGAGTAGTCAGCGACCAGGGTATCAAGTCATGGCGTTTTGATCAATTCCACGCGTTTTCCCTTGGCCGTCATGGCCAGGCGTCCATGCTTAAGATCCAGGGCGTCGAGGCCGAAAATTTCCCTGCGCCAACCTTTTAGGGCGGCGACGTCAGCATCGTCGTCAGCGGCGATACGCTCCAGATCGGCGACCGTCGCGACCAGTTTTTGTGCCACGTCATGGGCATCGCATTTGGTCTTCAACAGCACTTTCAAAAGGCTGATCAACGGGCCCAGGCCCCGCGGCAGCACAACTTGCGCCGCCGGTTTTGGCACGTCCGCGGCTGCCAGATTTTTCCCGGATTGAATGGCCGTCAGTAAATCCTGACCACCCGGACCTTCCGCTAGGCCTTTCGAGACCGCGCGCAGACGGGACAGGTTCTGGACCGTTTCCGGCATCTCGGCGGCAAGTTCCTGGATTGCCTCGTCTTTCAGGATATGGCCGCGGGGCATGTTGCGCCGCTGCGCTTCGCGTTCGCGCCAGGCCGCGACCTCCTTGGCAACACCCAGATAGCCTGAATTCCGGCTGCGTAGTTTGAGCCGCCGCCAGGCATCATCGGGAAATTGTTCGTAGGTGGCGGTATCCGTCAGCACCGCCATTTCCTCTTCCAGCCAGTGGGCGCGATTGGATTGATCCAGCTGACCGCACAGGGCCTCGTATACTTTCAACAGGTGCGTCACATCATCAAGGGCATAGCCGATCTGCTTGTCGCTCAGGGGCCGGCGGCTCCAATCGGTGAAGCGCGACCCCTTGTCGATATGAGCACCGGCCAGCTTCTCCACCAGACGGTCATAGCCCACGGAATCGCCAAATCCACAGACCATGGCGGCAATCTGCGTATCAAACATCGGCGTTGGCACCGCGCTGTTTTGATTGACGAAAATTTCCACGTCCTGTCTGGCCGCATGAAAGACCTTGATGACTTTGGGGTTCGCCAACAGCTCTGTAAGGGGCGTGAGGTCAAGATCAACGGCGAGAGGGTCCACGGCGCGGGCCAGATCATGGTTGGCGACCTGCACCAGACACAGGCGCGGCCAATAGGTCCGGTCACGGATGAATTCCGTGTCCACGGTAATGTAGGACGAACCGGACATCTGGGCGCAAAAGGCGGCCAATGTCTCGCTATCGTCGATGAGATCGGTAATACGCTTGGGCGACATGGCGGACAGCTATACACAATTTTTTGCCATTCGTCGCCCCCGGTATTTCATGACCCGAATTCCGGTTTGCTTTATATTGAATTTTTCACCGCCCACTTGACAGAACGGCCCGTTCCGTGCGGTTTAGCGCCGCCGCCCGGGGCCGCGCCCCGCGTCGATAAGAAAGCCAATCCAAGGATCGTGAACATGCACATTTATCGCAGTCATACCTGTGACGCCCTGCGTCAGAGTGACGTGGGCCAGACTGTCAGAATTTCCGGTTGGGTTCATCGAAAACGAGACCATGGCGGCCTGTTGTTCATTGATTTGCGTGACAATTACGGCATAACCCAATGCGTAATCGAACCCGACAGCGAGCATTTCGCAGCAGTCGAAGCGGCGCGTCCCGAAAGCGTATTGCGTATCGAAGGCGCCGTCGTCGCCCGCGAGGCCGAGACCATCAACAAGGATTTGCCCACCGGCGAAGTGGAAATCCGCATCGAGAGCTTCGATCTGTTGTCGGCGGCGGCGGAATTGCCCTTGCAGGTCTTCGGTGATCAGGTCTATCCGGAAGAAACCCGCCTGCGTTACCGTTTTCTGGATTTGCGCCGCCCGGCGATGCACGACAATATTTTGTTGCGCAGCAAGATCATCTCATCCATCCGCCGGCGTATGGAAGAACAGGGCTTTATCGATTTTCAAACACCTATTCTGACCGCCTCGTCACCGGAAGGCGCGCGGGACTTTTTGGTGCCCAGCCGGCTGCATCCGGGTCAGTTCTATGCCCTACCCCAGGCCCCGCAGCAGTTCAAGCAGTTGGCCATGATCGCTGGTTTCGATCGTTATTATCAGATCGCGCCCTGCTTTCGGGATGAAGATGCCCGTGCCGATCGCAGTCCGGGGGAGTTCTATCAACTCGACCTGGAAATGAGCTTTGTTGAACAGGAAGATGTCTTTCAGGCGGTGGAGCCGGTCATGCACGGGGTGTTCGAGGAATTCGCCAACGGCGGCGAGGTGACGCCCATGCCGTTCCCGCGCATCCCCTATGCCGAGTCCATGCTGAAATACGGCAACGACAAGCCGGATTTGCGTATCCCCACGGAAATCGCCGATGTGAGCGAGATATTCGAGGGTTCCGATTTCCAGCTGTTCGCCAAGGTCGTGGCCGGCGGCGGCGTGGTCCGGGCCATCCCCGCACCGGGCGCGGCATCCCGCCCGCGCAGCTTTTTTGACAAGATGAACGACTGGGCCCGCGATGAAGGCGCACCGGGCATGGGCTGGATCAGCTTCGCGGATGGCGGCGGCAAGGGCCCCATCGCCAACCGCCTGGATGAGGAGCGCATGGCCAAGTTAAAGGCTTTGACCGGCTTTGACGACGGTGACGGTCTGTTTTTCGCCGCCGGCACGGAGGGAGAGGCCGCGCATCTGGCCGGGCTGGCCAGATTGAAGGTTGGCCAGGATCTGGACCTCGTCGAGGCAAATACCTTTCGCTTTTGCTGGATTGTCGATTACCCCATGTATGAATGGAGCGAGACTGAGCAGAAGTTGGACTTCTCCCACAACCCGTTCTCCATGCCCCAGGGTGGCCTGGCGTCCTTGGAAAATGACGCGCCGCTGGATGTCCTTGGCTATCAATATGACATTGTCTGCAATGGTGACGAATTGGCCTCGGGCGCCATCCGGAATCATCTGCCCGACATCATGTACAAAGCGTTCGAGATTGCCGGCTATGGCGCGGAGGAAGTCGAAAACCGATTTGGCGGTATGCTCAGCGCTCTGAAGTTTGGCGCACCGCCCCATGGTGGCATCGCGCCCGGTATCGATCGCATGGTCATGTTGTTGGCAAACGAGCCCAATATTCGCGAAGTCATCATGTTCCCCATGAACCAGCAGGCCCAGGATCTGATGATGGGTGCCCCGGCTCCGGCCGATCCTAAGCATCTGCAGGAAATTCACGTACGCACGGTGGTTCCGGAGGCGCCAAAACCGGCCGCCGAGATCAGTGTAGAGGAATAGTTCCGCTAAAATCCTTGGGTGTTCGCCGATAGCTGCGCCGAAGTGGCCGTCAACCGCTCCGCCAGGATCAGGGTCAAATTCAACAGAACCTTACTGGCGATGCCCGGTTCTTTTTGCATGGTCTTGCGGAACATATCAGGCGTTAGAATAAGGACTTCGGCGTCGCTCGTGACCACCATGTCCGCTGTACGGGGCGTAGCCGCTAAATAGGCAATTTCGCCCACCACGGCACCCTTGGAAAAACGTGCCATGACCAAGCCATTCCGGTCGCGAATTTCAACGGTGCCGGACAACATCACAAAAGCTTCCTTGCCCATGTCCCCGGCCCGGGCCAGTCTGTCACCACCGCGTAAAACCAAGGTGGTTGCGTTCCTCAAGAAGCGGCGGGCTTCATCGTAGGTCAGCTCTTCAAATAGCGGAACCCCATGCAATGGGTTCTGGTGCAATTGGCGCGTGAGGTATTCCCACATATTTTGTTCATCACGCAGGGCCTTTACCTTGTAGCCGACGGACTCTGGGAACTGACCGGCAAACCAGTTTACAAAATTCTGGTCGGGAGGTTTCAACATGGCCAAGGGGGCAAATGGTGAATTGATCGATTTCAGGTGCGCCACATCATCCATGACCAAGACCATGGGCACCTGCAAACCTTCGCCCGCGTCCAGATAGCGGCCATTATAGCAGCGGTAGCCGATTTTTTCGTACAGCCCGACCAGGGCCGGGGGACAATAGGTGAAGTCGAAATGAGCGCCAAGCCCACGTGCCAGTTTGAACGCCGCGGCCGTCAAAAGGGCCGGGGCCTGGCTGCCGCGCCAGCGGCTGCCGATCACCATATGGTCGGTGAAGGACAAAAAGGACGGTTGAAATACAGAAAACGCCTCCAATTCATAGACGTCCTTCATATCCTTGCTGGGGGCGATCAAATCAGCGGTATAACTACGCAGACAGCCCGCGATTGATTTGCCCGAGGTCAGGAACAGGTGCCGGGCGGATGCATCCCGCGCCGCATGATCGCGTTGTTCGCCCTCGTCCATGGAATTTGGGTCGATACCCATTTCCTCGACCATGATGCGATTACGGAATTCAAGAATTTTGTCACGCTGCGCCGCATTGGCGACTTCGCGCACCTGCAGGCCTGGTTTTTCCGGCTCACCGCCGCCGGACGATTTTCGTGCAGCTTTTTCCATGGCCTCACCATAGGTCGGGAGGCTAAACGATGGGTTAACCCCACTGGCGCAGGGAATAGACAAAAAATGGGCGCGGGATGAGGCCGCGCCCAAGTCTCAACAGGGAGGACTATACACTACAGATGCCGCAGCAGCTTAAATGCCCGGCCCCAGGCAGGGGCCCTCATGGGGGCGCTAGCTACAGCCGGATGTGCCCCCACAAGTATCGCATTTCATGCATGTACCGTTGCGCAGCAGGGTGAAATTGCCGCATTCGCCGCAAGCATCACCCTCATAACCTTTCATCCGCGCCTCGCGAATGCGATCCAGCCGTTCATCCACTTCGTCCTGAACGGCCGGGGCCACCGATACCGCCGCCGCGGCTGACTTTCCGTTGCCGCTGGCCGCGAGACCATTGCCGGTGCTATTGCCGTTGGCGGCACTGCCGTTACCGCCGCCACCGCCATTATTGCCGCCTGTCAAGACCAACAGCGAGCGGCCCCGGACATAGCCGTGGGAGGCAACGCTGTGAACGGCCGCCAGGCCTTCCTGCCGGACATCATCCTCGGCCTCTTCCGCGGATAGTCCCGCGCCCAGGGTATCGGGACGCAGATCTTCCGGATCAACATGGGCCAATTCGTTACGGCCAAGATAGGAAACCGCCAATTCGCGGAACAGATAGTCCAGCACGGATGTGGACATCTTGATCACATCATTGCCTTCAACGATGCCGTTGGGCTCAAATCGGGTAAAGGTGAAGGCATCGACATAATTTTCTAGAGGCACGCCATGCTGCAGCCCCAACGAGATGGCGATGGCGAAGCTATCCATCAGACTGCGGAAGGCCGAGCCTTCCTTGTGCATGTCGATGAATATTTCACCAAGCGAGCCGTCTTCGTATTCGCC
>JABIRL010000055.1 GCA_018667855.1 Rhodospirillaceae bacterium
ACCTATCAGCCCAGACTGGCAATGACGGAGATCGAAAATCGTGCTGACGCTGTATCACGGGCTTGCCTCGACATGTTCCAAGAAGGTTCGGATGTGCCTCTCCGAAAAGGGCCTCGCGTGGGAAAGCCACCTGCTCAATCTGCAGAAGTTCGAGCAGCATGACCCGGCGTACCTGAAGCTCAATCCAAAGGGCGTGGTGCCGACCCTGGTCCATGACGGCGAGGCGATCTGCGAATCCACCCACATTATCGATTATCTGGAAGCGACCTTTCCCGACCCGTCCCTGTCGCCGGGTGATGACGCAGGGCGCACCCGCATGACCGAATGGGAGCAATGGTCCGATGAGGTGGGTTATGCCGCCGTCTACGTGCCGACCTGGGACAAGCTGAGCCGGCCAGTGGCGGAAAAACTGTCCGATCAAGAGCTGGAAGATGTTCTTGAACGGGTTCCCACCGAAGAACGCCGATCGCGCTGGCAGCAGGTGGCGCGCGGCGGATTTACCGACGCCGAGCTGGACGGCGCATATGACAAGATGTGGCAAACTTTTGATCGCATGGAGCTGGCATTGAGCGACGGAATTTTTCTGGCCGGCGACGAATTGTCATTGGGCGATATCGCCATGGTTCCGTTTGTGGAGCGCATGACGGATCTCCGGCCTGATATCACCGATACCGAGGCCTATCCGTCCGTGCACGCTTGGTTGGCGCGGCTTGCCGAACGCCCGAGCTGGCAGGACACGTTCTTCTTCGGCGGCATGGATGCGCGGACCAGCGCCGTGGCCAAGACCGTCACCAGCTGAAATAAAAAGGAAAAGCAAACCATGGCGAAATGTCCCTGCGGCTCGCGCACTGATCTGGATGAATGCTGCGGACCGATCATAGCGGGCGATGTCCCCGCGCCTACGGCGGAAGCGTTGATGCGGTCCCGCTACACGGCATTTACCCGCGCCGACATGGCCTATGTGGAAAGCACCCAGGTCGCCGATGAAGAGTCTGATTCGTCGGCGGACGAAAACGAGATGAATGCCGTCGAATGGGTCGGGTTGGAAATCTTCAAGACCGCCGATGGCGGCGAGGATGATGATGCGGGTACGGTCGAATTCGCCGCCCAGTTCAAGCGGGACGGCATATTGGGGGTTCACCGTGAGCGGTCAAGTTTCCGCCGGGAAGACGGCCGGTGGATTTATGTGGACGGTGAAACCAACCTGAAGGGCGATCCCGTCCGGGTCGAAAAAATCGGCCGCAACCAGCCCTGCCCCTGCGGGTCCGGCAAGAAATATAAAAAATGCTGCGGGGCGTAAAAGGGCAGGGCAATTGCCTTTGGCGTCAAGTCGGGTCACACTCATATTGCAATAAACTTTTGACAGGGATGATCATGAAACAGAAAGCACTTGTCGGCGCGTTGGCGCTGACCATGGGGGCGGCGCTGGCTGTTCCCGCTCAGGCCGACGATATCGCGGATATGTATAAAGGCAGGACAATCACCATTCTGCTTGGCTACGGCTCCGGCGGCACATACGGCAAAACGTCACTGCTATTGGCCCGGCATTTGGGGGATTTCATTCCGGGAAATCCGACAATCGTTGTCCAGCACATGCCGGGCGCCGGCGGTCTGAAATCGGCGAATTTCGCCTATAACGCCATGCCCAAGCAAGGCTACAACCTTCATATGCCGCCCGATATGTCCATGGTTTCGCAAGTGTTGCGGCCCAAGAAGGTCAAGTATGATGCGCGCAATTTCACGTGGTTGGGCCGGGTATTCGGATCCAATAATTTGATTGCAGTCCGGCGCGATACGGGGGTCACCTCCATTAAGCAGGCCCAGATGAAACAGGTCATCATGGGATCGACCGGCAAGGGGTCGCCAACCTTTATCATTACCAGCCTGGCCAATGGGCTGGTCGGCACCAAGTTCAAGATCGTTACCGGCTACAAAGGCTCCGCGCGGACCAAGCTGGCCATGGAACAGGGTGAGGTTTTCGGAATATCTCTGGCCTGGGCAAGCTGGAAGAACGACAAGGAAGCTTGGTTCAAGGGTAGCAGTTCCTTTGCCGTCGGACTGATCCAGAGCGGTTTCACCCGCGACAAGGACTGGCCCAATACGCCGTTGATCCAGGAACTGGTCACCGATCCGGACGAAAAGGCGGCCGCCGACCTGATCGCGACATCGAGCCTTATCGGACGCGGCCTCGTACTGCCCCCGGGCGCACCCAAGAAGCTGGTGGAGCCCCTGCGCAAAGCGTTCTGGGAAACGGTCAATTCTCCCGGCTTCATCGCGGACGCCAAAAAGACAAGGCTTCCCCTGCTGCAGAAGAAAGGCGCGGAAATTCAGAAAACCGCGATCCGTAT
>JABIRL010000212.1 GCA_018667855.1 Rhodospirillaceae bacterium
CAGAAGCTACAAGTTGAATTGCATAAAGTTCGCGTTTCAAAGTTGACGACCGTGGGATTGAGCCGCTGGACAACAACTCTCCTGGCTTCAGGAGCTGATTTGGTTCTGAAGTTGTCAATATAGGTCATGAGAATAGTGCCCCTTTTAGACGTCAACATTGCCATTTTGCTTGCCGCCTGAGGGTGCAACTTCCCATTCAATGATTATTATTTCATAAATGCGACATTGGGGTTTTGGAATCTGTTCCAAAAATTGGAAACGAAAACCAGGAAATTAAGAAATCTTGGGGTCAGGTCTTGCTTTTTGTAATCTACATCGACTCCGCCAGTTTCTGCGCCAAACCTCCGGCGACCCGCCGCCGATAATGCGGCGGGGTCATGGTTGTTTTCATCGTTTTGGCCTGGGATCGGAAACGGTCGTGCAGGTCTTCGAGGCAGCTTTCATCCGGCTTACGGCCCGGAAATTTGTCCATGCCCTTGGGCCAGGAGGGGCCAGGAGGGGCCAGGCGGTGAGAGGACGCGCCAGGCTTTTGGGTAAGCTGTCACCGAAATTCAGCTCCGACAAAATTGCATGCCACGATCGCAGGGTTTATGGCGACATTGAAAAAAGCGTTTCGCGTTCACCTGCTCTCGCACTCCGGTTGACCTGGGCCCGCTCATGAAGCAGCATTAAAAAATCGCCCTAGACGGAACATAACTTTGGTGTAGGCAAACTCCGAGAACGGTATTTGAGCTGTGTTGTGGAACGGGAACAGATCGGTCACGCATGCGGCGTCGCTGCTCGCTGTTTTGTGCGCCCTTGTCCTGCTCGTCCCCGCTGCCCAGGCGGCCGAGCGCGTGGCCCTGGTGATCGGCAATGACACCTATGACACCCTACCCGCCCTGAATAATGCCCGTGCAGACGCCAGGGGGATGGCCGAGAAGCTGCGTAGCCTGGGCTTCGAGGTGATCTTGAAACTGGACGCGGGGCGCAGGTCCTTTGGCCGGGCACTGGCTGAGTTCGAGGGCAAGGCGGCGGACGCCGAAGTCGGCCTGGTGTTCTATGCCGGGCATGGCATTCAGTCAGGTGGATCGAACTACATTGTCCCTTCGGATGCGCAGATCGAGGCGGAGGAGGATCTGCGGTATGAAGGATTGGACTACCAAGATCTCCTGGAGGCCATGAAACGGGCTGGGACACGACTGAACATCGTGATCCTGGACGCCTGCCGGGACAATCCCTTGCCCAAACGTACACGCTCAGCGACCCGGGGCCTGACGGTCACAGCCGCGCCGGTGGGCATCAGGGGCACGGCTATCGTCTACTCCGCCGCGCCCGGCCAGACAGCCCAGGACGGCCCAGATGGCGGCCACGGGGTTTTTACGGAGGCCTTGCTACGCGTGCTGGATCGGCCGGGTCTGAGCCTAGAGCAGGTATTTAAGGAAACTGCAGTCAGAGTGGCGCGGGCGACCAACAACAGGCAGAAGCCCTGGATCAACTCATCGGTGACCGGTGAATTTGTGTTCAACAGTTCGGCGCCGCCAGGGGCGACCGCCGCGCCGTCAGCCAGCGGCACTGACCGGGAAGCTTTGTTCTGGTCATCGATCAAGGACAGCAAGCGCGCTTCTGATCACGAAGCCTATCTGCGACGGTATCCAAACGGTACATTCGCCGATTTGGCCCGCAGCCGGGCACTGGAGTTCAAACCAAAACAAACCGCCGCCCTGCCACCGCCCACAAAGCCCGCGATCAGGCTGGAACCGATTGAGGGCACGTATGTTGCGCAGCGAAACGCCAATGTCCGCGCCGCGCCCGATGTGAACGCGCCCAGGGTCGCGACCCTGCCCAAGGGCAGCAAGGTTCACGTGGCGGGCAAAGTTGCATCGAAAGACTGGCTGGCGGTGGATCGTGACGGCAAGCGTCTGGGCTATGTCTATGCCAAGCTGCTGCGGGACGCGGAGGCGCGGTTCGCGACGGTGATACCACCGAATATATCGACCAAGAAGCCGATCAAGAATGCCATCAAATTTGTGTATAAATCCGAAAACAGCATATACGATCTGACTCAATGGAGATCCATTAAGAAAGCATGGCTTCGTTTTCCGAGCGGTCGTAAACGGAAACTTTCTTATCCTCCCAGGTTCGATGGCAAGAACTTGTACGTTGTTTTAGATAGGGCGCTGGGACCAGACGACGAAGTTCATTTACGTATAAAACACAAAGAATATTCCGCTCCTTTGATTGTGACTTTTGAATATACTTCGCTGGTCCAAATAAGTTTCAATCAAATCCCCAAGCGAATTTTGGCAAGAGACGCCGTGGACGATTAGTGCCACCATACCGGATCAACAACTTCGGCCGGCAGATCAGCGACGGCACCTCTAATATCTCAATACTCATGGTCGCCCGCGCCATGTTCGGCAAAGCGGCGGCGGGTTAATTGGTGGTTTCAAGAGTGATTTAGAAGATCGACTCCGCCAGCTTCTGTGCCAGTCCTCCCGCAACCCGGCGACGATAATGTGGCGGGGTCATGGTAGTTTTCATGGCTTTGGCCTGGGTTCTGATCCGGTCGCGCAGGTCTTCCAGGCAGGCTTGGTCCGGTTCGCGGCCGATGAATTTTTCCATGCCCTTGGCCAGGAAGGGCAGGGGGGAGATGCCGGTGAGGGCGACGCGTAAATCGGTGATCTTGCCCTCCGCCACGGCGATGCGCAGGGCGACGCCGGCGAGGGGGAAATCGATGGAGCCGCGAACGCGGGATTTGGCATAGCCCGAGCTCGCCCCGTCTTGCGGTTTGGGGATGTGCACCGCCACAACCAGTTCGCCCTTCGTCAGGGTCAGGTGATCCATGCCGTCGTTATTGTAAAGCTCCGCCAGGGGGATGCGCCGGCGGCCGCCCTCGTTATTGGGGCCGGCGATTTCAACTTCCGCATCGAAGATCAGCAGGGCGGGCGCGACATCGCCAGAGAAAGCGGCGAAGCATTTCTTGCCGCCCGGCGCCACGTGACAGATCTCGCCGCGATACTTCAGACAGTAATCATTCGCCGCCCGCCACCATTCGCTCTGGTTATAGAACACGCAGCGGGTATCGAGGCACAGGTTGCCGCCCAGCGTGCCGTATTCCCGATGGCTGGGCCCGGCCACCTCGCCGGCGGCCGTGGCGACGGCGGTGAAGTGTTCGCCCAACAGATCGCTCTCCGCGACCTCCCGCAGGATCGTGGCGCCGCCGATGGTGATATGGTCGCCATTGTCCGTGATGCCGTGCATCTCTGGTATGCCGTTGAGATAGACCAACGTATCCGGCTGCTCGATGCCGCGGCGGATATTGACCAGCATGTCACTGCCGCCCGCCAGGTAACGGCCGTCGGGCGCATCCGCGTAAGCTTTGATGGCGTCTTCCACGGTGGCGGGGTGATGGAGGTCCAACTCGGGCATGAATTCCATCAGGCTGTCCCCCCATCGGTACTTGCCGCCGCCCGGTCGTCGCGGGCTTTTTTCTCCAGCAGTTCCATCAGCCGGTCCGGCGTGACCGGTAGTTCGGTGGGGCGTACGCCCACGGCATCGGCCACGGCGTTGGTCAGGGCGGGTAGGAAACCGCTCAACGAACCTTCGCCGGCTTCCTTGGCCCCGAAAGGCCCGTGGGGGTCCGAAGCCTCGATAATGCCAACCTCGATGGGCGGGGATTCAATAATCGTCGGCACCCGGTAGTCCAGCATATTGGCGGCTATGGGCAGGCCGTCATGGAATTTGGTTTCCTCCGACAGCGCCTGGCCCATGCCCATCCAGACCGAACCCTGGACCTGGCCCTCTACAGCCAATGGGTTCAGGGCCTTGCCGCAATCATGGGCGACCCAGACCTTGTCCACCGTGATCTCCGCCGTATGCGGATCAACCGTCACCTCGACCACCTGGGCGGCATAGCTGAAGGCCATGGTGCCGCCGATGGCCGCGCCGCGATATTTGCGGCCGCCCCAGGATTCGGGGATGGTGTCGAAATTGCCCTTGACGGTGATCGTCCCTTCGCCTTCCAGGGCGGCGGCCGCCACTTCATCGAAGGTCAAGCCCTGGTCCTGCTGGCCGCCGCGATAGACCTCGCCCAGGCATTCAACATCTTCCGGCGCGATTTCCAGCTTCCGCGCGGCGGCCTCAACCAATTTGGCTTTCAGATTTTGGGCTGCGTCGATCGAGGCATTGCCGACCATGAAAGTGACCCGGCTGGAATAGGAGCCATTGTCCTTGGGCGTAATGGCGCTGTCGGCGGCGATGACGCGGATGCGCCCCAAATCGATGCCCAGGGTTTCCGCCGCGCATTGGGCGATCACGGTGGAGGAGCCCTGGCCAATCTCCGCCGCGCCGGTCAACAACGTGATGCCGCCGTCCCAATCCAGGCGCAGATGGATCGTGGCATGGGGCTCGCCGGTCCAGTGTTTCGGTTTCGAGGCGCCGGAAATATAATGGGAGCAGGCCATCCCGAGGCCCTTGTTGGGTCCCAGCTTGCCCTTGCGCGCTTTCCAGCCGCTGGCTTCCTCGGCCCAATCCAGACATTGGTCCAGGCCGTAGCTGTTCACCAGCAGATCATTCTCGGTCATGGTCGGGGCGACCAGCAGATTGGCCCGGCGTACCGCGAACGGATCCAGTCCCAGTTCCGTGGCCATGCCGTCGATCAGGTTTTCAAAGGCAAAGCGGGTCTTGACCGTGCCGTGGCCGCGAAAGGCGCCGCAGGGCGGCGTGTTGGTCAGAATTCGGCAGCCCTTGAAACGGGCCGAGACGATATCGTACAAGCCATAGATCATGGAGCCGGCATAAAGAATGGTGACAATGCCATAGCCGCTGTAGGCACCACCACGTTGTATGGCGGAAAAATCCACGGCCGTGATGGTGCCGTCCTTCTTCATGCCGACCTTCATCTTGATCTGGGATTCCGGCCGGCCGCGATGGGTAATGAATGTCTCTTCCCGGCTCAGCACCACTTTCACCGTGCCGCGGGCCTTGCGCGCCAGCAGGGCGGCGATCAGATCGCTTTGCAGGGTTTCCGTACGCGCGCCGAAACCGCCCCCAATGTGCGGCTTGATGACGCGGATCTTGCTGTCCGCCATGGCCAGGGTACGGGCCAGCATCTTGTGCACATAATAGGGCACCTGGGTGGAGGGGCGGATGGTCAGCTGTTCCCGGCCCGGATCGTATTCGGCGAAGGCGGCATGCGGTTCCATCTGCACCTGGCAAACCTCGGCGCATTGCACATCGATTTCTCGCACCAGATCGGCCTCGGCGAGACCCTTGTCCACATCACCCAGATCGAACTCCACATCACGCTCGATATTGCCCGGTTTTTCCTCGTGCAGCTGCACCGCGCCCTCGGCCCGGGCCGCCTCCGCCGTGAAGTAGGCGGGCAGTTCCTCGTATGTGACCTCGATCAGATCAAGGGCCCGTTGCGCCGTGGCCACGTCCACCGCCGCCACCGCAGCCACCGGCTCACCCCGATACCGCACCTTGCCCCGGGCCAGGGCCCATTCGTTCATGGCGATGGGCAGAACGCCATAGCTATCGGCGCAATCGGCCTCCGTCACCACCGCGACGACGCCGGGCAGGGCCTCGGCCTTGGACGTATCCATGGCGGTGATATGGGCATGCGCCACGGGCGCGCGCAGGATGCGGCCCACCAGGGCCTCCGTCGTATCGAAATCGGCGGCAAACATGGCCTTGCCGGTGGTTTTTTCGGGGCCGTCGACCAGGGGCTGGGCAACGCCGATGGTTTGAACCGGGCGCATCTCGTTCATGCTACCAGCTCCTGTTCGGCCAATGCCTTGGCGGCGTATTGCACCGCCTCGATTATTTTAACATAGCCGGTGCAGCGGCAGATGTTGGCCGCCAGGGCATCACGGATGTCGTTCTCGCTGGGGTCGGGATTACGCCGCAGCAAGGCTTCCGACGCCATGATCATGCCCGGCGTGCAAAAGCCGCATTGGGCGCCCAGTTTTTCGTTGAAGCCCCTTTGCAGGGCCGTCAGGCGGCTGTCGCGGGACAAACCGTCCACGGTCTCCACCGTCGCGCCCTTGCACGTCGTCGCCAGGGTCAGGCAGGCATGTCGCGGCCGGCCGTCTATCAATACGGTGCAGGCACCGCATTCGCCGCCGTCGCATCCGATCTTGGTTCCCGTCAGGCCGATTTTGTCGCGCAGATAGTCCACCAACAGCAGGTTGTCCGGTACGACATCATCACGTTCGACGCCATTGACGGTGAGGGAAAGGATGGTTTTCACGGCAAATCTCCTCTGTTGGAGGATCATAATAGCGCAATATTGTTTGGTACCCAAACAATATAAATTCCGGTCTCAATTTGGGCCTAGCGCATGTCGTATTCAAATGAACGCGACATGCGCTAAAACCTTTAAGATAGAGCAACTTATCCGCAGTCAATTGAATCCAATCGACCGCGGGTTGCTCTATTCCGGAATAACCGCCGTTGCCTCGATTTCCAGCTTGGCGCCCTGCTCGACGAACCCCTCAACACCGATCACCGCCATGACCGGATAATGCTGGCCAAAGAACTCCCGATAGGCGGCGCCGACCGCCTTACCGGCGGCAAGATACTCGGCCCGGTCATTCACGTACCAGGTTAGGCGCACGACATGTTCCGGTTTGGCCCCGGCTTCGGCCAAAATCGCCGTGATATTGGCGAAGCACTGGCGGGCCTGGCCGGCGAAATCCTCCGCCTCGAAGACCTCCTCGGCGTTCCAGCCGACGATGCCGGCGACGAACACCATTTCGCCACGGGCCGCGATGCCGTTGCTATACCCCTTGGGGCGGGGCCAATCGGGCGGCTGCAGGAATTTCATGGAGGCCTCCTTATCTATTAGAGCAACCCGCGGTTAATTGGATTCAATTGACCGCGGATAAGTTGCTCTATCTTAAAGGTTTTAGCGCATGGCCGCGCGTTCAATTGAACGCGACATGCGCTAGGGGGGAGGATCAGAGCATGTCTTAAGATGATGTGTCCATGGGGCAGAGCCGTTCCTTGGGAAACCAGATCCGGGCCGTGGTGCCGGCGCCGAGTACGCTGTTGATTTCCAACTCGCCACCGTGCAGTTCGGCCAGGGTATTGGCCAAGGGGAGGCCCAGGCCCGTGCCTTGATGGGTGCGGTTCATGGCGCTGTCCACTTGGCCGAAGGTGGATAACGCCCGCGGCAGGTCTGCGGCCGCGATGCCGATCCCTCGGTCGACAACGTCGATCCACAAACGTTCGCCCTCCAGCCCGGCTGAAACCTTGATCTGCTCACCCTGAGCTGAAAATTTCACCGCGTTTGATAGTAAATTCAACAGAATTTGTTTGATCATGCGCAAATCACCGCGCAAGGGTGGCAAATCGGGGTGAATTTCAGTTAGCAATCGCAGAGAGGTTTCATCGGCTTTGGCTTTGACCATGTTGAGGCAAGCCGTGATCATGCTGTCGACCTGGATGGTCTCTTCCGATAATTCCGCGCTGCCGGCTTCGATCTTGGCGATATCGAGAATGTCGCTGATCAGATCCAGCAGATGTTCGCCCGATTTGATCACATAGTCGATCTGCTCGCTCTGTTTTTCGTTCAAATCGCCATGCAGGCCCATGCCCAGCATCTGGGAAAAGCCGATAATGGCATTCAGCGGTGTACGTAACTCGTGGCTCATATTGGCGAGGAATTCCGTCTTGGCGCGATCCGCGAATTCGGCCTCTTCCTTGGCCCGGCGCAGACTGTGTTCGGCGGCTTGTTGTTCGGTGATGTCGGCCATGATCACCAATGTGCCGCCGTCGGGGGTTTTGTGCTCTCCAATTTCGTAAATGCCGGCACTAAGCGACAGTCTGATCACACCGCTGGGATTGCGATGGCGTTCCATCCGCTCTTCTATCCAGGCCTCTTGATCATCGCCTATATGGTCGATAGTACCGCGCGCCACGCGGCTTCGTAACAATGTCTCGAAAGTCACGCCCGGCGCGGCGATATCCCCGACTTCCTCGTTGGTGCTTCGATAACGCTCGTTCCAATGGACCAGTCCATCATGCTCGTCATAAAGGGCAATGCCCACCGGCATATGCTCCACCGCCGTGATGAAGCGCTGCTGAAGTTCCGCCGCCTTTTCCTGGGCCTCGGCCTCGGCCGTGAAATCCGTGCCCGTTCCACGATAGCCTTGGAAGTTGCCTTCATCATCGAACACCGGCTTACCGGTAACGGACCAGTGAAGTTTGCGGCCGTCGTCCCGTGTGTAGGTATAGCGGAAATCGCGAAACGGCTTGCGGTCTGCCAGATCCGCCTGATGCCGTCGCCAATGTTTATCTTCCTCATCGCCGCGTACAGCTTGTTGCCGGGTCCGTCCCAAAGATCGGTTTGGCGAGATCCCGGTCAACTCCTGCAGCCGGTCGGAAAAATAGGTATACCGTAAGTCGGCGTCCATTTCCCACAACCAGTCCGAACCAATATCGGCAAAGTCCTGAAACCGCGCTTCGCTCAATCGAAGGGCGGATTCAAGCTCCCTTCGCTCGGTTATGTCCTGCAACCCGATCAAATTCGCCGGTCGACCCTGGTAGGTAACCCTGGCGGCACTCATGGCGGCCCAGAGGGTGCTGCCATCGGGACGTTTCTGTTGCAGGGTGAAATTTTCAACCCTGCCGTCCCGGTCAAGCAATGCTAAGAACCGATCCCTGTCGACCAAATCGACAAAGGAGACCGTCGTCGGCTGTCCGATCAAATCTTCCTCGCGGCGGCCAAGGGTTTCGCAGGCGATCTTATTGGCAAATTGGAAAATGCCGTCAGCGGTTATGAAAAGCGGTACCGGCGCCGATTCCAATAGCAAACGAAATAGTTCCTCGCTTTCACTCAGGGCCTGTTTCATGGCCAGTTCATCGGTAACCAGCCGACCGACATTGAAAAATGTCTGTACGCCGCCCATTTCCATCTGATCCGAGGCAAACCGAATATGGTCGATACCGCCATTTGGGGAACGCCAGCGAATTGGAAAATCACGAATGCTGCCGTGTTGTCGCAGCGCCGCGGCAAAGGCCTGCCGATCGTCCTGGTCCGGCCACAGGCCCAATTCCGTCCCTGTTTTCCCGATCACATCCGCTTTGTCGAGACCATAGTATTCCAGGAAACGTTTATTGGCATTTATAAAGCAGCCGTCACGGGCCCGCGTTATGGTAACGATGTTCGGATTATCCTCGAACGCGACGGCGAAAAGGCGCTCCGCTTCAGCCCGTTGGGTATTATCGGTGATCGTGGTGTACAGCCGGGTTTTACCCTCGAACTCAATCAGGTCGCAGGAGTATGAAACCGTCAGAACCTGCTCGCCCTTGGTTTGCATGCGTCCTTCGAAATTTCGAACCCGACCCTCTTTTTCCAAAACATCAATAAGGACCTCGCGTCTGTTGTCGCTAGGGCGCATCAGGCCTAGTTCCACCAGGGTCTTGCCGAAAACCTCCTCCTGGCTATAGCCGAATGTTTTGCACCAGAAGTCATTTACGCGGAATAAATGACCGGTATCGATATCTGAAATTACAAGGCAAACAGCGCTTTGTTGGAAAATACGAGCGAATTGCTCACTTGGTTGGCTCGACGCCGAAGGTATTTCTTCGGAATTTTCTTCGCCTTGTTCCAGCCCTGCGAGCCGTTGGCGAAGGCTTTCCACTTCACGCAGCAATTCATCCCGGTCCAACGAATCCAGAGCCGAGGGATCGGTTTTCTCGTCCGAAATGGTCATCGGTTCATTGGGCACGCGTAATCATAACTACAGATCTGTTTTCGAACATTCCATTGGTTCCGATTCGGAAACACTTTTCATAATCACAAAACCTGGCCGTCGCAACGGCGAAGTAATTGTAACCCATTCGCCAGTCTTAGCCGGCGATCCAAAGAAACCGGCGACGGATCAATAATCTTGCGGCCCCACTCGACCGCGGGCGACGATACCTGGCGGCAATCAGCCCGCCAGGATAGGCAATGCGATCATGATCATCCCGATGACCGAAACACCCCAAATACCCGTCCGAACCCACGGTATTCCGACCAAATAGACGATGGCATAAACCAAACGCGCGCCAAGGAATATCTGGGCGCCAAGGGCGGTTTGTTCATTGGTCAGTCCCGCGACATGAGCCACCAGTATAAGGATCGCGAACAAGGGCAGGCTTTCCAACATATTTGTATGGGCCCGTTTGGCCCGGCCCGCCATGCCGTCCGCACTGGGCAGGTCGTCCCGATTGCCGGCAAGTTCCGGCAGGCTGATCTTGGTCATGGTTAGCAGCACCGCCACCACCATTTGGCCGGCCGCCAAAACAACGGTCCAAAACAACATCGATAATTCTACGGTCATCACAATTCCCCCTTGGATTCCATGGATGGACTTATGCGGGCGAGCTTACATGTCTTCACGCAGACTGGGCAAACCAATACCGACCGCATCGAAGCCGCCATCCACCGCCAGGGTCTGTCCCGTGATGTAGCTGGCCCGGTCGCTGCACAGAAACCAGATCGCCTCGGCAATTTCTTGTTCCAGGCCATATCGGTTGAGAGGAATGGCGTCGTGATAGTCGGCGCGGATCGCCTGGCTGTGCACCGCCTTTGCCATGGCCGTGTCCACCGGGCCGGGGGAGACGGCGTTGACGCGAATGCCGACCTCACCCAACTCAGCCGCCTGCTGTTTGGTCAGATGCATTAAACCGGCCTTGGAGGTGCCGTAAGCAACCCGCAGGGTGCTGGCGCGAAGACCGGAGATCGAGGTGATGTTGACGATACTGCCGC
>JABIRL010000046.1 GCA_018667855.1 Rhodospirillaceae bacterium
GACAATTGCTTCATCGGCGCGCGATCTGAAGTCGCCGAGGGTGTCGTTATCGAGGAAGGGGCTGTTCTGTCCATGGGTGTCTTCATCGGCGCCTCCACCAAGATCGTCAACCGGGCCACGGGCGAGGTTTCCTATGGCCGGGTGCCGGCCTATTCCGTGGTGGTGCCCGGCTCCATGCCGACCGAGGGCGGGGTCAGTCTGTATTGCGCGGTAATCGTCAAGCAGGTCGATGCCCGCACGCGGGCCAAGACCTCGATCAACGAGCTGCTGCGCGACTAGGCCGGCAGATGGCGGATAACAAGCCTACGGACGCGGTGGAACTGACCCGGGCGCTGATCCGATGCGCCTCGGTTACGCCCGTGGATGGCGGCGCCCTGGGGGTTACCGGCGCGGCGTTGGAGCGTCTGGGCTTTACCACGCACGCGATGACCTTTTCCGCGCCCGACACCCCGGACGTGGACAATCTTTATGCCCGTCTGGGCGACAGCGGCCCGAACTTCTGCTTCGCGGGCCACACCGACGTGGTCCCCGTGGGCGACGCGGATGCCTGGAGCCTGGAGCCGTTCGCCGCCGATATCAGGGACGGTATTCTGTATGGCCGCGGCGCCACGGATATGAAGGGCGCGGTCGCCGCCTTTATCGCCGCCGTCGATGTTTTCCTGGCCAAAAGAGGCGGCGGCTTTGATGGTTCGATCTCTCTGTTGATCACCGGTGACGAGGAAGGGCCCTCCATCAACGGTACCGTCAAGGTGCTGGAATGGTTGGCCGAACGCGGCGAAAAGCTGGATCATTGCCTGGTGGGCGAACCGACAAACCCCGAATCCCTGGGCGATATGGTCAAGATCGGCCGCCGGGGCAGCATGACCGGCACCTTGTCCGTCAGGGGCGTGCAAGGTCATGTGGCCTACCCCCACCTGGCGGACAACCCCTTGCCCCGCCTGATTAAGATGCTGGACCGTTTGAGCGGCCACGTCTTCGATACGGGCAACGACCATTTCACACCGACCAATCTGGAATTGGCCAGCATCGATGTGGGCAATACGGCGGCCAATGTGATCCCCGCACACGCCACGGCCCTGTTCAATATCCGCTTCAACACGGAGCAGACCTCCGACGGCCTGGAAGCCTGGTTGCGCCAGCAGTGCGATGCCGTCGGCGGCGACTACGATCTGAATATCAGCGTCGGCGCCCAGCCCTTTTTGACCGTGCCGGGGCCGTTTACCGATTTGATCTCCCGCGCGGTGGAAGATGTAACCGGCACGAAACCAGCCCTGACCACCACGGGCGGCACGTCGGATGCCCGTTTTATTCATCATCATTGCCCGGTGGCGGAATTCGGCCTGATATCGGAAAGCATGCACAAGGTGGACGAACAGGCATCGGTCAGCGACATCGAACGGTTGACCGGCATTTATGCGCAGATTCTGGACTATTACTTCGACAGCAACAACGCCGACGGCGGACTTCATGCTGCTTGAGTTCACACGTTCCATTCATGGCGCCTGGCGCATTGCCCGCATGGATCCGGATGCGCTGAACTATTTTAATCTGACCATCGACGGATTTTGGCGGTCATTCATGGCCTTACTGATCGTCGCGCCGTTTTATGTGGTGTTTCTTGTCCTCAATCACGGCAATCAGCCGGGGCTGGAGCTGCCCACGGGGCCGTTTGTTTCGACCGAGTATTACGTTGGTGTAAAGCTGATCGCCTTTACCATTGGCTGGCTGATGTTTCCCTTGTTGATGGTACCCCTGTCCCGCCTGCTGGATCTCAGCCAGAACTATGTTCAGTACATAATCGTCTATAACTGGTCCAACGTGCTGGTGATGGCCGTGATCTTGCCCATGGTGTTGTTGTTTCCGCCGGCTTCCCCGGCTGGCGAAAGCGCCAAGCTGATCCTGATGGCGGCACAGATTACCATGCTGTTCTACGGCTATCTGGTGGCCCGGATCGGCCTGCAATGCAAGACACTGACGGCGATCGGCATCGTTGTCTTCGACCTTTTGTTGAGCCTGTTGATGAGCCTTATGGCCGGCCGCCTGCTTTAGCGCGACCTGCGTTCATCCTTTGGATTGGATCAAACAGCCTCCGGGTAATTCACGGCCGTCAAGTAAAGCCCCTCGGCCGGTGCCACGGGACCGCATCGGGTGCGGTCACATGCGACCAATGCATCCACCAAATCCTTCGCTGTCCATTTGCCCAGGCCGACCAAATTCAAACTGCCGACGATGGAGCGGATTTGGTGGTGCAGATATGACCGCGCCTTTGCACGGATGTGAATTTCGCCCTCCCTGCGCTCCACGTCCAGGACGTCCAGGGTACGAACGGGTGATTTTGCCTGGCATTGCACGGCCCGGAAGGTGGTGAAATCATGTTCCCCCAGCAGACCTTGGGCAGCTGTATGCATGGCGGCGACATCCAGCGGCCCCCGGGTGTGCCAGGCCCGACCCCGGCGCAGCGCCAAGGGCGGTCGCTGGTCGGCGATGCGATAGAGATAATACCGCGCCGTGGCCGAAAACCGGGCATCGAAATTTTCGGAAACAGCCTGCGCATCAAGGACTGTGACGGCGTTCGGCCGCAAATAGAAATTTATCGCATCCTGGACCTTGGCGGCGGGAAATTCCCGGGTCAGGTCAAAATGCGCCACCTGACCCAATGCATGCACGCCCGAATCCGTACGCCCGGCGCCAAACAGCGTGACCGCCTGGCCGGAGAACGCCCGTATGGCATCCTCGATGGCCTGCTGCACGGCAAAGCCGTTGGCCTGGCGCTGCCAGCCGACGAAGTCCTTGCCGTCGTATTCCAGGATCAGCTTGTAGCGGGGCATGGCGGCCTTACGTGCGCGGGATGCGCCCTTCGATCGGATAGGATGGATCGGTGTAACCGGGCGTGGATGGATGACCCAGGGGCACCAGACTATCCACCAGGGCCTCGTCCTCCGCCGTGAAGCGATAGTCCAGAGCACCCAGATTTTCATCCCATTGTTCGAACGTGCGCGGGCCGGCAATGGCGCTATGTATCAAGTTGTTGTTGATGACCCAAGCCAGCGCGAACTGGCCGGCGGTGATGCCCCGCGCCTCGGCATGCTGTCGCAATGTCTGCGCAATGACGAGGGATTCTTCGCGCCATTCCGATTGCATGATCCGACGGTCATTTTGCCCGGCGCGGGTATCTTCCGCCGGGGCGGCGCCCGGCAGATACTTTCCCGTCAGCACACCTCGGGCCAAGGGGCTGTACGGCACCACGCCCAAACCATAGAAGTCACAGGCCGGCAGCTGCTCCACCTCCGGCGTGCGGTTCATGATGTTGTAATAGGGTTGAGAGACAACGGGGCGGTCAATCCCAAGGTCATCGCAAATGCGGCAGACCTCCGCCACCCGCCAGGAACGATAGTTTGATAACCCGAAATAGCGCACCTTGCCCTGGCGAACCAGATCGCCCATGGCCCGGACGGTTTCCATCAGCGGCGTGTTCGGGTCTTCCTTATGCAGATAATAGATATCGATATAGTCGGTAGCCAGCCGGACCAGACTGTCCTCGCATGCCCGCACTAGCCATTTGCGGGACAGGCCCATCTGATTGGGCCCCTCGCCCTTGGCGCCCGCAACCTTGGTCGCCAATACCCAGTCGTCCCGTGCGGAGGCTATTGCCGCGCCCGTGATCTCTTCCGAGCGGCCGCCCGCATAAACATCCGCCGTATCGATGAAATTGACGCCGGCGTCCCTACCATGGGCAATAATCCGCTCTGCCGCCGCGCCGTCGGTGCGGCCGCCGAACATCATGGTGCCCAGACAGATGGGAGATATTCGCAGGCCGGAGTTGCCCAGTTTGTGATATTGCATGGATAATCCAAAGTACAGACAGGCCTGATGAAGCAGGCAGCCGATCACTCTTGTAACAGGCGGCGACTATACGCTATTTGGCCCTTAACACAGTATGATTAGTCATGATCACCAGCACGCAAATTGGAAGCCTCCCTTACCATGCATGAACCCCTGCACATGACCGAAGATCTCACCTTGATCCGGGATCAAATACGCCGCTTCGTGACCGAGGAAGTCATCCCCAACGGCGAAGCCTGGGAAGTGGACGGCATGGTACCCCGGGCGACGCTGGCCCAGATGGGCGAGCTGGGATTTCTCGGCATGCGGCACCCGGAGGCTTATGGCGGCTCCGGCCTCAATGCTCTGGCCTCGTTGATCCTCTCCGAGGAACTCGGCCGGTCCACCTTTGGCGGTGTTTCGGCAACGGTGCTGGTACATACCGACATGGCCTC
>JABIRL010000089.1 GCA_018667855.1 Rhodospirillaceae bacterium
CCAATCCATTGGGCGGCGTTGCGCGGCTTGCCCGATATCCCACATCGCGCTACGCCACGCGCCTACCCCAATGGATTGGTAGTGCCATCAAATGAATCCGATTAGCCGCGATATGCTCTAGCGCGTCGGAACCGGTGTTTCGCCGCGATAGTCGTAGAAGCCGCGATCAGTCTTGCGGCCCAGCCAGCCGGCTTCGACATATTTCACCAGCAAGGGGCAGGGGCGGTATTTGGTGTCCGCCAGACCTTCGTACAACACCTGCATGATGGCCAGACAGGTATCCAGGCCGATGAAATCAGCCAGCTCCAGCGGACCCATGCGGTGGTTCGCGCCCAGACGCATGGAACTGTCGATCCCCTCCACGGTGCCCACGCCCTCGTACAGGGTATAGACCGCCTCGTTGACCATGGGCATCAGGATACGGTTGACGATAAAGGCGGGGAAATCTTCCGAATTGGTCGGGATTTTGCCCACCTTCAGGACCACTTCACGCACGGCGCTGAAGGTGTCTTCATCCGTGGCGATGCCGCGGATCAATTCCACCAACTCCATCACCGGCACCGGGTTCATGAAATGCATGCCCATGAACTTTTCCGGCCGGCCCGACACGGTGGCCAGACGGGTGATGGAAATGGAAGAGGTATTGGTGGCGATCAGGCCGTCAGGGTTCAAAACTTTGCCCAAATCGGCGAGGATTTCGCGCTTGATATCCTCGTCCTCGGTTGCCGCCTCGACCACAAGATCGGCCTGCGCCAACTCGGGCAAGCCCGGCACGGTCTGAATTCGGGCCAGCGCATCCACCGCCTCGACCTGCTCCAGCCGGCCGCGGCTGACCTGGCGGTTCAGGTTGGCTTCGATCACTTTCAAGGCCTTTTGCATCTGGGCATTCGAAGTATCGGTCAGCATGATATCGTATCCGGCGACGGCCAGGACATGGGCAATACCACTGCCCATCTGGCCCGCGCCGACAACGCCAATATTTTGGATCATCGCGTTTCTTTCTAATGACGGCCTATGCCGGGGGCAGCTTTTTCAGCTCTTCTTCCAGTTCGGGCACGGCCTTGAACAGATCGGCAACCAGACCGAAATCGGCCACCTGGAAGATCGGCGCCTCTTCATCTTTGTTGATGGCGACGATCACCTTGCTATCTTTCATGCCGGCCAGATGCTGAATGGCACCCGAAATACCGACCGCAATATACAGCTCGGGCGCGACCACCTTGCCGGTTTGTCCGACCTGGTAGTCGTTGGGTACGAAGCCCGCATCGACCGCCGCCCGGGAGGCACCGACGGCGGCGCCCAATTGATCGGCCACGGCTTCGATAATGGGGAAGTTGTCGCCCGACTGCATGCCGCGCCCGCCGGAGATAATAATCTTGGCGGCAGTTAGCTCGGGGCGTTCCGACTTCGACAGTTCCTCGCCCACGAAGCTGGAAATACCGGGATCGCCGGCACTGTCCAGGGTCTCGACCGTTGCCGAACCGCCCGTTGCCTCGGCCTTTTCAAAGCCGGTGGTCCGCACGGTGATGATCTTGATGGCATCGGATGACTGCACCGTCGCCATGGCATTACCGGCATAGATCGGCCGGATAAATGTATCAGCGCTTTCAATGGCGGAGATTTCCGAGATCTGGCTGACATCCAACAGCGCCGCGACACGGGGCATGAAGTTCTTGCCGACCGTATTCGCAACCGCCAGCACGGCATCGTAATTCTTCGCCAGGGGCACCACCAGGTCGGCCATGGGTTCGGCCAACATGTTGGCGTATTCGGCCGCATCGGCGACCAGCACCTTGGCCACGCCGGCGACCTGCGCCGCCACCTCGCCGACCGCACCGCAGCCCTGGCCCGCGACCAGGATGTCCACGTCGCCGCCCAACTGACCGGCCGCCGTGACGGCGGCCAGGGTGGCCGGCTTCAATTCACTGTTATCGTGCTCGGCTATTACCAGGACGCCCATCAGATCACCCCCACTTCGTTCCGCAACTTGTCTACCAGTTCAGCCACATCCTCGACGATCACGCCGGCCTGCCGTTTCGGCGGGTCCTCAACCTTCAGGGTGGTCAGGCGCGGCGACGTATCGACGCCCAGATCATCAGGTGTTTTTTCATCGATGGGCTTCTTCTTCGCCTTCATGATATTCGGCAGCGAGGCATAGCGCGGCTCGTTCAGGCGCAGATCCGTGGTTACGATCATGGGCAGGTTAAGCTTCAAGGTCTGCAGACCGCCGTCCACTTCACGGGTCACATTCGCCGTGCCGTCGCCCAACGCGATCTCTGATGCAAAGGTACCCTGGGGCCAGCCCAGAAGTGCTGCCAGCATCTGGCCAGTCTGGTTGCAATCATCGTCGATCGCCTGTTTGCCCAGGATCACCAGGCCCGGCTGTTCCTCGTCCACCACGGCCTTCATGATCTTGGCCACATGCAGAGGCTCCAGCGCTTCATCGGTCTTGACCAGGATACCGCGGTCGGCGCCCATCGCAAGCGCCGTGCGGATGGTTTCCTGACACTGCTGCACGCCAACGGAGATGGCGATGACTTCGTCCGCGGTGCCGGCCTCCCGCATACGCAGGGCCTCTTCGACGGCAATTTCGTCGAACGGGTTCATGGACATTTTCACATTGGCTAGATCGACCCCGGTCTGGTCTCCCTTGACCCGGATCTTGACGTTGTAGTCAACCACGCGCTTGACGGCGACGAGAACTTTCATCAGCTGCCTCTTCATTGGGGAAAGGTCGTACAAATTTTTCCGTTGCGCGTCATCCCGTTCCCGCGCACCGGGCGGCCGGATTATCGCGACCGCTGGTTTATGCTGCGCTGCAAAATAGTGAAGCCGCAAACCTGAGTCAACGCACCTGAAGGCCTAATACCAAGTTGCGGTGATAAAGCGGCAAAAGGTCGCGGCAAGTGGATCTATTCCGTGAACAGCGGCTCCATGGGTTCGGCGGTGGAGAGGAATTCCAGCAAATTTCCATCCGGATCACGGAAATAGACCGATTGTCCCCAGACCCCATCGGCGGCCCAGCGTGGCGCGGGCCCCTCGACGATTTCAATGCCGGCTTCATTCAGATGTTCCACCGCCTCCCCGATGGGGCCGTCCCAGCGGAAACAGACATCCAGGGTGCCGGCATCCAGGGTTTCGGCCACCAGATAGGCCGGCTTATCCAGATATTGCAGGTTGATCACGGCGCCGCCAAGCTGGATCGGCAGAACCGGTAGCTTGCCGTCGCGAAAGCGTTGCAGGTATCGCGGCTTGCCGCCAAGGATGTCGCAATAGAACTTGATCGAACGTTCCATGTCCGATGCCATGACGACGGCATGGTCGATGGTGCGAATATTCAGGGTCATTTGTCATCTCCGGCTTGACGGGGGGCGACGGCATTGGTGTTATCGGTCTAGATCATTGGGAGCTTAGCATGTCCGAAATCGAATATTTCTATTCCGCGCACTCGATCTTCGCCTATTTGGGCTCGGCCCGAATTCAGGAAATCGCCAAGGCCGCCGGCCGCGACCTGGTGCACCGCCCCATTGATCTGAACCAATCCGTGCCGGCGGGCGGTGCCTCGCCTTTTCGCGAACGCAGTCCAAAGCACCGGGCCTATTTTTTCCGCCGCGAGATTGATCGCTGGTCCGAGGAACGCAAGGCCCCAGTGATGGATGGATATCCGCAATACCACCAGAA